>JAGCLR010000240.1 GCA_017646885.1 Methanobrevibacter sp. | reverse complement strand
TGTAGGATTTATATTGTCTAGTGGTCATTCCACTCCATGCCTGCGTGAGTACATTGGTAAGAATCGCAAAGTCACGCTGCTCTGTTATGCCTGAACGTTTCCACTCATCGGTCAATTCTTTGCGCATTTCTATGGAACGCATACGTTCATTTATCCACTTGTCGGAGTATCCCTGTCTGCGGTAGTCTTCTATTGCCATTTGGAAGGTCAGTTCTGGGTCTATCATCTGGTCAATACGCTGGCTGCCTAATTGTGCTAACCACTGCTTCACAGGCTCAACTTTTTTTGAGGGAATCGATTGAATGATGCGGAAAATTCCCTCTAAATCAGCAGCTTGAGTTTTACGGCGTTTGCCGTCAGGAGCCAACATTTCAACAGGGGTACAAATTGTACCCCACTTGACATTCAATTCTGGATCACGCGCACGCATACGCTTGACATATTGCTTTATGTCCGCACTGTCTGTTAATATCTGTACTACATCTATGACGGAGAAATAGTACTTCTCTTGCTCTTCATCCCAAACGAAACGGACTTTTTTTCCTTCAAAAAGTTGTATGCCAAAATTGTCTTCCATAGAAATTTGCTTTTGTGTTGCAAAAGTACACTTTTTCTTTGATATATGCAAATATTTCTAATAATTAGCCGCAAAAATACAGCTAATTTTGATTCACTTTTGCATTTGGTACGAAAAGAATTTATTTGGCACGATTTGGCACAAAATAAATCCGTACCTTTGCAGCCGAAAAGCAAAAGTGGTCTATATCATACAGCAAAATGATGAAAAATAGAACTTTTATTTGTAAGAGTGAAATATTTTTTGTACTTTTGCGGTGTCTCTTCGGAGACGGACATATTTTGAGACGTATCAGCGTATCGGCTTGGCAGGTAAATCTGGAAAATTCATCTGTGCCCAAGGAAGATAAGTTGAATCAGTCCACCGTATGGTGTAGACTGCTTTTGCTTATTTGGGACACAGGCCATTCCAGAGCCTACCTGCCAGTAAGTGAGGGCAGTCTTTTTATGTGTGTAGATAATAACGGAGAAAGCCGAAAATCCGATGAAGAGTAGGCAAAAAAATCATATATATTATGAAAAAGAATGCAGGACAAAGTTTTCCATTAAACTTAGATGATGAAATTTTACAAATAAATTCTCCACAAAATAATGTGGATGGTCCATGGTTCGTTGTTTACAAAGATCTAACAGAGAGGTGGGCTGTTGTTATCATGCGTTGGGAAAATGAGCCATGTCTAGGAATACGTTGGTTTCATCGGGGATGTGGAACGCCATCAGTTAGAGGGTTTGCGACGTGGTTTGTTATTCCGAAAATACTAACAGATTCTATTCTAGATAAATTACCTATATTACCATCTCTGCGTAAAAAAATTGATGAGATTTTACAAGGTAACTACAGAGTAGAGAAATTACAAGAATTTAAAAATAATAACCAATAGTAATAATATGAAACGAATTTTTATTTTGATGATGCTATGCGCATCTGTTTTATCTCTTTTTGCAGAAACTGCATATGAAAAGAAAGTTAATGAGATAAAAATGGAGTACTTTCTGTTTTTTAAAAATGGATTCTATTCTGCTGCAACAATGGAAGACTACTACCTAATTAGTATGTTAGGAGGTATAGACGGCGCACTTGCGATGGCACAATTAGATTATGGATTAAAATATCCTGATCAAATGAAAATGATGACAGATAGAATGAATAAAGAATTAGAGCAGGCTAAATCTCTTATGTCGGAAGAAGATAGAATAAACGAATGGAAAAAATCTGATTATGGTAAGATGGTTAGTTGGCTAGAAAAGAGTTATTCTGCAAATTTCACGAAGGATGAATTTGAAACAAAAAATCAATATTATACTAGAATTATGGGGAATGCAAAGGGGCTTTTTAATGAAAAATGTACATCTCTATATGAAGAACTCTGCAATAGTTTAGAAATAACTCTATCTCCTCTAAAGTATGATGCTGAAACACAAACAAGTACAATAAAAATTATAGAGCAATTCAAGTTTGACAAAAACGAACTCAAAAAAGAATTTATAACTAAATTAAGTTTACCTTCACATCAAGCAAGAAATCTCAATGAATATGTGGTTAAGGGTAACGAAATAACAAAGACAAAATGGGGTGTTTTTAACAAAAAGGATGTATATGTAGTGGAAGCACAAATCCCCTTGTATTTAGGTTCTGGAACAAATAAAAATGTACCGAGCAATTTTCATATTACTATACATATACCTAATCAAGAATTATCAACACCATTATCATTTAATATAAGACAAATTGACTCGAATGCTCCATGGGAGTTGTATTGGAATAGCGAAACTATTGGAAAGCAATTGGATTTGTTAAACAAGTATAATAGAGAACTCGCAGATAGCATAATGGCATACAATAAGAAATTGGCGAACAATCCGTATTTTCATGTCTCATTAGATGTGAAAATTAATCCTTTGATTTATGTTTTAAATAAATCGTATATTTCTGCTAATATAGAAAAAGCATATCAAACAATACTTAAAGATATGAAAAGTGAGTATCAAAAATTGGATTCTTCAATGGAAACGATATGCAAAATGAATAATCCAGAACACCATGCAAAAATATATTGTAGTTTGCATCCTGAGTTTGCAGCAAAAGTAGACTCTGTTTATCATGACTATCGTTGCAAATATGATATATATCAAGTTGCTATAAAGTTATTAGCAAATGAAGTTTTTAATGAGCCTATTTGTCAAGAAACTCTGTATAATAAATATAGTAAGTTATTCAAGTCTGAAGAAGAGTTTTTGCAATTATATGATAAATTATCTTATGGAGATTTTACCCAAGAACTAAGTAATCGACATAAAAAAATAAATAATTATTCGGAAAAACTTAATCGTGAAGATTTCAAGACATTAATATTTTTAGATGCAAAGACATCTGGGAATCCTAAATTAATGGCATATATAGACAAGTATGAGGAATTAAAAGAAATGTGCAATTATCCTGTGAGCGAGTTTATCAATCGTAATACTAAAATGCTTGTGGATTTCCAAAAAACTACAAATTATTGGTCTTCAATGGATGAATTTTTTGAAGCATACATTTCTGGAAATTATAAACAAATACTAAAAAATAAAAAAAAGCAAAAATAATCAATCTTTAAATTAAAAACATATGAAAAAGTTTTTATTAGCAGGCATATCATGCCTTTTGATGATGTCATGTACATCCAGTCCTGAGGACTATCAAGTTCAAATCAACGATGCTGTAAAATTCTATGTAGCTGCTTTCGACCTGTTTGTCCAGTATGATCAAGACGCCAAAGCTGAAGAGTTTTACGACACAATGATTGAAGAATTTGCAACCACTACAGAAGATGAGGGATTTAAGCAATTACTCACTCAAAAGGTAGCAGAGAACAACAAATACGCCAAGAAAGTGTATTACGGCTACGAAAATGCAAATATTCTTTTGTCGCCCTATACACTCGTTGATGAAAATGTTTGGGAATTTGAAGAACTTGGTACAGAAGTACACTTTACTTTTAGTATCACCACCAAAGGTTCTACCGAATTTTGGGAGATTAAACCCAACGAGAAAGATATAGAGAAGTACGTCTGGAAAAAAGCATTGGGCGAAGAAGGATTGCAAACAATACTTGATTTAGGCATGGATCTGGATAGCCTTTTTGACGCCACTATGAAAGAGTTGGAAATCGAAGCACAAATCGAAGAAGTTGTACACGGCGCATATGGTGGAACAATGGACGATAAAGAGGTTATGACCGATGATTTCTACACTGAATTGCACAAGGCGTTTAAGTACAACACTCTTGATAGTTGGGCAAAAAATGGCTATTGGAAATTTAAAGATGGTTCACTCCACAATTATGAAATTGAAGAGTATGACCATAGCGACCCAAATTATACATTAGTATATATCACATTTGATGATAGAAAACCTAATGCATCTGATGATATTGTTCTGTATATGAAGAATGTGAATGGTGCTTGGAAGATTTCGGACATCTGCGGTATTGAATGGGGACAGATTTCCTATTCAGTTTGGGATTTTGCAACAATGACTGTTGCAGAGAACGAAAGCGACCACAAGGGCAATTGTTAATAAACTCATTCTATATTTTTCATCCCCTGCCATATTGCGTGACAGGGGATGATTGTTTATATGTGGTAAATCATAGATTGATTATTTGAAGTGAATTAATCCCAAAATGGTCGAATCATGCACATAATCTTCCATTTTCTCATAAATTAACACATTTATTTGCTTATATCAAAAAAAT
>JAGCLR010000239.1 GCA_017646885.1 Methanobrevibacter sp. | reverse complement strand
GATTTCAATAATCTTGTTCTGAATACAACCAAGACTATTAAAACAAATCCGATTGCTGTTTGGATAGAACCTAAAATAGTAAGCACCATTGAATTGATAGGTAAATTCCATGCAGGAGAAGTTCTACCATTAGGCAATGGATTATAGTATACACCTACAGCACGGACATCAGGTTTAACGTTTAAATCGCTAGGTTCCACATAATCCACCCCAACGATAAGACCGTTATTGATACCCTTATTTATCGAACCGGCTATAGTCGATGCATTATAACCATACTTCTTCACTGATGCTTTCACTACCTCACGGGTAATATCAGACAAACCGGCCTTTTCACTTCCGTAAACGGAAACGGAAACAGCATCCTTGGATATTGTAATCTCATTAATCAAAACATCTGTAGCTGAACGTATTTCAAGTTCATGATTACATATTGGACATACGTTATAGTTTTCCGCATCAGGGTAACCAGTAGCCCAACCACAGTCTAAACATACTTTAGAGTAATTCTCATCCATAGGATAACCTGTGGTGTTTACTTCTTTCGGTACGAACATGTCTCCAGTACTGATTAATGATACAAGGTTCACTGCACCCCCACCGTATTTCTCACCAGAGTCTTTAGCTACTTCTTCCATAGCTTTTCCAACGATATAGGTAGCAGGATATCCATCCCTAATCATTTTACCAATGTTTACTGCAGTTTCCCTACGTACACGGTCTGCAGTACCCATCTTAGGGTTACCTTGACTGTTCCTTAAGTGAATGATAGCTCCTTTAGAGCCTTGAGGTAATTGCACTACCCCACCTTCATGGTGAGTAACTCTGATAGTTCCACTATCATCTACAACAACAAGATATGCATTATAGTCTCCACCAATAGCTGCACCCATTGAAGGTCCACCAATAACGAGACGAATACCGTCAAAACCACTTGCTAAAGCAGCAGCAGCTGCTGGGCTTGAACCATGTTGCATAGCTCCAAGTGCATCAATAATCGCATAGTTCCTTTCTGTACCGTTACCTTCCCCCCCGGAAAGCATCGCATATCCATCATTCTTTGACATGATGAATGAAGATTGGAACATGTTGTTTGCAAAGGACATACTTCCTGCAGCAGCACCATTTGGATCTTCACCGCTTGGGTCAGTAATAACAATTACGTTACAAGTAGCTGAAGCGGCAGCAATTACTGAAAAGAGCATTAAAACTAAAAATACTAAACCTATGATTCTATTAGACTTCTTACTCAAATTTTAACCTCCTATCCAGCAATACTATAATTATAAACACTTGTTGATTTTTCTAGATTTGAATTATCACTAGAAGTAGTTTTATTACCTGTAATATTAATGGTAGAGAAATCTTCGATAACAGTAACAGTAACAATACCAGTGTCTCTGTTTACAGTAACATCCGCTCCAGCAATAGGGGCGATTTTAGTACCTGGAATTGTTGATCTTCGAACGAATTTCTCTGCATTTGCCTCGGCCTCAGTCACGGGCAGCTCCCGTATGGATGTCTTAAGGATATCTCCATCAATATAACTGCCTTCTCTTAAACCAGAGTTCTGAACATTATAACGAATACTGTCAATAGGAACTATATCATTTCCTTTAACGATAATACCTGCAATAGGTACACCTTCAGCGACTTCAGCAGAGGATGCATATGCTACATAGATAATCAATCTACCACAAACAATTAAGATAAAAGCTAATAATAAAATTATTAAAGTGTCTCTCCTAATTTTTAAAAACATATCATGCCTCTATAAATATAAATTAATATTTGAAAATTTTCTAATAAATTCCATAATTCAAGTTTTTAGAACTTTTCAAATGAATTCTCTATTAATTAAGATTATATTAACTCTACAATTCGATAGAATCGTAAATAAAGTATAATATAAATATTTATTTAATTTACATATTATTAATAGTTAACTATAAAAAGAGTTTTAAAATTAATAAAAAGAATGAAAATAAGTTAAAATAAGTTAAAATAAAGCAATATAATAAAAAATAGTAAAATAAATTAAATAAAATAAAATAAAAAAAATAGAAAAAGTAATTTAGAAATTACATTTTAGTCATTAAATCCATGATTGAAAATGGCTCTCCTTCTTTTCTGACTCTTGGAGCTCCACCAAATGCAGCCATTGCATTCTTCTTAAAGTCCTCATTAGCCCTTCTTGAAACTTCACCAAAAATCATCTTATAAGCTGCACATTGTGGATCCACAGCTCTTGGAGATTGGGTAGCAACTATTCCATTGTAAGGACATCCGCCTCTGCAGAATTTAATGAACTTGCAGTCTGCACAGTCCTCATCAACAAAACTCTTGAATTCCATTAGTTTTTCCCATGCTTCAGATTTCTCCAAATCTTCCATAGATGGCTCATCGTATACATTTCCCATAATGTACTCATCCATTCCAACAAAACGATAGCAAGGGTAAATGGAACCGTCATGACCAACAGCAAGTGTAGTTCCCATACAGTCATTAAAAGTGCATAAGGTTCCTACTCTTCTAAGGCTGCTTTTTGCAATATGGTCCAAATCCATGATAACAAACTTATCCAAGTCGTATAAGTACTTATCTAACCAATCGATTAGCAATTTTCCATGCTCATCTTGAGGAAGTGCCCATGGATCTGCATTATCTCCACGTAATGATGGCAATGCAGCATGGATTTTCAAGTTCAATCCGTTTTCCTTAAAGAAATCATAAATCTCATCAGAGAAATCCTTGGAATAGGAAGTGAATGTGCAAACAAAGTTGATTTGTATGCCATTATCAGTAGCTAACTTAACTGATTTCATGGTTTTATCAAAGTAACCTTCACCTCTTTGGTAATCATTGATCTCCTTAGGGCCATCGATACTTGTACTGATAGCAATATTGTATTTTGAGAATAGCTTAGCCATATCCTCATCTAAAAGCCATAAATTACTTTGTAGGGAAAAACCTTCAGTTTCATGAGTTGTTGCATCATTAAGCAATGGAAGTGCCTTTTCGTAGAATTCATAACCTGCAAGCAATGGCTCTCCACCGTGGAAGGTGAAATGTACAGGTTCATCTCTAAAATCAGCTAACCATTTGACAATCTGATTTATAACATCAATATCCATTAGTTCTGCATTCTCTTCAGAACCCCAACAATAGGAACAGTTAGATGGGCATCCTAAAGTCGGTATGATCATTACATGAAAAGTCATTTTATCCCTCAAATAAATTTAAAAAGAATTTAACAATTAAAGCCATAATTTTAAATAAACTAAAAGGAAAATCCTATAATTTTTTATTCAATTCACCGATAAGGTCCTTTTTAAAAGATTCCTCATCTGATTTTTCCTTATCATTACCTGT
>JAGCLR010000238.1 GCA_017646885.1 Methanobrevibacter sp. | reverse complement strand
TCCTTCTCAGATAGTGGTTGCAACTCTTGCCATGCAGTCAAAGCCTTCTTAATATTAAGATATTTCATACAGTACCTTATTTAGTATCACACAGTGCAAATATACAAAATGTTTTCAATATGGTTGTACGACTACAACCTTTTTTGTTGTCTACTGCAATAATTTCTGCTCAAGAGATTTAAAATGGCACTAAAAAAAATGAAAATAAACAACTAGATGATACCCGATAGCAATATTTTGAACAATAAAAGAAGTGTTCCTTCCTTTTCTGTTCAAATATTATCTATTTTCACATTCTCCAGACGTAAAAATATAATTAGTTAAAGCCTTGTTTAATCTAAAAGATTCTTGTATCTTTGCTAAGAATAATAGCATAATTATGGTACCATCAATTGATAAAGCCCTTAGGGATCTTATGAATACAAGCCTTGCGGAACTTGAAAAGGCCTTAGATTGTGATGTGTTCAACTATTTTGGCCCCATTGTAGACGGTCAGGAAAATAGCATTCTTGGAATTATTGAAGATCTTGCTAAGACCCCAGACAAAAGAGATTGCTTAGCTGTAATTCTTACAACAACAGGTGGGAGTGCTGCAGCAGTTGAAAGATACGTGAACATTATTCGGCACCATTACGATAGAGTTATTTTTATTGTTCCTGATTGTGCATATAGTGCTGGTACTATATTTTGTATGAGTGGTGATGAGATCTGGATGGATTATTTTTCTGTCCTAGGTCCAATAGATCCTCAAGTCCCTAATAAAGATGGTAAATTTGTTCCTGCACTAGGATATTTAGATAAGATTAATGAGTTGATAAAGAAAGCTCAAGAAAACAAATTGACACAAGCAGAGTTCCTTATACTAAAAGACTTTGACTTAGCAGAATTAAGAGGGTATGAACAAGCAAAAGAACTAACAATTTCACTATTGAAAAAATGGTTAGTAAATTATAAATTTAAGAATTGGAATATACATTCTGATGGACGTGCTGTTACACTAGAAGAAAAAGAGCAACGAGCTGAAGAAATTGCTAATAAACTTGGTGATAATAATGAATGGAAGACTCATGGACGTCCAATAGATATAGAAACCCTTAAGTCTCTCAAATTACAAATTACAGACTATAGTGATAAACCTGAACGCGAGGCTATAAGAAATTACTATAAAATTTTAAGGGATTTTGTTGCTAGACATAATTTTCCTCAATTTATTCACACTAGAACGTTTATTTAAAATGGATATTACAATTCAATTAAAAGATATTCTCGATCGAGCTAAAGAAAGATTTGAATCAGATTCGAATGAAAATCTGTTTGAACAATCTCTTCAAGAGTTTAAACAAATGGTTGAATCTGGAATTGTTAAACATAGAGGTTATAATATTCGGACGATAGACCATGAAGTAACTTCATTCCAATTTAACAAATCACCAAATAATATTATAATATAAGCAGCCTCAAGACAGCTTATATTGTTTATTATGTTTTTAATTCTTCTCTACCAAAAATTTCTTTAGTAAAAAACTCAAGAAATAAGGGAAAGTATAAAACTTACCATTGAAGCCAATATTCTTATATCCCAGCTTGATACCATATTTCACGTCTGTATATTTATCATCACTTAGCAACTTATTAAGCGATGCAGTTGCGTTGTCATTGGATTTTACTTCTACAGGAATAAGGGAGTCTGCATCTCTAACAAAGAAATCCATTTCAAGAGAAGGCTTGTCGCTGCTATAGTAATAGAGATTGTAGCCTTGTTTTACAAGCATATCTCCGACAATATTCTCGTATATAGCTCCTTTGTATGTGCCCAGATTCTTATTGGCTCTCAAATCTTCCTGAGCTTCTTCGTCAAGCGATGCAATCAAAAGTCCTGTATCTTTATAATAAATCTTATAGAGTT
>JAGCLR010000024.1 GCA_017646885.1 Methanobrevibacter sp. | reverse complement strand
GAACATCCAATGTTCCATTTGCCCACCAAAGCAAGGTAAGTGAAAAGCTTCCAAAAAGAAATGCTCCACAAAGGCTTAATAATGAACTGAACTTTTTCTTTAAAAGCACGTAAATTCCTATGTTTGCAAATATGCAAAAGACTCCAGTTACAAGATAAAGAGAGGCCTCTGATAAGAATCCCAATTTGAATAGAATAGCTGTTAAAATGCAAATGACTGGAGATAAGTATAGATACAGGATACTTGATTGGTAACCTGCAAAAACAAGGGAATTTGATAAGTAAATGAAAACATCAGAGCAGTAAATTCCTAAAACCTGATTGAAATTTATGAGAGTATAAGTGATTAGAATGCTAAAGACTGTTAAAATAAATAAATAGAAAAAATCATTCTTAGAGATATTTAAATCATCTAAAATATTTTTAATCATCATAATTTCACTAATCCTAATAATTCCATTTACTTTTAACAATCAATTTCAGCAATAATTCAAAAATAAATCGATTAACTTTAACATTAATTTCTAAAAATTATAAAAAGTTAAAAACATTAAAAGATCCTACTACAAATGCTACAAAACTAATTAGCATAGCTATTTTCAGATTTTTAGATACCTTAGCACATGTCTCTTCAGGGGGGTTCAACTTTAAGCTGTAAGCGCTATACAAAAAGATGACTATAGGCACAATCATTATCAGCATATATCCAACATTAAAGATCTTGAAGATGTATAAAATAGGGCACATTAAAGTTGTAACGACAATCAGGATTATTGAAATTATTGAAGGGATTTTCTTTCCATATAAAATAGGAAAAGTTCTTGCTCCTTCTTGCTTATCTCCTTCAATATCCTCCATATCCTTCACTATTTCACGTGCCAATGTCATGAACATTGCAAATAATCCTAAATAAATTGAGATAAATAAAATCTTCAATGAGTTTGTAGCGCATGCTATAACAACCCCACCTATTACAAAACAGAATCCTGTTAAAGTAGCTACAGTGAGATTTCCAATGAGTGGCATAGCCTTTAAGTTCCTTGCATAAAGGTACATAATCACAGCAGCAGGAATCACAATTACAGAAGGCCAAATTGAATTAACCAAATAACTGTCTAAAAAACTTAAAACAATGCCTATTCCAAAGAGAACAAAAGCATAATTTCTCGCATTTTCAAGACTGATTCTTCCTGATGGAATTGGACGATTAGGCTTGTTGATTTCATCTATCTTTACATCAAAAACATCATTGATGGTATTTCCTGCACCAGTACAAACAAAAACAATTATTGCACAGATGATTATAGGCAACTCATAATAATGACCAACAAACATCATCAATACTACAGCAATAGCTGCCATAACTGCATTTCCTGGACGGATTATTTCTAAATAAGCATTCATTTTATTTCCTCATATTTATCTTCTAAATAAATTTATAATTTTATAAGTATAAATCTTTTATTTTTTATATAATCGTTTATCTTTTAAAAAATTGTTAATTTTCTAATTCATTCAATAAATCAGCAAATTTTTTAGCCATATTTTCCATGGAATAATCTTCAATGTTTATATCTGACCTTAATTCAACAGTCCCCTTTTCAATAAATTCATTATAAATGTCCAATAAAACTTCTTTAGTTGAATCTAAGCTTGAAACATGATATCCGACTTTAGTTTCCTCAATCAAATCCTTTAGGGAACCTTCCTTATAGCCAATGGATAAAACCGGCTTCTTCAATGCGAAATATTCATAAATCTTTCCTGGAATAAACATCTTTTCCTTTTCATTATCCCAAGATATCAAAAGGAGAACATCACTGTTCAATTGCTTTTTCAAGACTTCCTCATGAGCTATTTTACCACCAATGTGAACAATGTCCAAAAGGCCATAACGGTTTGCGATCTCTTCCAAACCTGTGCTGTCCCCGTAAAATTCTATTGAGATTTTAGAGGAATCCAATTTATTCTCATCTTCCAATTGTCGAATAGCCTCAAATAAATAGTTTGGGTCTCTTTTACCACCATATAAAGATCCTGCATAAATGAACTTCAATTTTTCTGAAAGTTCAGTGGAAAAATCATCCCTTTTAGAAACTAATTCCTCTAAGAATTTAAAGTCATCATTATCATAACCTGATAAAATTGGAACTATCTTACTGCTTGGATGCAAAGTGGACAATGTCTCTGCAGCCAAATCTGTAGTGGTTGTTAAAGCATCTGCATTTTCAAATGTCTTCAATTCCAATCTTTTTTCAAAATACTCTCTTATGAAAGTGTGTGAAACATATGGATTTAAATTCCAAAGGTCCCTTAAGTCTGCTATCCATGGGATATCATGCTTTTCCTTTAAATCCTTTGCAATTGTATGACAGGTTATAGGCCATGAAGAACTTATGATTGCATCGATTTCTTCATCATCCATAATTTTAGAAGCTTCCTTTAATGCAGATTCATGCCAGTATTTCATCCCATCAGGATATGCGAAGACTTCACCAGCCATTGAAATTGCTTTTGAAACAATTGGATTGGAAAATGAGGTGGAATCCTTTAGCTTTTCATCATTAAATTCAACAGGATCTTTAGAATCTTTAGAATCTTTAGAATCTTTAGAATCATTGGAATCTTTGGAATCAACTGATTTGGATTTCTTAAATTTATTGGAAAAATGACCGAACATATCCTCATATTCAGTGTAAATGATTCTGCAATTCAAATCATCGTTTTCCTTTGGAATGAAACCTAAATCCGGAACAATGACTATAGGTTCCCATCCAAATTGAGGCAAATATTTTGCGAGTGCCCTTAAACGCTTTGAAGCAATTTCATTTACCTGATTAAAATAAAATGCTATTAAAATCACTTTTTTCATTTAACCACCGAATTAAAAATTAAAATCCAAATCAATGTTGAAAATATAATGTTTATTTTTTTAAAATTCATCAATTTTTTAAAAAGATTTATATAAATAAATGTTAATATATTAAAGTAATATGATTTATATTTATTTTTATTCAATAATGTTTATATAAATTTTTAAAAAAATCAAAAGATACTTTATTAAAGAGTAACGAAATTGAAAAAATCAAAAATTATAATTATTTTATTACTGGTGAAAATATGAGCAAAATTAAAATAGCTGTAGTAGGAATAGGAAACTGTGCAAGTTCCCTTATACAAGGAATCTATTATTATAAAGATAAGAATCCTGAAGATGCAATTGGTCTTATGCACTGGAAAATCGGTGAATGGGATCCAACTGACATTGAAGTGGTAGCTGCTTTTGATATTGATGCAAGAAAAGTTGGAAAAACTGTTGATGAAGCTATCTTTGCAAAACCAAATTGTACTACAGTCTTCCAACCAGAAATACCAAAAAGCGATGTAGTTGTCCAAATGGGACCTGTTCTTGATGGTGTAAGTGAACATATGGCAGAATTCGAAGATGATTATACATTTATAGTAGCTGATGAAGAACCAGTAGACGTAGTTGAAGTCTTGAAAGAAAGTGGAGCAGAAATATTACTCAGTTATTTACCAGTAGGTTCTGAAGAAGCTGCAAGATTCTATGCACAATGTGCATTAGATGCAGAAATTGCTTATATTAATTGTATGCCAGTATTTATTGTAAGTGACCCAGAATGGGATGCAAAATTCAGAGAAAAAGGAATCCCTGCTGTAGGTGACGACATTAAAGCACAAATCGGTGCAACAATCACTCACAGAACCTTAAGTAACTTGTTTAAGGAAAGAGGTGTTAAATTAGTTCACACTTACCAAATCAACACTGGTGGAAACACTGACTTCTTGAACATGTTAAACAGAAAACGTTTAGACTCTAAAAAAGAATCCAAGACTGAAGCTGTTCAATCCGTACTTGCAGAAAGAATGGATCCTCATGACATTCACATTGGTCCAAGTGATTATGTACCATGGCAAAAAGACAACAAGATCTGTTTCTTAAGAATGGAAGGTAAAACCTTTGGTGACGTTCCAATGGACATAGAACTCAGATTAAGTGTAGAAGATTCTCCTAACTCTGCAGGATGTGTAATTGACGCTATTCGTTGCTGTAAATTAGGACTTGAAAGAGGAATCGGTGGACAATTAACTTCCATTTCATCTTATGTTATGAAACACCCTCCAATTCAATTCACTGATGATGAAGCAGCAGCTAATGTTGAAGCATTCATTAATGGAGAAAT
>JAGCLR010000237.1 GCA_017646885.1 Methanobrevibacter sp. | reverse complement strand
TTATTTGCATACCCACCATACTTATAAAGGTGCCTTCGAATTTTGGACTAAAATGGGATTTGTCACTACTTTAGATGAAGGTGATGAACTGGAAACTATCCATATGGAAAAATTCATTAGAAAATTAGAGATCTCACCTAAAGCAAGCATCTTAACTTATGCAATAAAATTATAAAAATAACTATTTTTTTAAAGAGCATCAAAGCAGACTAATCAGATCAATTTTAGAAATTATGCTCTTTTAATATATTTCTGAGTGTGTGGGCAGGCGTAAATGCACTTTCCGCATACTGTATCTGGTTTTCCCAAGTTCTCTTCAGAAACTACCAATGCATACTTTTCGCATTTTTTATCATCGTAAAAATCGTTTCTTTTTAGCTTATAATTCCAGTTTTTGCCACTTATTGCCCCTCCTGGACATGCATCTCTGCAAATCATGCACTTTCCACATTTTGATTCTAAAACAGGTTCTCCAAAATCTAAAGGTGCATTGGTCAGAACTGAAGACATTCTTAAGGCAGATCCATATTTCAATGTTGTAAAGAGTGCTGACTTTCCAATCCAACCTAATCCTGCACGTGTAGCTATTGTCTTATGAGGCAGTTCAAATGAATTGAATTCACCAAAATCAGTTCCTAATCTCTTTTTTGTCTGTGCATATGCTTCGTATCCTTCATTGATCAAATATTCTTCACAAAGCATTCCAAGAGCATCCAATCTAGTGTTTAGGTCTATCAATTCCCATAGATACTCCATTGTTGGTGCATTTTCCATGGTTCTGATAATTTCCTTTGGATATGTTATGTAGAAAACAACACCTGAATTCAATCCCTCTTTTGGTGAGAAATTGGTGATATCTGCAAAACCAACTTCGCTGGCACCTTCTTTTTTCAGATAATTCTTTAATTCAAGAGACAGTGACATAATCGAATATTTACAGTTAATGATATTTAAAATTAATTTTTGTATTACTTTCGATAAAAATTAACTTTGTTAACTTGTTCTTTTTTTAGATTAAAAAATTAATTTTTGTTCATAATAATTTAGAAAAAATCTATTATCGTTGAAAAAATTTAATAAAAACTTTTCAGTATGGTAATTATCAAGTATACTTGAAAAGTAATAAATATCTTTTTATATTTATTACTACATAATAATATACAGTATTAAAATAATCTAATAAAGTATTACTTTTTTGGCAAATTTTAGGTAATTTGTAATACTTTTTATTTTAATAGAAAATTTTCATATGGTGAAAGAATTATGGATAAAAAGATGATTATAGGTGCTGTTGCCGCTATTGTCATTATCGCTATTGCTGCTTTCGCTTTTATGGGCGGAAGTGCTGACAGTGATCCAACTCACTTGACTGTAGCATCACACAGCAATATGAAAGAACCGGAAGCTGGTTTCAACCCACTTACCGGTTGGGGTTGTGGACACATGAACTATAACCCACTTGTACAAAGCTGTTTGTTCAAAACAGATAAAAGTGGAGATATTGTTCCAGACCTTGCAACTGATTATTCAATCAGTGCTGATGGTTTAACCTGGACTGTAAATGTTAGAGATGATGTTAAATTCTCAGACAACTCTACTTTTGATGCAAAGGATGTAGCATTTACATTCAATACTGCAAAAGACACTGAAACTGATTTGGATTTAACCAATCTTGAAAAAGTAACTGCTGTAAATGACACTACTGTTGAATTCAAATTAGTAGAACCAAGATCAACCTTTATTTATGATTTAAGATATGTAGGTATTGTACCTGAAGAGTATGACAATGACACTTATGGTGAAAATCCTATTGGTACTGGACCATACGTATTAGACCACTGGGATAAAGGTCAACAAGCTATTTTCACACTTAATGATAACTGGTATGGTGACAAACCTTACTTCACTCAAATCAACATGTTATTCCCTGATGAAGCTACCTGGTTAGAACTCGCCAAATCCGGCCAAGTAGATTTAGCACCTGTTGCTACTTCTGCTTTAAACGAATCTGTAGACGGATACAACTTTGTTGAAAAATCTGCAGGTAGGGCACAAGGTATTTCCTTGCCATACATTGAAGATAACGGTGAAACCAGTCCAGCTGGTGCAAAAATCGGTAACAATGTAACTGCTGATAAAGCAATCAGAGAAGCATTGAACGTTGGTGTAAACCGTCAAAAAATCTGTGATGAAGTATTCTCTGGACACGCTTCCCCAGAATTCACCAGTGTAGATACCAGAGACTTTGCAAACCCTAACGCAAAAGTTAAAGACGGTGATGTGGATAAAGCTAAACAAATCTTAAAAGAAGGCGGTTGGGTTGACACTGACGGTGACGGAATCGTTGAAAAAGACGGTGTAAAAGCATCCTTCGATTTATACTACCCACCTGATTACCTTGACAGACAATCCTTAGCAACCGTATTTGCAGAACAAGCAAAAGATTTAGGTATTGAAGTAAACCTCCAAGGTGCTGACTGGGATACCATTTACTTAAATATGTATTCCTCAGCTGCAGTAATGCAACAAACTTCACCTGACCCATATAAATCCATCTATCAACAATTCCACAGTAAAGAAGTGGATGACTTCTATATGAACCCTAACTTATATAGCAATGCTGCTTCTGATAAGTTGATGGAACAAGCAATGCACAGCAATAACTTCGATCAAGCTAACTCCTTATGGGCTCAATCTGCTCTTGTAAACGGCGGAGGTTGGGGTCCTGCTGGAGACGCTCCATGGGTATGGATTGCTAACTACAACTACAACTACTTCGTAAAAGAAGATATTGATATGGGTGAACAACCTGACGGTTTAGGAAATGACTTCTTAATTAACGTTGTGGAATGGACTAGAACCAACTCCACAGCATAATTTTTTCATTTCCTTTTTTATTTTTTTTATTAATTTATTCTTTTTTTAAATTTTTATAAATCTTGAAGAATATTAATTAATTTTAAATTTAGAAGAAATTTCAAATTAAAAAAATTAAGGGGGTTTATTCTCAATGAATAAACAAAAGATAGCAAAATATTTTGGTTGGAAATTGGTACGTTTTATCGTATTGATGATTGCAGTTGCAATATTTAGTTTTGTATTATTAGATTTATCCCCTATTGACCCAGTTAATGCTTATTTACGTGGCGCTGTAGTTTCAGAAGCTCAAAGACAAATTTTGTATCAATATTTCGGTACTAATGTTCCATTGCCTGATAAGATTTTCCATTGGCTCATGGACTTGCTTCAAGGAAATTTAGGAGTCTCATTAATTTACCGTAGACCTGTTATAGATGTTATCATTGACAAGTTCATGGCTTCACTTGCATTAATGTCATTATCATGGATATTAAGTGGGGTCATTGGTTTTGCACTTGGAGTTGTAGCGGGTAAAAACAAAGGTTCTTGGATTGACAAGGCAGTTAAGGTTTACTGTTATGCTATTCAATCAGCTCCATCCTTTTGGGTAGGTATGCTTATATTGATGATCTTTTCAGTTTATCTGGGATGGTTCCCAATAGGATTCGGTGTTCCTATTGGTGTTAGAAGTACTGATGCAACATTTATTGAGTGGGCAACCAGACTTGTCCTTCCTACATTGACATTAAGTCTTGTTGGACTTGCGCCAATTACAATGTATACACGTAATGAATTGACCCAAGTTTTATCTTCTGATTATGTATTGTTTGCAAAATCCAGAGGTGAAAAAGGGTGGAATTTAGTTAAAGATCATGGTTTAAGGAATATACTATTGCCTGCAATTACACTCCAATTCTTATCATTCAGTGAACTCTTCGGTGGAGCAGTCATGATAGAACAGGTATTCTCATATCCGGGAATAGGACAGACTGCAGTTGCAGCCGGTCTGCAAAACGATGTTCCTCTGTTTTTAGGAATTGTAGTAATCAGTGCAATATTTGTATTTGTAGGTAACTTGCTGGCGGATATTTCCTATTACTTCATCGATCCAAGAATTAAGGAGAATGAGTTCAATGATTAAGAAAAAAGCAGATGATAAAGGGCAATGGTTCATATACCATGCGAATCTCAGGACAAAAACTCTTGTAATCATTGGACTTGCCGCTTTGATTATCATAAGTATCTTTATAAGTGGTTATTTCATAAGAGATATTCCAACAGATTTTGCAAATTCCATGCAAATGCCGTCTTTTGAACATCTTTTTGGAACTGATTGGATGGGAAGAGACATGTTCCAACGTACAATTGCTGGACTTGGATTAAGTTTAATGGTAGGTTTCATTGCATCCGTTGTAAGTACAATTATCTCCATCACATTAGGATTGTTCTCAAGCTTCAACAAGTTTGCAGATGAATGTGTTGCAGGAATTATAGATCTCTTCGGATCAATTCCACATATTCTCCTAATCATTCTTGTTTCAATAATGTTTGGTGGAGGAGTATTCGGAGTAATCATGGGTGTAGGTTTAACCCACTGGACACCTCTTGCAAGAGTTCTCAGATCTGAAGTAAAGGAAATCAAAACCAAGGAATACATTGCATTGGCAGAAAACCTTGGAAGAACTAAGGTTTGGATTGCAATAAAGCACATTTTCCCATTGATCATTTCACAAATTATTGTAGGTGTAATCCTAATGTTCCCTCATGCTATCATGCACGAGGCAGCAATTACATTCTTAGGATTCGGTTTACCTCCTCATGAACCTGCAATTGGTGTAATTTTAGCTGAATCAATGCATTACCTATCTTCTGGATGCTGGTGGTTAGCATTCTACCCTGGTGTATCCTTATTGATAGTTGTATTGCTATTCGACCTCATTGGAGAAAATGTAGAAAAATTGCTTAATCCTGAAACAGCACAAACTTAAGAGAAATTTTATAATTTCTCTTTTTTTAATTTTTAGGGGATTAAATGAATATAGAAATCAAAGAAATTCAAAATGATGCTGATGAAATCAAAGAGGCTCAAGATTTTTTGTATGAGCAAATTAGAATAGTATATGATATTGGCCCTACTCCAAAATTTCATTATGATATTGAAGGTTTAGATGAGTATTATATTCTGCCTAAGAGAAATGGCTTTTTTGCAGCGTATGATGGGGATAAGATTGTTGCAACAGCAGCTATTAGAGCATATGACAGAGATTATGAGTTCTTCAAGGGAGAATATAGTGAAGACAATACTGCAAGCATATGGAGATTGATGGTTGATGAAAGATACAGGAGACATGGCCTTGCACGTGAACTTGTAAATGTTATGGAAGAGTTCGCAAAGAAAGAAGGTTATAGACAAATTTATTTGCATACTCACAGATACTTGGAAGCGGCTTTACCATTTTGGAAATCTCTTGGTTATGTTATAACAATAGAAGAAGATGACTATGATGAAACAAGTCATATGATAAAGGTTTTAGTTTAATGCTAAAAATTAATTTGTTTGCTTTAATTAGTAAATAAGTCTAATTATTATTCTAATAAATTATCATGTTTGCATTGAAAATTTAAAACAATTAGGTGGTCTAATGGACAAATTATTGGATGTTGAAAATGTTTCAATTTCATTTATACAATATACAAAGGGATTAAATCAAAGGGATTTAAAAGTTATAACCGATTTAACATTAGATATATCTGAAGGAGAAATTTTAGCGGTATTGGGTTCAAGCGGTTCAGGTAAGAGTTTGCTTGCCCATGCAATATTCGGAATTTTGCCTGATAATGCAAATCTCAATGGAAAAATCAAATTTAAAGGTAAGGAATTATCTCAAGAGGATAAGGAAGAGATTAGAGGTAAAGGCATTGTTCTTGTCCCTCAGTCCGTTAACTTTTTAGACCCTTTAATGAAAATATCAGATATTGCAATTGGACACTGCGATAGCGAAGAGGAGAAGAAAGCTAAGAAAATTAAGCAAAGGAAAATTTTCGAGCATTACAATTTAGGTCCTGAAGTAGATGACATGTATCCTTTCCAGTTATCTGGAGGAATGGCAAGAAGGGTTCTTGTTTCAACTGCATTGCTGGCAGATCCTGACCTTGTTGTAGCTGATGAACCTACTCCTGGATTGGATGAAAAGACTGTTGAAGAAACATTAAATCACTTTAAGCATATGAAAGAAGCGGGAATAGGAGTTCTTTTAATCACTCACGACATTCATGCGGCATTGGAAGTGGCTGATAGAATAGGAATTTTCTATTCAGGATATGTGATTGAGATTGCACTTAAGGAAGACTTTTCAGGAGATGGAGAAAACCTCTTGCATCCATATACAAGATCCTTATACAAGGCATTGCCTGCAAACGGATTTGAAGTTATCAAAGGGCATCAGCCATTGCATGGTGAAATAATCAATGGTTGCCCTTATTATGATAGATGTGATATGAGATTTGACAGATGCAAGGAAGAAAGACCTGAATTGATTGATATTGGCATGAAAAAAGTCAGATGCTTTAAATATGAGGAAGGTGCATAAAATGGAGCTCATTGCAAAAAACATTTCATTCAAATACCCTTCAGCTAAAAAATTCCTATTGGAAGATGTCAATCTGGAATTGGACAACAAAAAGATTGTGGGATTGATTGGAGATAGTGGTAGCGGTAAATCAACTTTATGTAAGATATTGTCAGGTTATGTGACAAAATTCCAAGGTGAAGTGATTTTTGAAGGTCAACCATTGCCAAAAAAAGGATTCAAGCCAGTTCAATTGATTTATCAACATCCTGAAAAGGTAATGAATCCAAAATGGAAAATGAATCAGGTCTTAGCTGAATCCTATGATGTTTCTGATGATCTTTTGGCTGAATTCGGTATTCAGAAATCTTGGCTTACAAGATTTCCGCAGGAATTGTCTGGTGGAGAGCTTCAGAGGTTTTCAGTAGTAAGATCCTTAAATCCAAATACAAAATTCCTGATTGCTGATGAAATGACTACAATGCTTGATGCAATCACACAAGCGCAGATATTGGATACAGTTTTAAAAATAGTGAAAGAAAGGAAAATGGGATTCCTGTTGGTAAGTCACGATATGGATTTAGTGGACACTATCTGTGA
>JAGCLR010000236.1 GCA_017646885.1 Methanobrevibacter sp. | reverse complement strand
CTTATGATTAAACCTAAAGGGATTGAGAGATTAAATAATATTATTGAATTTGAAGAAGGGAATGTAAAAGTTACATTCCCTTTTAATAAAAAATCATATCTAATTACTCAAGAAGAATTAAATAGTTCTAAAAAATTATCTATGGGAGAAATGGATATAAGAGCTATTGAGATTGCTGCAGATAGATTACTCAAAGAAGCCAGAGATTATTCAAGCAGTTTAACTGGTGGAATTTCTAGTGAAGCTTTTAAGTTCTTTATTGGTAATGGAGAACAATTTGAAGTTGATTGGGATACTTTCCCTTTTGAGATATTTAATGATGAAAATAAAGCTTTTACTGTTCAAAATGGCAGTAGGGGAAAAGAAAACTGTACATTAAAACACAATGATACAGTTTATAAGTTTTGGGCAGGGCATGCTTATTCTGTATTAGGTGCTGATGAAGAATATATTTATTTATCAAATCCTATGAAATCTGCACGCAAATTAAGCATACCAATTAAAGTGTTTGTTTCATTCTTTGAGTTTTTAGATGTTTGTGAATTATAAAGGATTCTTCTATGAGAGCAGAATTTCAGATTCTGAATGTAAGCTTTAAATACAATCCACCAATTAAAAAGGCTTTTAAAAAAGGTCTTATGCCAGAAGTCAAAAAAGATTTGTATGGAGAAGATATAAACAATGATACAGTTACTGTTGAACATATTACTCCTGCTAGTCAAGGTGGTGGATTAGATGAAGATAATATTGCTCTTGCTCATTGGTACAAGAATTGCTTGAGGGGAGTTGAACCTATTGAAAAATGGGTTACAGAGGAAATGTGGATAGCATATTTAAAACAGTTTAAGAATGTCAAAAACCATTATATAGATGGGGTTAGATATATAAGAAAAATGTGTAACAGATTTAAGATTGACATTAGAAAGGTATTAGGATGAAAAAGTTTTTTTTGACACTTGCAAAGCCAATTGTGCTGCTATTCAAAACTCTTGATGGTGCAAGAGAATTTGTTGAAGATCGCATTGCAGATGCTCTCGATAGAATACAGGAATCAGAGCCAATTGATAAAGCAGAAAAGAAACTCATTACAACTGGTATTAAAGCAGGATTAAATTATTTTTGTGGTGCTTGTCCTCTTGATGATGAGAAATTAAATGTTATTTCAGAAGCTATTGTAGAAAAAGGAATTAACAAAGTTAATCCTGCAATATCTAAACAATTAAGGAAGTAAAAATGAAATCGTCATTTCGTAAAAGATTACAGTATAAATTATTCGGAATAAAAATTTTTGAAGCCACTTCTGATTATGTTGAGCATGTGGTTGAAAAAGAAACTTCTGATGATGAGTTTTATATTGATTTAGTTGAAAGAGATTTGAGGACAAATAAATGATTACTATAGAAGGAAGAAAAGGATTAAAGATTACATTCTTTGAAAATAATCCAGAACAATATTTAGAAGATGTTTCTCTTGTTGGATTAGAGGGGGATGAGTTAAAAGAAGCATTGAAAAAACCTTTTGTAGTTACAGAGGGTTTAATTGTTATGATTGAATATGAATCTGAAAGTTATGCTTTTATGATTCCTAAAGGGTATAGGTGGAATGGTGCTAATGTTCCTTCTTTTGCTTGGGCAATAATCGGACAAAGAACAGACCCTAGATTCAAGTTAGCAAGTTGTGTACATGATTATCTCTGTGAAAATCATAAGTACATCAACCATGACAGATATTTATCTACTCTTATATTTGAAACACTATGTGAGCATTTTGGAAGATTTAATGATTTTAAAAGATGGTTAATGTTTCATTCAGTAGATAATTGGCAGAAAGTTTGTAAGTGGAGAAAGTGATGGAATTAGGTACAATAATTGCTCTGATAGCTTTGGGAATTACAGTTATTGCTAACATAGTTACAATAGTTATATTTTTAACAAGGCAATCAGATAATTTAGTTTTTTTAAAACAGACATTTGAAGAATCCAGAAAAAATGTTATTGCAACAGTTAATGAATACAAGGATTCAATGCACAGAAAATTTGATGAGTTTAAAAGTGATATAGATAAACAGATTGAAAGAAATCAAGCTGATATAGAAAAGCAGATTGGCAGATTAGAATCTAAACAGGATAAACATAACTGTTTAATTGAAAGAATGGTAAGAGTTGAAGATAGTTCAAAGTCTGCACATAAAAGAATAGATGCTATAACTGGATATAGTGATAGAGGAGAAAATTCTCATGAACATATCTAAAAATGGAAAAGACTTAATAAAAAAATTTGAGGGTTGTGAGCTTGTTGCTTATAAATGTCCTAGAGGAATCTGGACTATTGGATATGGGCATACAGGACCAGATGTAGTTAAGGGTAAAGTAATTACTCAAAAGCAAGCAGAAGAAACTCTTGATTATGATTTAATAAAATTTTGCAAAGGTATTAGTTCTTTAATTAAAGTTGATGTAACGCAGAATCAATTTGATGCAATTGCTTCTCTAACTTTTAATATCGGAATTGGTGCTTTTGGAAGTTCAACCTTGTTGAGATTGTTGAATGAGGGGAGATATACAGAAGCTGCTCAACAGTTTGACCGTTGGGTATATGTAGAAAAAGAAAAAAGTGATGGGTTGATAAGAAGAAGAAAAATAGAAAAAGAATTATTTTTAAAATAATCTACTGAATTGTTTTCTTCAAGATTTTGAGTTGCTTGGTTCGGCAACTCTTTTTTTTGTGCTATAATATATTATAGAGTAGTTAAGAAATTAAAAGAAAAGCTATGAAAAACATTATTTGTTTTTTTATAGCTTTTTTATTTTGTACTGTTACCAAATTTGTTACCAAAAAGAAAAATAAGAGAATAAAAAAATAATGTAGCAAACCTTAAAGCATTGCTACAAAAGAAAAAGTTTGCTAAAGTTAATTAGCAAACATTAAATAAACACGAGGATATTAAGTTATTGAGATGAGTATATTTTGAAAACAAATGAAAAAATGAGAGTATCTTAAAAGCTCTTAATTGCTTGACTTTTGAATAATTATTGTTTTATTATGTTTTCAAGATTGTTCAAGGTTTTTCGTTTGAAGTGTTACCAAATTTGTAACCAAAAATAAAGGAAATCAACATGGCAACTTTTATTCCAATCGTAGGCAAAAAGGGTACAAAAATTAAAGCTATCATAAGAGTAAAAGGCTACAAGACTACTTGTAAAACTTTTACTGGTATTACTCTTGCTAAACATTGGGCAAAAAAAGTTGAAGCTGCTATGGAAGAAGGAACTTATATAGAAGAATCTGCTACTAAAATTAAGGTTGATAAAGTTAAGATTGAATATGTCGATGAGCTTATAAACTATTTTAAAAATAATATTGCATCAACACGCTATGACGATTATCAGAAATACTACTGCATGTATGATTGGTGGATTGATAAAATCGGTAATATAAAAGTGGTTAATCTTTCTGCATCAGATTTATCTGCTTGTAAGCAGTTGCTCTTAACAGAAGAAATTGCAAGCACAGGAAAACCTCGCAAGGCTAATACTATTAACAAATACTTGATGGCTCTCTCTACTATCCTTACTTTTGCAAGAGATGAATTAGAATTGATTGAATATAATCCTATGTCAAAGGTTAAGATTGTACCAAAACCAGAGGGTAGAAAAAGATTCTTGTCAATTGAAGAACTTGCAATTTATTTAGCAGCCTGCAAAAATCATTCTGAAATGGTTTATCTTTTTGTTTTAATTGCTCTGGGAACTGGTGGTAGGTATTCAGAAGTTCAAACTCTTAAAGTAGAAAATATTGATTTTCAGAATCAGAGAGTTTATTACATTGATACTAAAAACAATACTAGCAGAGGAGTTTATATTGATACTGATGTTATGGAGTTCTTAAAATTATATCTTGAGAAAAATAACATAAAAACTGGTTATATATTTAAAGGAAAAAGAAAAGATGCTCTACCATTTATTAGAGGTAAAGTGTATGAGATTATAAAAGAAGTTGGATTAGAGAATTTTACTGTTCATGATATGAGGCATACATTCGCTTCTCATGCTGCTATGAATGGTGCAAGTTTGCTTGATATTGCAGAGATGTTAGGACAAACTGCTATAACTGTTACAAGAAATTACACACACTTAACTGAAAAACATATTGATAATGTTGTTAGAGGTTTTGTTAAAAAGATTATACCAGAGGTTTAAACATTTCTCTTTTTTGCCATTCAAAAAATTCTTTTTCATTTATTAAAATTCTATTACCTCTTCTAACAATAACTTTGTCAAAGCCATTGTTATCTTTTCTGAATACCAACATTCTTAAAGCTTTTACACTTGGATCTGGATGGTAATCATTCCATTTAACAAGAGGAATAAGTCTAGGAATATCTACTTCTTTTAATTTATATTCTTCTTTTTCAACTTGTAATTTAATCAAGCCTATAAGATTGATTAAGGACAGTTTGATTCCTGCACCATATTTTTTTACAATCTTGTTTACTTCTTCATCTAGTGCTGCTTGAATTTCATCTTTGGTTAGTTCCATTTGTTATACTCCTTGCTATTGTCGTTTAGTAATATTGTGATATGTTTCATATTGTCTTTGATGTATCTATAAACATCTTTGAGGGTTGTGAATTTTTTAGTAATCAGATTGCTATAAATTGTTTCGATAATCAAAGATTGTATGCAAAGTGTTTCTGTTCTGGTTTCTAAAGAGATTCTGTATTCCTTATTTAGTTCTGTTATTTTTGTTCGATAATAATTTATTTCTTTAGACAGTTTGTCTATCGTATTTGTTTTAGATTCAAGCTCAACTTCTAAATCCATAATTCTTGCTGCAATGAGTTCTGCAATGTTATTGCAAGTTTTCTTTCTGCAGATGTTTGTTAAGTGAGTTGAATAAGTACATTCTGCTATGTTGAGTTTGTTCATGATTTCTTGTTTTGTGTAACCATGACACAAGTAATTCAAGATTTCTTGTTCTCTATTTGTTAGCTTGCTCATTTTTAAATTTCTCAATTGTTAGCATAAGTTCTGCAGTATTCATTCCACAATAACATTGATTGAATAATTTTGTTATTTCATCTGGTAAGTTCTCAAGTTTTTCACTATTTTGAAAATGCCATAAAGCAACATCTGCAGATTTTGCTGCATCAAAAACTTTTACTGCGAAAATCAAAGAGTTAATTAGAAGTTGAAGTTGTTCTTTGTTCATGTTCTACCTCGCTGATTTTATGTAATACTTCTGAAAACAAAGCTCTTAATCTTGCTGCATCACCACAGCCAATAGATTTAATTGCAATGTCTTTTATTTTTCCTAGAGTTCTTAAATATTTGTTAGCAGCAGGATCTCTTAATTTTGATTTTGAAATTATATGAACAATCTTTTTTAAATCTTCTGGAGAATACCAAACTACTTCTTTTCCTAGTGCATTAGTTGTTTTCCAAACCATTTTCTTTTCCTCTGTATGATTGAATAATCTGTAATGTTTTATTACTATCTGTGCAATGGTGTTCTTTTATAAACTCTATAAAATTGCTCAAATCTATACCAGAATATTTTGAGGTATCAATTATTAAATGGTCGTTACCACAATTGACAATACAATTTACTATTGAGTTTAAATCAAGAATTGTTTCTTTTGATACAAAATTTTCTATGTTAAATCTTATTGTACTCATCATTCCACCTCGTTCCATTCAGGTAAATTCCGTATTATTTTAATTAAACAATCGGCACAACAATACGCATCACCAAATATATAATCTCCTTTTTTTATTCTTCTTCCACAATATTTACAAACCATCATTTCCCTCACATTCGCTGATTTTTTGTAGGATTTGTTTATGAATATAATACATAGGAGTTGTTTCGATACATCTATCGCTCACATTTTTTATAACATTTTGTGCAATTTCTTTTATCTCGGTAAGGGTTTGTTTAAGTTTGTTGTTTTCTTGAACAATATCTAAATGCTCAAACATATTAAGCCTATTCGATTTTAGAATTTTTATTTCTCTATTTAATATATTAACTTTGGCTTTTAGTTCTTTGTTCTCTAATAAAAGTTTTAAAGCGTTTATTGATACAAAGGGTTTAGAATTTCCTCTACCACCATAAATTATTAAATCATCTGCCATCTTCCACCTCTTTGATGATTTCTAGGATTCTATGAGAATCACATTCTGGAATACAATCATTTACAGAATCTTCTGAACAGTTTTTGCAAACTCCTTCTGTAAGAATCTGTTTGATTTCTAATAGTCGTTGTTTGTAAATTTTACATTTTATAGGAAGCATTGAGTCTGCCATACAACCATCACAAACAGCTTCTATTCTCATATCTAACAGTTCTTCTAAATGAAGAATTTTTGCTGAATGTTCTCCAATTGCAAATTTTAATTGTCCGATTTCTTGTAAATAATCATTCTTTAATTTTTTAATTTCTTGCTCTTTGCGTTTGAGTTGTTCAGCTAATGCAATAATAGCGTTAGTTTTTTCTGTGCATTCATCTTGCAATCTATGTATGGTTTTCTTTTGGTCATCTATTATTATCTGTTTATCTGTCATTTAGTATTCTCCTTGATTGCATAAATTATTAAACAAATTGCTATTGTCCAGAATATAATGCCTACTGGCACTAATAAAAACAATTTAAAAAATGTTATCATTGTTTACCGACTTTCATTAAAATAGTTTTACAGGCTTGTATTTCTTCTGTGGTCTTAAATTTATCAAGGCACATTTGATTTATTTGTTGTTCTTTTTTACTTTCTTCTATTGCTATTGGTGTTGCAATGAGTAATGGTGCAAACCATAAAGCTATACATACTATTGGCATAATTTCTCCTACTTAATTTTTATTGCAGTTATTCCACCAGAATTATAATTTTTATATATAAATACACGATATAAACCTTCTTCTGTTGATATTTTAGTTGTGTAGATTCCAAAAGGTATACTCTCTAAAGATACAATTTTTTCAATCGGGTTATAGATTGTTTTTGATAAAACTGGAATATTAACCAGAAAAGCTAATAATATTAGTAATAGAAATTTTTTCATTTAATTTCTCCTTGTAAAGTTCTTGTTATTTTAATGTATTCAGATATAAATATTTCCTTAAGTAATTCCTCTGTTTTTTCTTTAATCTTTTCCATATATTCACTTTCTGTATATTTATTAGAGATATATGGAGAATGGAAATTTTTATGATAAAGAATCTCATCTTTTTTTATTGTTATTTGAGTTTCATTTCCTATGTAATTATCACTTTTCCAACAAGAAACAAGAGCTTCAAAATCTAAAGGTTTAAGTTCCATTACAAAAACTTTAAGTAAATCTTCTTTTAATTTTTCACGCATTTCATTCAATTGTGAAATTTGTTCAGAAGTTGTTGGTACATTATAAGTATGATTAACTTCTTTACAATAAGGCACATATTGAGTGTTTGAAGATTGATATATATGTTTATCAAACATTTGACAATCTCCTTATTATTGTTTTGATTTCTTCTATGCACATGTAGAATGGTAAGCCTTCTGTTACAGTTCTATTTATTATTCCTGTAATATCTCTATAAGCACTTCTGAAAATATCAACCTTTGTTTCTAGCTGCTTTACTCTGTCTTGAAGAAGAGAGTTCTGTTCAATAATAAGTTCATCTCTTTCTTTTATCAGAGCTTGTAGAGCTTCTATATTAACTTCTGCATGTGTCATTGTTGTTCTCCCTGCAAGAAATAGGTAAACATTCTGGTAATTCTTGTTCTAATGTATTGATTAAAATTTGTTTTAGCTCATCAGAATATCCAAATCTTTTTTGGTTTATCTCAATACTTTTCAATATATTTCCATCAGAATGTCTTTCAACTGCTGCACACCAATCACAGAGCATTTCAATTAGATCCACTAAAGTCATTCCTTTAATACCATTTTCAAAATGCTCTGGATGATGTCTATTTTCTTTATAATGGTTATCAAGAGCAGGTTTTAATTCTTCTAAAAATTTCTTATATTCTTCACTACCATAGGTAGAACTCTTTAATTTTGGTGTCATTGCTATAAACAAATCAGATTCTATTTTTGATTCTACTTTTGAAGCATCATGTCGAGTTGATGTCTTGATTAGTTTGTTAATAATAACAGCCATTTTTTTAGATACAGACATCATGTGATTATATGTTTCTGCATAGAAAAATTGTTTCTGTTCTGGATAATTCTCAATTATTATATTTCCCATTTTATTTCTCCTCTACAAGCTCTCTGATTCCTGCCCATTTTGCAACTGCAAAAATAGTGCCACTAAAATCTTCTGAAAAATCTAAATCAATTGAACCATCTGCTTTTTCAAATCTTGATAAATCTTGTAATTGAATAGCAGAAGTTCCTGCAGGTAATTCAATAACAATATCTCCTAGCATTGAATTTGGATAAGCATTTCCTGCTTTTACTGTCAAAAGAGAATCTGCAGAGAGATTGTTTAGAACAATAAATAAAGAATTGTTTTTGTTGCAAAAGGCTTCTTCTATAGTTACTCCTTTTTTAGTATCTACAACTGTTTTTTCAATACAGATATTTGCAACAGATTCTGTTTGATCTAAAGTTGGGTATTGAACATTTATAATTTGTCTTTCCATTTTTAATTTCCTTTCTTTTCTTCATAGTTAAATTCTATTGTTCTTACTGTTACTTCTGGAACAACAACAGCAACTGGAATAAGGATTTTAAAATTACATCTTTCTTTTTCAGCTAGTCGCTTTGCTTCTTTTACAGCATCTTCATAAGTATCATGAGCTACTACAGGATTTCCTCTGTGTTCATTGCATACATAAAAAACTTTTTTCATAAACATTTCTTTTTCCTTTCTTTTTGTTAAGGCTGCTAGGGAGTAGGCTCTCCCTAGACTTTTTGTAGACACAATACCTAACGCTTTTGGACCTTAACAACCTCAACTATTTTCAGCAGGAGTTAAACTGTTAATAGTTATTTGCCAGTACTACCGATACCACCACCTCTATCTCCGTTTCTGAAATCTTCATCATCAGCTACAGGGATTAGGTTTAGTTTTGGTCGAGGAATTATCATAAACTGTGCAATTCTTTGCCCATCAGTTAATTCAATAATTTCTTCTCCAAAGTTGGTTATAGCAAGTTTTACTTCATCTCTATAACCAGAATCAATTACACCAGTTGTATTTGTTAGCATACAATTTAATTTGATACCAGTAGAACTGCGAGGGAAAACTAGCATTACATAATCTTCTGGAATAGATACTTTGATTCCAGAGCCATATACTTTTGTATGATTAGGAAGTAGGAATGATTTTTTTACTCCTTCTTCATCTTCTATCTTTACTTTCATATCCATACATGCATCTGTTTCATTTGCATATTTAGGCATATATCTTGAATCTTCACAAACTATTTTTATATCCATTGTTTTTATACTCCTAAATCCATTGGTAATTCTGTTAAATTATTTATTATTTCTTCTATATCAAAAACCTTTACTGAATCTGGTTTGATTTCTACAAGGGTTTTTCTGATTTCTTTAATTGCACCTTTCAGCAAATTGTTCTTAATCTGTGTGCTTTCGTGATGTTCTTTTTCTTCTTGAAGAATTTTGCATTGTTCTTGAATATCACAATATGCTTTATTCATTTCTTTCTCCTTTCCTTTCGCTTCTCTTCCAGAGTTTGTAATAACAATTGGGGTTTTCTTCACAGAGTGAACTTGCAACATTTACAGGCTTGCCGTTAATTAAGCCATGAGCCAAGTTGTTACATAGGCATCTGATTTTTCCATCTATTTTTTTTGCAAATTCACAAGTCATTTTTTACCTTTCTTGTTTTAGTCCTCATCAGTATAGATTTTATCTATAGACTAACTGCAGAGATGGCTTGCAGTTAGTTTCGGACTTTTAAAGAAAAGGGAGTGTATCACTCTCCCTTGTTAAGATTGAGGAGGTTCTTTATCATCTTCTTCATCAGCAGAATCTTCTTTAAGTTCTTCTGTTCTTTCATCAAGTTTTTCAACAAATTCTGCTAAATTATCATCCTCAAAGATATTGCCAAGATAAGCAGTATCTTTTAGCATTTCTCTATTTTTTGGATATTGAACTAACATCTCTTCAACAAAAGCTGTTCCCATAATTGCATAGTTTGTAGGATGTTCATTAGATTCAATAATCATTAAGTATTCTCTTTTTGATGTTTCAAAAACATCTCCTGTAAAGAGTTCTCTATCTTCAAAAGAATAGCCAGTATTTATTTTTTGAGGTTTGCTATCTTCAAAGAAATTTAATTGACATCTTGTTAATTCAATATTTAATTCTGCAATTCTTGCTTCAATTCTCTTTGCTCGTTGTTCTTGCCCTTCAAGATATTTCTTAAAATGGTTTACTATTTCTAAAGATCTAATAGATTCTTTAGATTCTTTATAACATTTTGATTTGATATAACTGCAGCAACTTTCAGTAAGTTCATCAATTGCAATTTTCAAACCTTCATGTTGTGCAATTTCTGCAACTTTTAAAACTAAAGGTAATTCTCCTTTTAGTTTATTTATTTGGTTTATAATATCTGATTTATTCATTGCCATATTTTTTCTCCAGTTCTATTGGTTTAAATATTTCTTCTTCTTTGTTTAGTGTTTCTATCCTGTACTTGTAGCCCATATCCATTGTTTTGAATAATCCATCTGCTCTGAATCCACACCTTTGACAAGTGAATCTGTCTGGGTTCATATATCCACAGCAGCAACATCTGTACAGTTTGCTAGGATATTTTTTAAAAAATTGTCGGTATGTTTGAAAAACCTCAACTTCCAAAACAACTCCTTAATACTCGTCATATTCTGATGGATATGCTTCATCCCATTCATAATCATCTTGCCAAGAGTTAAAAAATATAACTACTAAAGCTAACACAATTAAAACTCCTAACAGTATTCCTATTGCTAACATTGCCCTTCTTTCTCCTTCCTTTTATTAAGTTCTTCTACCAAATATTCAAATAGATAAGATAACTCCGATAAGCTCAATAGCTCTAATGAAGCTAGAATGTTATTTAAAGTTTTATTATCCATTTTGTATCTCCGTTTCTTGTTCTGCTTTTTTTAAGATTTGTACTTGCCAAGCTAGGAAAACATTATTATTGAATCTTCCTATAACTCTTACAGTATCTCCGATTTCAAGAGTTGTTCTATCCCAATATACGCACATAATAGGTTTATCAGATTTTTGAGATTCACAATAAAAAACACTCTTGTATCTGTTATTAATAAACTTGTTATATTCCTCAATTGATACAACTTTTGTAGTTGTTTCAATTGCATCTTCTAAAAATTTTGAAGGCTGTTTAGTAAATCTTTTTTTTCTAGCCATTAGAATCTCCTTTAAAAGTTACAAGTGCTAAACTGTTTTTAAATACAGGCATTTTTTCTCTTGTATCTGGATTTATAAAGCAAACACCTTTTTTCAAAAATTCTACATCTACATTTTTTCTTGTTGCTCTGCCGTTTTCTAAAATATAATCAGCCCAGTAAACAGTTTCTGTTCTAGCAGGAATAAGCATTACAGTTGTTTTACCTTGTTTCTGCTCATCTGCTGCCTTCTTAACAAATTCTCTGCAGAGTGGAAATGGTGGATTACACCAATTAAAATGAAACCAAGAGCCAGTTAAGCCATTACAATCATTGACTTTTCCCACACTATAATGATAAAGTCCATTTTTTGTATATCTGTAAAGTGCAGGAATATTATCTGTTGAGCAACATACATCACAAATAAAGTATTCTCTGTTATGTTTTTTTAATACAGAAAGATAAATATCAGTAGGAGTTAAATAATCATCTCTTTGTGCAGTAAAGCTATATTTAGACATTTATTTCTCCTTTGTTCTTTTCATTGATTGCATTTTTTAATTCTTCATCTGTAATATCAAATCTGTTCTTTAGCTCTGAAAGTCTAGGATCTCCCAAGCCAATAATTTTTCTTTGGAAGAAATTGCATTTAGAAGATAAAATATCTAACGCAACTACTTTTGATTGAATATGAATATAGCTCTCAACAGTTTCTTCTTGTTGTTCTTCTGCTTGCTTTTCAGCTTCTATTTTTTTTAGTGCTGCAAGATGATTAGACCAACTTTTTAATTTTCCATATTCTCCATTTAAAAGTTTTGTTAAATGGTTATCTGTAAGTAACCAATTTATTGAAGGGTTAAAATCTGGATTGTTATCAAATTTTAAATGCTTAACTGTGTATAAAATATCTGGTAGCAGTTCTTTAAAGTTTTCTATGCGTTCTGAATATTTTAGGAATTTTGATTTTTCAGAATCTTCAAGAATTAAATCTATTTTAAGAATTTCTTTACAGTAGCTTTTTAAACTTGATAGAATCCATTTTGCTTTAGCAGCTTTTGCTCTTGAGTTTGATTTTTCTTCTTGCTTGTTTATGTTGCGTAAGATTCTATCTGAAATGTATTTGTTATCTTCTTGTCGGAATAGTCCGTATTCATCAAGAATCATTTTTATAAATTTTTCAGAGATTCTTAAATCATCAGCAAGTACATCTGTATCCTTTGTTTCAAGAATGTTTCTGTGCATATATTCAACTATCGACCAGAAAACACCATAAGCAGCCATAGGAACAAAAGATTCTAACTCTTCTCTGCTCATTTCTTTTGCAGCTCTTCTGAATCCAAAAAACATTTTTAAAATCTTCTCATCACAGCGAGTAGAAATATCATGTGAAAAATATGGTTCTGTTATTTCTGAAACTTTTACCACTTTTAATTCCTTATGCTTTTAATGCTTTTTTGTAACACTCATCAATTCTGCATTGTTCAATAACATCTGCTAAATCATTGTTAGCTTTTTGGAAAGCTAGTTTTCTTAAATTCTCTTCAACAATGAAATAAGGAATTGTGATATTCTCTCTACTTCTTTTTGAATCTTCTTGTTTTTTAAACTCTTGTAAATAGTAATTAAAAGTTTTTGCGTGGATGAAATCCATCTTTTCTGCAGGAGTTTTAATTACTGGGAAAATAAGTCTTTGTAAAAAATTTAATGCCATCTCTTTTTCTCCTTACTTATTCTTTGATTACTTTTTTCTTGATAAGGTATTCTCTTAACGCAATTCGCACATGTTCTGCAAAGCTGCCACCTTCAAGTTCTTGCAGTTCCTCTGCACCATCTAAAAGTGATTCTGGGAAACCTACGGACTTTAATATAGTTCGCTCTTTTGCCATTCTCTAATTTCTCCTATATTTTTGAGTACAGAAAATAACACGAAGTAAACGGACAATTTTTGCCGTTTTCGTGTTTTTATGTTATTAGTTAGTTAAATAAATAATTAAACTAACATAAAACTATTATACACATATCGTGGAAAATGTAAACACAATATGTGGAATCTTTACAAAACTTCATACAAAAGGAGTAGAAGAATGATTACATTGGGGCAAAAATTAAAAGCTATTAGAACGCATTATAAGTTAAGCATAGCTGAATTTGCAGAAAAATTAGGAGTTAATTCTAGATCATATTCTAGTTATGAATATGATGAGAGAAAACCACCATTTGAGCTGCTTTTTAATTTGTTCACAGTATGCAATGTTAATCTTAATTGGTTGATTGCCGATGATGGCGATATGTTTGTTATTCCAGAATTTGAAAAATCAGAAGAATATCTTACACAAAAAGTGGAAGAAATCTTGAAAAAAAATGGATTGATTAAATAAGATTTTTTATAATTCTATCGAACAAAGCACAACCTTTTTCTTCTCCGTATCTATATATCAATGAATACAGAATTTTTGTAAGAAATTTATATTGCATCTTAAACTCCTTTCACAATATAAAAAACTTGTGATAAGTAAAAAATTATAGGTAAACTGGCTATTTATTTTACATTACTTCATGAAGTTTATTTACAAAAGGGCTTGAAGAAAATTGAGTTATAGTTAATAATGAAGGTATGAAGAAGTTTTTAGTTATAAGTCTAATATGTTCTATATCTCCTGTTTTTGCTTTTGGGGATTATAACAACTATACTGTTATTGACAATAACGGCAATACTTCTGGCTATATTTACAACAATAATGATGGCAGTTATTACAATGGTAATTCTGGAGTTCTTTATACAAATCAAGGAAACAATACCTATTCTGGAATGGGAGAATCCTATAGTCAGCTAGGAAATATAATACAATCTAATACTGGAAAAAATTATATTCAGATGGGCAACCTCATCTATGAGCAATAAATTTTCTTAAAATAAGTTATGCACCTGTTATGCAAATGCAATGCAGGTGCATATTTTTTTGTATGCAAATGCAATGCACTTGCAATGCACTTGCATAATTTTGCATATGCAAAAAATCTGCAATGCACAATTTTGCATATGCAAGCAAAACTGCAATGCAATGCATTATAAATAAAAGTAAAGTAAATAAAATTAAATAAAATAATAAAAATATATAAATATATTTTTATATAAAGTTCTACAAAAAATTTTTCAAAAACTCTTTTCTTCAAATGTTACGATTTGTAAACATGGATTTTTTAAAATAATAGCAATGGTTTTGAACAGATTTAAAAAATAATAGTTAATTAAACTAACTAGAAAACAATTGAAAAATTTTTTAAACTTCAAAGTGATGGTTGGGATGTTTAAACTCCTTTCTCTCTAACTCAAAAGAATTTAAACAAAATTCTCAACCATCATCAATGTAGATAAGTGAAATAGTTGAATTGCGTTTGAGCTAACATCACTCCTTATCGGTGTAAGGTAGAGAAGCTGTGTTTAATAAGAGAAGAAAATGAATTTAGTATGTGATTGTAATGAGATTATAAACAAAGTTGAAGTTTGGTTTTTGAAAGATATAAAAGATTTTGAAGCCAGAAAATTACTCATTGGTAGTTGTAGTAAATGTCATAGACCAGTTGCAACTCTGATAGAAAAAAGAATCTCTGATGGTAGAGTTTTTGTTAATCAGAATTATACAGGAAATGAAGCTGTTAGGGTTATCAAAAAGGAAGCAAAAAGAATGTTATGTCAGTATTACAAAGTAGATACAAATTCTCTTTATGGGTGGATTTATGGAGTTAATACTGAAATTCGTAATAAGAGTGGAAAAGTTACTCAAATAAGACAATATGCTTCTGATTATTACGGAAATAAAAACATTCAAAAAAAGATTATAGTTTGAAGTTTCTCTTAATAATAAACACAACACATACCAACTCAAGAGAGTAGCTTCAAGTAGCACTCTTTTTGGGTTGGTTAGGTTAGTGAATGGCAGAATTAGATGAAAACTTCATAGATGAATCTCCTATTGATTTACCAGAACTAACTCCAAAGCAAAATGCTTTTGTTGAATACATTGGTATTCATAATTTTAGTGCTATTGATGCTTATAGAGAAGCTTTTAATACTTCTGCCAGAACTGCTACCTGTTATGTTGAAGCATCACGATTATTGAAAAACCCTAAGATTACCCTATGGTTGAATCATATTAAGAAAACTCAAAAAGAATATATTGAAAATGAAATCAAATACACAATAAATGATGCTTTTAAAGAGTTTGAAGAATTGAAAATTATTGCACTTGAATCTGTAGATCAATATGGCAGACCTAATGTTAATGCTGCTAATAAAGCTGTTGAAATGAAATGCAAGCTCAAAGGTTTGATGAGTGATGAAGCACAAGTTAATAACAATGTTGTTGTTCAGATGGGAGAGGTTGAAGTTAATGGTAATACTTTAGAATTGATGATTGGAGAAGATATTGCAGGACAAAATGAAAAAGAAGCTGATTGCAACTTGCAAGATACCTGCGATATTGAATCTACCGAAGAAGATTCTACCAGTTATCTTCAATCTGAATAACTACTCTCTATTCCTTATTGAAGGTGGTAGAGGTTCTGGCAAAACTCATTCTATTGGCAGAATCATCCTCTACATTGGAGAGAAAAGAAAAGTTAAAGTTTGTTGTGGTCGTGTTATTAAGGATTCAGTTAAGCACTCCGTATTAGAACTTTTTAAAGAATTGATTGATGAATATAATCTGGATTGGGATGTTAAAGAACAACAATTAGTTCATAGAAAAACAGGTTCAGTTATTTTCTTTAAAGGATTCAGAGAACAAGAAATTGTAAACATCAAAGGTTTAGAAGGTGTTGATATTCTTTGGATTGATGAAGCTGAAACTGTAACGAAAAGAGCAGTTGATGTTATTGTTCCTACAATTCGTAAACCTAATTCTATAATCATTTTCACTATGAATAGATATGTTAGGAATGATGCAGTTTATCAATTCTGTGTTTCCAGAAAGAATTGTTTACATATTCATATCAATTATTATGATAATCCATTCTGCCCTCAAAAACTTATTGATGAAGCAGAGGAATGTAAGAAAATAAATATGTCTGATTATAATCATATCTGGTTAGGAAATCCACTTGAACAAGGTATAAATTACCTTATTGCTGCAGAGAAAATTGAAAAAGCTCTGAATTTGAAAATCAATGAAGAAAAACATCCTAACAATTCTGTTATGGCTGTTGATTTCTCTGCAAGTGGTGGAGATTTATGTGTAGCAAAAAGACTTGTTCAACAATCTAATACAGTTTGGGAAGAAGTCGAAACAATCACATGGTCAGAAGCTGATACTGATATTACAAAAGGTAAGGTAATGAATCTGTACTCTAAATGGCAACCTAATTTGCTTATCGGAGATGCTGATGGATTAGGTTATCCAATAATGTGTTCTTTGAAAAACACATTAGAAAATGTTGTTCTGTTTAGAGGTGCAATGCAATCTAAATCAGTTTCTACTGGTAATGCCAGAGCAGATGGTTATTTAGCTCTTAAAGAAATGTTAGAGCTTGGATTCCTTAAACTCAATTGTCAAAATACTGCAAGGCAAATTGAGTACATGAAAACTAAATGGAGTCCAAATTCTGGAAAAACATATATTCTGGATAAAAAAGAAATTAGAAAAGAACAAAATGAATCTCCAGATTTCGCTGATGCTTTGATGATGGGAATCTATGGAATTTATTTTTATTCCTACTTTTTCCAGAATCAGTTTGGAAATAACAATTTTTCTGTAATCTCAATGGATACAGATTATAACCCGTATGAAGATTAAAAAGAAAGGATTGAAAAATGTGTTCATCACCAAAAATGCCTGCTGCAACTGAAACAAAAACTGAAACAGTTGCAACTCCTACTTTAGCTGATGCAAGTGTTTCAAAGGCTTCAACTAACACAAGAAATAAAGCTGCATCAACTGCAGGAAGAAATATTAAAACTTCTGCAAGAGGTTTGCTTGAAGATGCTACTACACAGAAAAAAGGTTTGTTAGGAGAATAGAAAACAATGGCTTTAAAAGGTTTAGATATTCAAGAAACAGAAGATAAGAAAAAAGAAGTGGTTAGAAAACCTAAAAACTTCTCTTATTCTGTTGAATATTTCCAGAAGAAAAAAGCACAAATGGATTCTACTTTCAATCAGATAAAACCAGATTTAATGGAGTTATCAGAATACTTTGCACCTAGAACAAGCAGATTCCTTGTTAGTGATGTAAACAAAGCTCCAAAAAAATCTAAAAAGATTCTTGATTCAATAACTATAATTGCATTAAAGAATTTTGCTGCAGGGATGCAATCTGGTTCAACTTCTGCTGCTACTCGTTGGTTTAAAAACCAAATGAAAAACAAAGAATTGAATAATGTTCAAGAAGTAAAAGTTTGGTGCATGCAAGAAGAAGAATTGATGAGAAGAATCTTGGGTGCTTCTAACTTCTATCAAATGATGTTAGGAATATACAAACATATTGCTGCTTTTGGTTTTGGTACATTATCTATGGAATCTGATTACAAAACTGTTGTTAATTACAGATTGTTACCAATCGGTTCTTATAGATATGCTAAAGACCACAGAGGAGAGCCAGATACTTTTTGCAGACATTTCAAAGAAACTGCAAAAAATATTGTAGAAAAATATGGCTATGATAATTGTTCTATCGAAGTAAAAACTGCTTTTGATAATCAACAAGATACAATGTTTGAATTAGTTTATTTTGTTGAGCCAAACAAAGAATATAATCCAGAATCTCCTTTGGCTAATCATAAGAAGTTTATCTCTGTTACTTATGAAGTAGGGCAAGATAAGTTCTTGAAAAAATCTGGAATAGATAGATTTCCATTCGCTATTTTTGAAGCTGATGTTAATGGAGAAGATAATTATCCTTCTAACTTCCCTGCAATGGAAGCATTACCAGATGCTAAACAGTTGATGATTCAAATCAAGGAATATGGAAAAGGGATTAAGAAACTTGTATCTCCTCTATACAAAGGTCCAGCTTCACTTCAAAAGATTAAAGGTATCAATGATGCTGCAGGACAAATTATTCCAGAAGATGATTCTGGTAGAGGTATTTCTACAGTTTATGAAATAAATCCTAGAATCCTTGAACTTAAACAAAGCAATGATGAACTTAAACAAGTTATAAAAGAACATTTTTATAATGATTTGTTCTCTGTAATTCTTAACACAGCAGAAAGAACTAGAACTGCTACAGAGGTTAATGAACTAAAAGAGGAAAAGATGGTTCTTCTATCTCCTCTTCTAGATCAAGTTCATAAAGGTTTAAGAACTGTATTAGATTGGCTGTTCTATGAAACTATTGATACAGGAATAATGCCAATGCCACCAGAGATAATTCAAAGAGAAGAAATGGAAACAGAATTTGTTTCAGCTCTTGCTTTAGCTCAAAAGGTTAAAGGTATTTCATCAATAGAAAGATTTACTACTTTTGTAACTAACCTAGCAAGTGTAGTAGACCCAACTCTAGTACACAAAATAAATGCAGATAAGATTGTTGATGATTATGCAGAGATTGCTAATGTAAATCCAGAACATGTTATATCAACTGATGATGTAAACAAAAAACGACAAGCAATCGCTCAACAACAACAAATGCAACAACAAATGCAACAAATTCAACAAGGCTCTGATATTATCAAAAATTTAGGTGGTATTGATAGCTTTGGTGGAGAATTAGCTTCTCGTATGGGAGTAGGCTAATTAAAATAAATATGATTCTTTGGGTGCAGGAATCAGAACTTGAAATCATAAGTAAACTCTCTTTTCTTATAAATACTATACTATCTTCTTATTTGCACCCATTTCAAATTTTTTTGGAGAAAGCACATGGACGGAAAAGAACTACAAGCTCTCTCCAATGTCCTAAATAATGATTACGGAATAAAAGTAATTTTAAGAATCCTCAATGAGCTTGGTGCTTTTGATAGAGGGTTAAATCGTAATGCAACCGACAAGGATATTTTTATGACATTGGGCAAGAGGGAAAAAGGCTTATGGCTTTTAGATTCAATCTATCAAGCCAGTAAAGGTAAATATTTAAAAATTCTTGAAGAAAAGGAGAAACAAAATGGGTGAAGAAATTTTTGAAAATGTTAAAGAAATCGAAGAACAAGAAGAACTAAATGAAGAAGAATCAGAGAAAGATGATGCTCTTGAAAATCCAGAAGAAACAAAAGAAAAAACAGAAGGACAAGATTCAGAGATATATGGCTCTCCAGAATCTTTTGATTATTCAGAAATAAAATTACCAGAAAATATGGTTCTTGATGAAGAGATGGTTGATAAGTTTAATCCTATTGCCAAAGAACTCAATCTATCAAACAAATCTGCAAATAAATTGATGAAACTAGCAGTTGAATTAACTTCAAAACAAACGGCAAAATTTGAAGATTTAGCAACTCAATTAGTTGAAGCAGAACAAAACTCATATATGCAGTTGTTGAATACAGATAAAGAGTTGAACGGATATAGCGAAGAAGAGTATAGCCAATACCTTACTACAGCTAATTTAGGAGTTAAATCTGTTGTCACTCAAGGATTCAAGGACTTAATCAAACATAAGGGTTTAACCAACCACCCAGAGTTTATTAAGACTTTTCACGCTATTGGAAAACTCTGCAAAGGAGATACTCCACCAGAAGTTAAAACTCCTGCAGGACCTTCTCAAAATGCTGCAGATATTCTTTATGGCTCAAAAGATTAGGATTGGTTCGGCATTGAGTTAGCCGTTAATAACTCGCAGTTAGTTAATTTAAAAAAGGAGAAAATGAAAAATGGCTACTAAAGGTAACACATTCCTTACATTGAAAGATTATTACTCTCAATTAGAAGGTGGACAAATCACATCAACTATCATTGATATGAATGTATCTGCTAACCCAATGCTTGAAGATGCAGTTGTTATTGAATGTAATGATGGTACAACTCACAAAACTACAGTTAGAAACGGATTGCCTGAACCACAATTCAGAAAATTCTATCAAGGTGTAAAAGCTACAAAAGGCGATTATACACAAGTAACTGATGGTTGTGCAATGTTAGCTGATTACTCTCATGTTGATAAAGACTTGGCAGAGTTAAACGGCAACACTAACCAATTCAGATTGAATGAAGCAGAAGCTCACATTCAAGGTATGAACAACACAGTTCAAGAAAATGTTATCTATGGTAACAAAGGTGTAAATTCTTCTGCTTTTGATGGTTTTGCTACTCGTTACAATACTATTTCAGAAGAAGCAGGAACAATTGGTTATCAAGTTCTTGATGCAGGCGGTACTGGTACAACTAATACTTCAATCTACTTAATCGGTTGGGGAGAAAGAGCTTCTCACTTTATTTATCCAAAAGGATCTAAAGCAGGTCTTGAACATAAGGATTTAGGCGAAGTAACAGTTAAAGATGATGATGGAAATGAATATCAAGCTCTTAAAGATTACTTCTCTTGGAAACTTGGTTTATCTGTAAGAAACTACAGAGCTTCTGCTCGTATTGCTAACATTGATGTTGCTAAACTTGATACAGAAGATGCTGCTAACTTAATTAAGTTAATGGTTAAAGCTTTCCACAGAGCTGATAAATTTGCTAAATTAACAAAAGCAAAATTAGTTTGGTATGTAAACACAACTATCTTCACTTACTTACACTTACAAGCTCTTGAATCTAAAAATGTAAGATTAACTTATGAAGAAGTTGCAGGACAACCAGTTATCAAGTTCTTGGGTATTCCTGTTAAATTATGCGACCAAATTCTTGATACAGAAGATACTGTTAAGAAAGCAAAATAGTTTTATATAGTGGTTGGCGAAAACACTTATAAATTTTCGCCAATTTAGATAATACAAAACATAGGAGAAATAAAAATGCTATTAGATATGCAAACACTTTTTTCAGATGCACAAGCTGTAACAGTTACTGCTGCATCAACAAATGTTGTTCAAACTGCAATTGGCAAATTAAAAGAAATTGCTTTTGGAACTCCATTACCATTATTGATTCAAGTTGTTGAAGCTTTTGCAGGATGTACTTCTGTTAAAGTTGCTCTTCAAACTTCTGCTACAGAAGATTTTGCAGCTCCAGTTGTTCTTGCAGAAACTGCTGCAATCCCTGTTGCTGATTTAGTTGCTGGTTATAGATTCCCAATTAACTTCATGCCAAAAGGCAATCTTGGTTATACAAGAATTTATTACACAGTTAATGGAACAGCTACTGCAGGTAAAATTGATGCAGGTTTTGTTGCAGGACACGATAACTCTTATCAAGATATGTAGTTAATAGAGGGTTGGTTGTCTATCACTAGATAACCAACCTTTTATAATAAAAGTTTATCATTTCGGTTCTCTAAGAGAGTAGCTTATCCTCCTACTCTCTTTTATTTAAAAGGAAAAAGAAAAATGAGTAAAGATATTGAATCAGTAAAAGAAAAAAAAGAGTTCGGAAAGTTTGACAGATGGGAAATTGAATGTGCAGTACGCACTTTAATTGAAGCTGAACAAATCAAACTTGATGAAGAAAAAATGAAATATGTTTTGCCAATGCTTGAAAAACAAAAGAAAGCTCTTGATAAAGCATCTTCTGCTGCAGAAGTTCTTTATGGCAAAACTGAAAAAGAATAGGAGAAAACAATATGAAAATAATGGCATTAAGACGAGCTTTTTTTAATGGCTCAATTATAAGAACTGGAGAAATCCTAGATATTAAAGGTAATACAGTTCCATCATGGGCAAAAAAAATTGACAATAAAAAAGAAGATGAAAATGCTAATGCAAATCAAAAAGGAAATAATGAACAATCAGAAGGAACTTCTGCTACTGCTGATAATGGCAATGCTGCTAATATCAATATAAATGTAGGAGATGAATCTGTACCAGTTCAAGTTTCTGTTAATGATACTAATGAATCAGAAGAAGCTCCTGCAGAATCTGCTGCAGAAGAAAATGTTGTTGATGAATTAGCTGAAAAAACAGAAGAAGAATTGTTAGAAATTCTAAACAAATTGATTGATGAAACAGTTGCTAAAGGTATTACTCTTGAGAATGCTGAAAACAAAACTGTTATAGAACAAATCAAAGAATTACAAGAATTAGTTAAGTAATATAAGGGAGTTAATAATGTGCGATCCAGTTACAGCAGCAGTAGTTACAGCAGCCGTTGCATCTGTAGCAAGTGCTGCAGTCGGTGCTTATGGTAGTTATCAACAAGGAAAAGCTACACAGGCACAATACAATTATCAAGCTCAAGTGAATAGAAATAATGCTAAAGTTGCAGAAGCTAATGCTGCACAAGCACGACAAGAAGGTATAGAAGAATCTCGGATGCAGAGAATAAAAACTCTACAAAAAGTTGGAGCTCAACAAACAGCAATGGCTGCTAATGGTATTGATATTTCTACTGGTACTGCACTTGATACTATTGAAGATACTGCTGCAATGGGAGAATTAGACGCATTAACAACCAGATATAATGCAGAAACAAAAGGATTAGCTTATGATCATCAAGCTAATAACTTTAACAATCAAGCTAATCTTGATGTTTTTGCAGGGAAAAATGCTTATAGAGCAGGAGTAACTAATGCAATTACTACTGGATTAGATGGAGTTGCAAAAGCAGCTTCCGTTGCTACAAATTGGTATAGTCCTAATTCTATTGGTAAACCTACAGGAGTAACTCCATCAATAACACCATAAAGGAGATTAAAATGGCATATTCTAAAGTTAAAATATATAATGTTGCTCTTTGCAACTTGGGAGTATCTACAACAATTCAGAATAGTGTTGAGGAATCTCCATTAGGAATAATATTAAATAACTATTATGAAATAGCAAGAGATACTGTTCTTGAAGCTCATGATTGGAGTTTTGCTAATGCAACTACAGAAGTATCAATTGCTGCATACAAACCAGAAAATCCAAATTATTTATATGCTTTTAATTATCCAAATGATTGTATTGCACCTAGAGCTATTATTGATATTCATGATAATAAAGAAAAGAAAGTTGAGCCTGCAATAGATTCTACAGGGAAGAAAATACTTCTAGCTAATTCAAACCCTTGTATTTTGAGATATACAAAAAGAGTTGTAAATGAAACATTCTTTACTGCACCTTTTGTAAATGCTCTTGGGCATTATCTTGCTTATATGTCAGCTCAAGCTATTGTAGGTTCTGAAAATAAAAAGAACAGTTGCTTACAAGATTATCAAATGGCTATTAGACAAGCAATAGTAACTGATGCCAGAAAAACAGAAATCAAAGATGAAGATGATAAAGATTATACAGATTATAGATAGTGGAGAAAACAATGGCTACTAGAATTACTCAAGCGAGTTTTACCAGAGGAGAATTAACACCTAGATTAGATTCAAGAACAAATCTTGAACAATATGGTATTGGCTTGAAAAAAGCGAAAAATGCTATTATTCATCAAGAGGGTGGTATATCTAATAGAAATGGTTTAGAATTTTGTGGAACTGCTAAATATAGTGATAAGGCAACCAGAGTAATGAAATTTGTTTTCAACTCTGAACAAACTTATATGCTTGAGTTTGGAGAAAAATATATTAGATTTCTTAAAGATGGGGCTTATATTATCTATCCAGATGGACACGCTAAAGCAGGACAGATGGTAGAAATTGAAACTCCATATTTAGCAAAAGATTTAAAAACTATTAAGCGTTCTCAAGCAGGAGATGTGCTTACATTAACACACATTGATTACCCTGTAAAAAATCTTTCAAGATATTCTCATTATGATTGGAGATTAGAAGATGGAGTTTTTCAACCAGAAATAGCTGCTCCAACAAATGTAAAAGCTACTTGGACAGGCTCAACTGATTCTAATACAAGAAATTATCAATATCTTGTTACTGCAGTAGAAGCAGAATCTAATGAAGAATCTAAAAGATCTGCAGTTGTTACAGTAAAAGCTCATAGAGAAGCCAATTGGCTAACAACTGAATATATGACTATTACATGGGATGCTGTTGCAGGAGCTGCAGAATATAATATTTACAGAAGTGTAAACGGAATCTTTGGTTATATAGGAACTGCAGAAGGAACAACTTTTACAGATGATAATATTGAGCCAGATTTATCTTCTTCTGCACCTATTACAAAAAATCCTTTTGCAAATAATAACAACCCAACTTGCTCTGCATATTTTCAACAAAGAAAATTGTATGGTAATTCTTATAATAATCCTCAAACTTTGTGGAGTTCTCAATCTGGTGCAATAAACAACTTTAATGTTTCCAGACCTTTAATAGCAACTGATGCTGTAACATTGAATATGGATGATAGAGAAGTTAATGAAATTAGACATTTAATTCCTATGAAAGATTTAATTGTCTTAACTTCTAATTCAGAATGGAAAGTTAATGGCACAGATGGAGTGTTTCAAGCTAATCCTATGCCTGCAGCAGTAATTCAATCTTGCTATGGTGCTTCTCATGTTGAGCCTGTTGTATCTGGTTCAATGGTAATTTTTGTTCAAGCAGGGGGATCTGTTGTTAGAGATTTAGGTTATGACATCATGTCAGAAGGTTATGATGGAGATGAATTATCTCTATTCTCTTCTCACTTGTTTGAAGGAAAAGAAATTGTTTATATTGCTTATGCTAAAGAGCCTTACAGATTACTATATGTAATCTTCAATGATGGTTCTGCAGCAACAATGACTTATAACAAAAAACAAAAACTTTGTGGTTGGACAAGGTTTGAAACAGAAGGAACTTTTGAATCTGTTGATGTTGTAAGAGAAGGTTTAGAAGATGTTGCTTATTTTGTTATCAATAGAACAATCAATGGACAAAATGTAAAATTCATTGAAAGAACTAAAACAAGAATTATTGATGATGCTAAGTATGCTTTTCTTGTTGATTGTGGATTATCAGCAGAATTTGAACAACCCACAACAACCATTTCTGGATTAGACCATTTAGAAGGTAAAACAGTAATAGCCAATGTTAATGGTGGTATTATTGATAATCTTGTAGTTAAAAATGGTACAGTAACATTATCAAAGCCTGCAAAAACTATTGTAATTGGCTTGCCTTATGAGTTCGATTTTGAAACTCTTAATATCGAAGGAGAAAATACTCAAGGGCTGAAAAAGGTTATAAACCATGTTTGTTTAAAAGTCTTTAAATCTCGTGAAGATGTTATTTTCTGTGGAACAGATGGTAGAGAATTTAGGCATAATAGATGTGATGCTTCAATCAATGATTCTGGAAAATTATTTTCTACAGATTTATTAATGACTGTAACAGCTTATCCAAAAGCTGATGCAACAATAAGAATAAAACAGAATTATCCTCTACCTCTTACTATTTTATCTGTTAGTGCAACTGTTGCAGTTCAAGATAATGAAAATGGTTAGGGATTGTTATGTATAGAAAAAGTAAGAATGAAAAAGATGTTCTATATATTTTAGAACATTTAAGCCAAAACGATCTTGAAGAAGTTAAAGCTATACATGGAGAAAACTGGAAAGAAGAAATCCTTAATGACATTATGAACAGGGATTTTGATATTCTTCTTGGAGTAACAAAAGATGGAGATATTCCAGTTTGTATGAGTGGTGCTTGGCAAGCTAATGATGAAGAAGAGGGTGTTGGCATAGCTTGGATGCTATGCACAGATGAATTAAAAAAATATAAAATCTGCTTTTTGCGTGAGCTTAAAAAAGAGATTGAAAGTTATGATAAAAAATTCTGGTTGTTATACAACTTTATCTATTCAAAGAATGAGTTTGCTAAAAGTTGGCTTAAATGGGTTGGGTTTAAGTTTGATAAACCTAGACCATCAATACTCAAAGTTCCTAAAGGGTTTGAGTTTTTTTATAGAATCAGAAAGAAACAAGGTTTAGAAGTAGATTAGTGAAAGGGTTATACAATGCCACAAGTTCCTCAATATAAAAGAGAAACCAGTTTAAATGGAACTCCATTACCTTATGAAAGTTATAGAATAACAGAAGATACTTCTGGTGCTAGTATCGGTAGAGCTATGAGCAATATGAGCAAAGGCTTTGATAAAATTGCTGCAGCTTCTTTAAAAATTCAAGAAACTCATGACAGAATGAAGATAATGGAATTTAACAATGCTATTGAACAATGGAAGCAAGATAGTTTGTTAGATAGAGAGAATGGTTATTTTAATAAGTTTGGGAAAGATGCTACTGGAAGAACAAATGAAATAATGCAAAGCTATGATGATTTTGTAAAACAATGGCAAGAGCAAAACAGAGTTAGTAACTTTAATCAAGCTCAAATAAAAGATACTGCTGCTGCAAAAAGAAGTAATATTTTACAAAGTGTAACTGCTCACGATTTTCAGCAAACTAACAACTGGGCTTCTAATGAAACTGCATTAGGTATTGATAATGCAATAAGTTCTGCAGTAAGTGAACGCAATAATCCAGATGGAGTTAAAACACAAATTAACAACATCAAGCAAATTGTAAGATGGCAAGGAGAAGCAACTAATGCTGATGAAACTTCTATAAAAAAGATTGAATCAGAAAAAGTTTCTCAAGCATATTGTTCTATTCTTGATGCTAAAATTCAAGATGGAGATTTATCTGCAAAAGAATTTTTTGAAGAACATAAAGAAGAAATACTTTCTCAACATCATGCAAAATATATAGGACAGATTAAAACTAATGAAGATAAATATACTTCAAGACAATTAGCAAATGAGATTATTGCTAATGCTGAATCAGAAGAAGATGCAGTAAGACAAGCAGAAGCTATTGAAGATGTTAATATGTCAGAATCTGTTTTATCTCGTGTAAAAAGACATTATCAACAAGAAAAACACTTTGAGGACCTTCAACAAAAAGAAGCTCTTGATGGATTCTATACAAAAGCAGAAAATGCTGCTAAAGGTCAAGGAACTTTATCTTATGATGATATTCCAGATATTTTAGATCCAAAAGATAAACTTGCTCTTATGAATTATATCAATCAAGGTGGACAACCAGAAACAGACAATCAAATCTGGAGTACATTATATGAAATGCAAGTAAATAATGCTCAAGGATTTGCAGAAGTTGATTTGAATAAGTACAGAGGATTTTTATCAGAAGGAGATTATAAATCTTTTGTAAAAGCTCAAGAAAAAATTAGGTCTGGAGATTTTTATTCTTCTATTAAAGAAGATAATGATTTGATTGATTCAGCTTTAAAAGATATGAAACTTCATAGAGGTAAAAAAGAAGATGTTGCTTATTCAGAAATCAAAGCAATGGTAAGAGAGTTTGAAGCTCGTAAAGGTAGAACTATTACAGATGATGAGCTTTTAAATATTACTAATTCTTTAGGATATAAAGGAGAAGATGGAGTTTTCTTATATAAGCAATTGGAAAAAGGAATGGCAGAGAAAACAGGATTCATTAAAGATGTAATGAATGATTTTGTTTACTATCAAAGCAAACATAATGGACAACTGCCACCAGATGAAGAAAAATATAAAATAATCAAAAATAGAGTTTATCAAAAAGCACAAGAAAGAAAAACAAAAGCTCAAAATATTGCAAGCTCATTCTCATATAATGCAGAAACAATGAGAAATATTGCAATGACAGAAGCTAAACCAAATGAGCAAAAAGTTCTTACTTTCTTTGCAGATAATCAGATTCCTACAATTGCAGACCAGTTAGGATTGAACTTAACTGTTACAAGTAGATATAGGAATCAAGCAGGCTCTCATCACGCAGAAGGAAGAGCTGCAGATGTTTCTATGTCAGAACATAGCATAGAAAATAGAATCAGAATCTATGAGAGATTATTACAATTACCAACTGTTTATAAAATCGGAACATCTGATATAAATATAATTGCTCATTTCAAAGGTAACAATAAGATTGTAGATGAAAGAGGTTATGATAGGCAACATGGAACAAACCATGTAAACCATGCACATATCACTCTTATCAATGCGAACCCTGCAACTCCGAAACCTACAAAAACAGTTGCTAATAACAATGTTTATCAGTTTTAAACACAGGAAGAAAAAACAATGCCAGTAGAAATAACTCAAGAAGAAATGAATATATTGAATCTAAACGGAATCTCTGCAGAAGATGTAAGAGCTAATGTAGAATTTTCAAGAGCTTCTGGTTTAGATGATTTTGCAATTAGGCAACAGTTCACAAATACATTGAATGAATTGAAACCTATTACCAAAACAAGTGCAAATGATATTGAAAAAATAAACGAATGGCAGAATAAAGGCGAAATGAAACCTTTTGAATTGGCTAATAGAAGTTCAATGTTTTTCAATGGAACTTATGATAACATTGATAATTCTGCTAACCTTACTGCCGTTGGTAAATCATTAAAAAATTCTTCAAAGAACCAATTAGTTGAAGATAGAATTGAAAACCAGAGAAAAGAAAAAGAAGCAAGAGATGAAAGAGTTAATAATGGCTCTGCTTCTTTCTTTGATAGAGTTGGCTCTGCTTTAGATAGATGGGGTAAAAATGTTTATAATGCTCAATTAGAATCTGCAGAACTAAACAAAAATAGACAAGGAGTAGATGAATCAGATTCTACTAAAAGATATGAGGTTGTCGGCATTGATAGAGCAGGACAGCCTATTTATAATGAAATAGATTTGCTTCATAAGATTGGTTTTAGAGAGGGAATGGCTGATACATTGCCAAAAGGGATTGCTATTGGTGCAATTGCAGAAGCTTTTGATACAAAAAAAGAAAGAGAAATCAAAGATAAAATACTTAAAGGCGAAGCTATAAGACAAGATGAGCTAGATTTTATCAATAGAAAAATGGACTTTGAACAAGAGAAAAAGGTTAGAGGTTATTCTATTGGTGGACAAATCGGTAGTACAGTTGGCTATGGTTTGGGATTTAGTGCAGACTTATTAACAGGCTCTGCATTATTTAAAGCATTAGGTGCAGGGGCTATTGGTACAACATTAACAACAAATATCTCTAATGTTGCTAAAGGTAATCAAGCATTACAAACTGCAGGAAAAGCTATTGGTTGGGGTACAAATAGACTTGCTGAAACTGCATTAACAACTATTGTAAATTCTCCTTCAAGATTGTTTCAAGGCTATCAAGAGAGAATGTTGAATAATGAAATGAAGCTTACTGATAATGGTAATGCAGTATTTTCTATTTCTCAAGAAAAGCCTGCAACTGCTTTGTTTAAATCTTTGCAATCAATCTTTGTTGAGTATTTTACAGAAATTGCAGGTGGAGAGATTTTAAGATATGCAGCTAAACCGATTGCTAAAGCAGGGGGAAAAGTTGCTCAAGCCGTTGAAAACAGTTTGATTAAAAATCTCTTTGCTAAATATCCAAAAGTAGAAACTCTTATTAAAAATAGTGCTGATGTATTCTCTAAAAAGTTTGAAGAGTTTAATAATCTAAAAGTTGTCGGACAATCAAAAGAATGGATTAAGAATCAAGTACACTTTGATGGATTCCTAGAAGAAATGGGAGAAGAAGCTCTTGCTGATGTTCTTAACTTAACTCTTGGAACTAATAATGAAGAGAGAAGTTTTGAAAATTATGCAAAAGCTATTTTTAAAACTCCAGAAGAATGGGCTGTTCTTGCAGGGGCAATTGCTATTCAAGGTGCAGGGCTTTCTATGGTTGGTGCTTCTGTTGCAAACAACATGGCTAAAAATGGTGCATCTCCAGAGGAAATTCAAACTGTTATTGAAAACCTAACTGAAAATCAATTGAGAGATTTGCAAGCAGAACAAATTGCTGATGGTGCAATAAATATTGATGAAACAGAAGAACAACATTTTGAAAAAACTGTTAATACTGTTGCAGATTCTCTTATTGAATCTGGACAGTTTAAAGATAGAGAAAAAGCTGATAAAGCTGTTAGACTTGGGGCAACTATGCTTGAATCTATCAGCAAAAAAACTGGTAAATCTTTAGATGATTTGATGGCAGAAGATATGGCTGAAATCAATGAAACAGAAGATTATGGAGTAATTGATGAGAATGGAGTTCTACAAGGAAATGTAGAGCATAGAGAAGTTTTAACTGTTGAAAATAGAATCAATGCTTTATTAGATGAGATAGAATTATTTAATGATGAAACTAATCCAGAAGATATTGATAGAGTTGTTTCTGAAATATCATTGCTTGAAAATCTTAATTCTGGAGATGTTTCTATAGAAGATATTGAATTAGCAAATGATATGATTGCTGCTTATGAAGCAGAAGGAAATACAGAGTTTGCTAATTTATTGAGAACTGCACTTGATGATGCGAGTGCAGGCAATTCTGCTGCTTATTTTCAAAGGATTGATGAATCAAATATAGAGAATGAGTTTGGAGAAACAGTTGAAGATCTTACTAATATAATTTCAGAAGATGTGAAAAATATTCTTGCTGATAACTTTGTTGAAGAAGATGAGTTTAAGTTTGAAGATATTAGATTGTATGGCTCATATACAAAAGGTAGAAATAAAGAAACTTCTGATTTAGATGTTTTAGTTCAGTATTCTGGCACTATGAGAGAAGATGGTGCATTTAATATGTTTGCTGATGCAGGATTATCTATTACAGATAAGAATGGCAGAACAGTTAAGATTGATATAAATCCTATCAACATTGCTGATTCTGGAACTATTGATGAACATATTGATAGAATGGAAAAATTAGAACAGGCTGATAAGAATGTTTATTATCAAGCTGCTTATCATGGCACTCCTCATAGATTTGAAGAATTTTCTACAGAACATATTGGTTCTGGAGAAGGTGCTCAAGCTCATGGATGGGGGCTTTATTTTGCAGGGGAAAAAGAAGTATCTGAGAATTATAGAGCAAAACTTATAAATAGAAATGGAAATAGTGAATATGAATTTTCTGTAAATGGAGAAAAAATAAGCGAAAAAGCTCATAATTATCTTGTTCATAATTTAAACGGACATCTTTTATATACTTCTGCTAATTCTGATAATTTAGAAGATTTGAAAGCAGATATTGCTTGGCATACACAATATTTAAAAAGAGGTAATAAATTTACTCTTAACTTAATAAATTTATTACAAGAACAAATTGATAAAATCGAAAGTAATCCTAAATTATCTATTACAAAATTTTTAGAGGAAGTTCCTAGTGATGATAAATATCGCTTTCAATGTTTAGCTGCTGCTGCTAAAAGAGCTGCAAAAGATGAAAACAGAAAAGCTAATATTCAAGATGTTTTAAAATGGATTAAAGAACAACAAAAACCATTCAAAGACGAAAGAGAAAAAGATTTAGAAATAGTAAAAGAATTAGAACAAATTGATCTTGAAAATATTAAGCTAACAAAAGAAATGGGGCAACTATTTGAAGTTGATATTCCAGAAAATGAAGTGTTGCTTGATGAAGAAAAGAAGCTTTCAGAACAAACAGATTTTGTAAAAGAAAAAATATATGAAGTTATTGAAAGTTTATCTGATGAAGAAACAATGCGTTTTACTTCACAACTATTTGATAGCGATTACACACTTACTGGTTATTACTTGCCTGTAAAAATGAAGGATAATCCTAATGAATGTAGAAAATATTTAAGAGAAGAATTTTACAATGACTTTAGATTATATACAGGCAAAGAATTATATCATTATTTAGAGTTTGCATTGGGTCATGCTAAATGGGTAAGTTTAAAACTTAATGAACATGGTATCAAAGGTATTACTTATGATGGCAGAAGAGATGGTAGATGTTATGTAATCTTTGATGATAAAGCAGTAGATGTTGTTCAGACTTATTACCAAAGTGCTAATAAAACTCTACTTGATGGATTCAGAGAGTTACTTAAAAATATTATAAACAATAATCAAGAAAAAGAAATCTTTACTGTTTCTGAATTACTACCTCATATTCCTGCATTTAGCAGAATTAGAAATTTCTTTAATGGTATTGAAGATGTTAAAATTGAGCTTGTTTCTGATACAAAAAATGAACTCAAGAATGGATATTACAGAGCTAGTGATGATACAGTAAGAATAAATAAAGATGCTCTATATGTTTCTGAAATGCCTATTGCTGCAATTGAAACATTATTGCATGAGCTTCAACACGCACATCAAAAAAGAAATTATGATAAGTACAAAAATATTCTTTCAAAGAATCTGAATTTATCAGATGCTACTAAACAAAGACTTCAAAATTATATAGATAATTATGAAGATATGAAAGAAGCTACAAAAGTATATAGAGAATTTAGGGAGAAAAATAAAAAACAATTAGCTGAACTTGATGCTATGAAAAAGCAACTTGGGAAAGCTAAAATGCTTGAAGAATTTAAAAAGAGAGAAAATGCTAAACTAGCTATTCTTTACAAACAAAATAAAGATTTATATAATAATTATAAAAATTCATCTGGAGAAATGGAAGCAAGGATTATCTCTCGTGAACTAATCAACCAGATGGGATATGGAGAAATTTATGATAATCAACGAAGAAGCTTTTTGTCCTCGTTCGGAAATTCTGGACAGCTTAATGGCAGCAGGCTATACGGAAGCAGAAGCTCTGGAAGAATTGGAAGAATTGGGTACAATAACAGAGGAAGATCAGAAACTAATAGATTATATCAATCAATTGGAGAAGATAGCGAAGGAACAGAAAATATCTCTGGAAGAAGCTTGGGATATTCTGAACAACAAAGAATCTTCATAGATAATCAACAAGCAGAAGTTTTAAGAGATAGATACCAAAAGGTTAAAGGCTCTTTTATTCCTGCAGAAAATATAATTACACTATTTAAAGATGCTGATGAATCTACAATTGTGCATGAATTTGCTCATTGGTGGTTAGATAAGTTAGTTAAATATGCAGAAGAAAATGAAGAGATTGCAGAAGATCTAAAAGAGATTAGAAAGTTTGTTAGAAATAATGGTGGTGCTTTTACAACAGAAGAGCATGAAAGATTTGCAAGAGGTTTTGAAGCTTACATAAGAACAGGCTCTGCTAAAACAAACAGGCTAAAAAGGCTCTTTGAAGATTTTAAAAATGCTTTATTATCTCTATATGATAGTATTAAGAATCTTGGTTTTTCAGAAGAAGAAATGCCACAAATAAACAATTTATTTGAAAGGCTATTGACTACCGAAAACCAAAGGATTCAAGCTGCAGTTTTTGATAGATGTGATAAGATTCAAGAGCAAATTCAAGAGATTAGAGATAATCAAGAAAAAGAACTTGCTGATATTGATGAAATCTATCAGAACAATATAGAGAGAAATCTTAAAGATAATAAGAAAAAACAACAAGTCAATGAATATATTAGACTTGCTCAAAAGAGTGCAAGCAGAATACCAAAAGCAGTAAGAGAATATCAAGATAGATACAAACAGGCTACTCTTGAGATTCTTGAAGTTGCTACTGGTTATAAAAGACAATTCATTGCTAACCCTCGTAACTGGGAAACAATAGAACAGAAGATTGCAGATTTATCTGATGAAATAACTTCTGGCGATGGTATGAGAGATAACTGGAGAGAGTTCTACTTTGATACTGGTGTTTCTTATGATAATGATGAAATAGATGGAGATTACAAACTAGCAGAGCAGGCTTTCAAAGTTCTAACATCTGGAGATTATTCTCAAGCTAAAGATGATAGAATGGATGATGAAGAAATTGGTAAGTTCTTTGGAATGTTTGATTATCTTAAAGGTAAGGTTTTATCTTTGAGAGGAGAAAATAAAGATGCTGCCTATGAAGCTCTAACTTCTATTTTCAACAATATGCCATCAATGCCTAATGAAGCAGTACAAGAATTAGTAGATGAGCTTCAAAAAGTTGGGGAACAATTTATAGATCAGAAAGCTATGGAAAGTCCTAACAAGTTCTCTATTCCTAATGTTTCTGCTGCAGTTCAATTCAGAGCTTATGTAATCAGCAAACTTCATAATATGAAAGTTTATGATCCAGAATCAAAAAGAGTTATTAGATTATCTAGTGTTAATAAGCTATACAATATTTTGAAGTATGCAAATTCTGTTCTCGATACAAAAGAGATAATCAGAAAGATAAATGCTCATGCAATATTACAATTAGAAAATAGACAAAAACATATATTGGATAGAGAAATCCAGAAACAAGTTAGAATCAACTCTAAATTAGTTAAAGTTGGTGCATTAAAGAAAGGAAAATTTGACTGGAAAACAAACACAATCTTCTCTGAATTAGTACAAATGAACAGGCTAAACATTGAAGATGCCAGAAAAGAATATAACAAATTAACTCAAGCTGATAAAATTGAAATCGGAGAAGAAAGAGAATCTTGGGATGAAAACCCTACAGAATCTCTTGCAGCTCCTACAGATTTTCAAGCAGCATTAAAGATTAAGTTTTTAGAATACAAATCAAATAAAACAAATGACAGAAATCTTCTTGCTACTCGTTCATTGCTTGAAGATATTATTGAGTTGAAGTTTGAAGGTCGTAGAGCTAAAAATGAAGAAGAGTTAAAGAAAAATCTATCAAGATATGATTATGAAACAAATCTTGTACAGATTTTGAATAGACATAGATATAACGGAAAAGCAAAATTCCTTGCTAAATGGGTAACAGGCGAAACTCCATTAACATCAGAAGGAACTCTTGCTAACTGGGAAAGTATCTTAACAACTGTATTCAATAGAGAAACTGCAGCTAAATATTCATTATTAAAAGATGAATCTGATGCAGAAGTATTTGCTTTCAAAAAATGTGCAGAGTTTTATGATAAAGCTGCTGAAATATATCACTTTGAAAAGCCTAAAAATATTGCAGAAAAGGCTTGGAAAACTCTTGTTGATTTCAACAATGTTCAACCTTTAGCAAATCTTTTCAGAGAATATGAAAATGAAATGACTACAGTTATTCAGGTTACTTACAACAAAGATACAAATAAACTTGTTGAAACCAATGTAGAAATAAGCAGAGCTGAAATAATCACTCTTTATGCTTGGTCTTTGAACAAAGAGTTGAAAGAAAGATTAAAAACTCAATATGGAGAAGAACAGCTTGAAGAAATGTTTAGCAAGTTATCTGATGAAGATAAACAGTTCGCTTGGTTGATGGTTGATATATGTGATAGCATGTACAATGAATCAAATGAAGTATTTATCAGAACTACTGGTCTATCTCTGCCACGATTGGAAAATTATGTTCCATCTAAAACAGAGAGAGTTGGCTCTGATATTGATATGTTACATGAACATATTGTAAGGTCTACAAATCCATCTTTCATTAAGAGCAGAAAAAATTGTAAGAGAATTAAAATGGACCCTCAAACTCCGTTTGCAATTATCTTACCTCATATCAATAAAACTGCAAGATATATTGTTCTTTCTGAAAAGGTTAATTTCTATAACAGAATCTTTGCTTCAAATGATATTCAAGCTACATTGATTGATATTTACGGCAAGAAAACAGGCAAGAAAATTCATCAAGTTCTATTGAATCAACTTGGAACTTCTACCTATGCAAACTATGCAAAGAGTGTAACAGTAGGAAAAAGTTTATTAGATCAAGTTGCTAGTAATTATATTACTTCTCGTATCGGTGGAAATATGAAAGTAATGTTATCACAGCTAACTGGTTTAATGAACTATGCTGAAAATATGCCTGCAGGCGAATGGGCAAAAAGATTTGCAAAAGTAATTCTTAAACCTAAAGCAACTGTTAAGTATATGTTTGAGAATTGCGATTACTTAAAAGCTCGTATTGCAGGAAACTCTATAAACGAAGTGCTATCAACAGTTACAAATGAAGTTGATAGATTCAGAACATTCAGAAACTTCTGTATCTCAAATACTAAATTTGGTGATGTTCTTACTCTTTGTTTAGGTGGTAAGCCTTATGTTGATTATTTGATGGAACAAGGATTATCAAAAGAAGAAGCATTTAAGAAATATGTTGAAGATACTTTGAGAGCTCAACAATCTGGACACAATTCAGCAACTTCTGCTTGGCAAAAGAAACAAGCTGAAACTCCGATTAACAGAATGATTTTTGCTTTCAACAACACAAACTTACAGTTTGAAAGAAAATTTGTTGAAGCATTATCAAACTACTCAAAGAAAGATATTACAGGCAAAGAATTTGCAAAAGCTTTTGTTATTTATAAAGTTCTAAACCCTGTAGTATTCTCTTCATTCTTAACTAACTTATCTCTAATTTCTTTATTCAGAGCTATTGTTGATGGAGATGATGAAGAAGGTAGAGCAGTTGGAATAGATATTTTAGAAGCTTTGGCATTGGCTAACCTTAAAGCATACGGATTGCTTGGTATTGTTGCAGATTGTTTATGTAGATTTGCTTTCTCAAAAATTAAGAAAGAGAGATATTTTGAAACTCAATTACCTCTTATTTCTGATATTGAAGAGCAATTAAGCAAAATGGTTGGCAAAGATGACCTAACACTTGGAGATTATGTTACTGCATTATGTGCTGCTACTGATTATACAACAGGCATTGCTGCTACAAGAATTAAAAACTCTGTAGGTGGTTTTGGAGATATTGCAGAAGGCGAATATGGAACAGGCTTGTTGAGATTGCTCGGTTACGGAAAATACAGAGCAACAGTTGCTGCAACAGGAGAAGAGCCTAAAAGGAAAAAGAAATAATTAGTCCTATTGACTAGAAAGGGAAGTAAAAATGATTCCAGAGGTGCAACCAGTTAAAATACACTATGGAAATAATTTGGCTACAAAATTTGACTTTGATTTTTATTTAGAATCAGAGGATCAATTATTAGTAGAACATACCAATATGGCAGGATTAAAAACTGTTCTTGAATATGGTGTAGATTTTTCAGTAGAAGAATTTGGAAATCCAGATGGAAGCAAAATTACTTTCCCTCTGGAAGATTCAACTTATAGCGTTTTAGCTTGGGATGATAAAACAGGGCAAAAAGAAATGCTTGTTATATCTTTAGATTTACCATTAGCACAAGAAGCTGAATTTGATATTTCTGGAGATTTAAACAAAAAGAACTTGGAAACAGCTTTAGACTATGAGATGAGATGTATTCAGATTCTTAGTAGAAGAATGGATAGAGCAGTATTTGTTCCAGAAGGTTATGATAGAACTCCACAACAAGTAATGGAAGATATTTTTGAAGCAGAAAAGAATGTCTACATTAACAGAGATGAAACAAAAGAGTTCATGAACAGAGCAATTGAATCTGCAGAACAAGCAAATATATCAGCTACAAGTGCAGAAGAAGATAGAATTGCAACTCAACAAATCTATGAGCAAGCAGTTGGAGAAATTACATCTCTTCATACACAAGCTAAAGATGATATTGAACAAGGTCTTGTAGATATTACAGATTTAAGACAAATGGCTATTGATGATTTGGAGTTTAAGAAAAGAGAAACTGCTCAAGCTATTGATAGCAAAGTTCAAACTGCACAAAGCACAATTGAAGTAACCAAAGATTCTGCATTGAGTGTTATTCAATCTAATTATCATACAACTGTAAACAATATGGAATCTACAAAAAATTCTTGTTTACAGACAATTCAAGATGCAGAGAAAGCTGCTATTGATAATATTTTAGGCGATACAACTTATATTATTCATAGAAATTGGAAGGTGTAATTATGGGTAGATTATGGTTTGGAAATAGACCAGTTACTCTATTAGTTGGAGATAACAGAACAGTAAATATTGATACTTCTCTTGATGCAAATTCAACTAATCCTGTAACTAACAAAGCAATTGCTACAGAAATTGGATTATTAAATTCAGAGTTTTTAAACTTGAAAAGTGATTTGTTTAATGCAAATCAAGAAATTGATACATTAACTCTTGCTCTTGAAAGTTCAGATAGTGAAATAGCAACATTAAAAGAGCAAGTTCAAACATTATCAAATTCATTGAACACATTGAGAAGTGAATTTGATACTCATGTTACTTATTTAGGAACATATCAAACAACTGTAGCAGATAGATTTTCTACTGTTGAAACAAGATTAGAAGCATTGGAAAGTAATGAATCATACAATGAAGGCATATTGGATGATGAAAGTTATACAAATTTAGAAGATTTATTTGGTTAAGGAGATGAATAATGAAAGATACTAAAATTCCTCAACTCATTATAAATGATTTAACGAAAAAGCAATATGATTCTATCACTCCTGCTCAAGATGAATTGTATATTACTGATGAAGAATATAGAGATATACCTATAGGATTTGGGCAGTTTGCAAGCAATAAGCCTGCTGATAACTGGGCAGAAGTAACAGATGATTTTGTCAATGCTGCAGATTATTCTAAAATATGGACAATGATTTTAGGAGTTCTGGATGGAGAAATCTCTGTTAATGGTGTTTATGTTTGCACAGTTGAAACTGCAGAAAAAATGGTTTCTGGAGTAAGAAGTTGGGAAAAGGTAACTGGCGAACAAAAGATTTTAAAATACTATATTGTTGATAGAGAAAATCAGAAGTTTAAATTCCCTAGAGAAATACCAGAATATAGAGCTATTGGTGTAAGTGAAGATATTGTTATTGCAGGACCTTCTAATTATAGTGGAGTTTATTCTGTTTCAAACAATGGAAAATACTTTGAAAATGGTGCTTTCTTTAAAGTAAAAAGAGCTACAAAAACAGTTGATGGAAAAACTTATAATTATTATAAACCTGTTCAATGGAATAATCCATCTGTAGAAATTCCTGTTTTAGTACATGGAGATGAATTTCATAAATGTATAACTACAGAAGAATTAAGTGCTTTAACCACTCTTGAACTTATAAATGATAAATATCAATTATTGTTTTTATACTGTCAAGAAATGGGAGAAAATAGAGAAGAATATGAACACGCTTATGAGATTGTAGGTCGTTATCCAGAATACCATCTTGAAACAAATAAAGCTGTTAATGAGTTTTCTGCTAAACTCTGTTTGTTTGATGAAGAATGTGGAGAATCTAATAGAAAATATTTAGAAGATATTATTCCAGAAGGTTGTGAAGAAGCAGTAATTACTTATTCTATTTATGGTTATGTAAACCCACCAAAAGTGTCTGAATATACTTGTGATACTAGATTATATATAAAGGTTGAATAGATATGGTAGTAAGTGTTTTTACAGCAGGAATGTTTAAGCCTATGCTTAAACTAGTTACTCCTGCAATTGATTTGAAAAATTTTGTTACTTATATATATGAAGAAAAAACTTGTGCGATTTGTGGTAGAAAATTTAGAGCAAAAGTTTATGTAAATAATGCAAATCCTTCGCAGGGTGTTTGTTGCTCACATGCTTGTTTAAGTAAATTAGCTTTTAAAAATCTTGGATATTTAGTAGATGAAAAAGATTTTAAAAAGTTTGTTGATTCTAAAAGAAAAATTATAGAAAAAACTGCAACACTAATGTATAACGATTCCAGAAAGAATGTTAATTTAAGCTATGAAAATATGATTTCTGAATGTTATGTTGCATTATTTTATTTGTATTCAAGATGTATGCAGAAAAAAAGAAATCCTTATTTATATAAAGATGCTTATATCTATACTCATTTAAAGAGAGCTTTAATGTTGAATGAAAAAGAAAAGAAAGATTTTTATAGTTCTGCAGAAGAAAGTTTTTATGAAGAAGATAATGATGAATTTATGTCAAAATGCTTTAATAGAACTTTTGATATAGATAAAAAATTAGATATAGAAAACATATTAAGAAAAATATATAATTTAGCATTAGAAGATAATGATGTTAAACTAGTGCTAGAAAAAGCTCTTGTTTATGGAACAAGTAAATTTAACCTTGATGAGGGTGCTGATTTTAGACAAAGAGCTTATGAAAAATATGGATATACTGAACGTACAATTTGGCATAAAGTAAAAAAGGGAACAGAACATATTTTTTATAATGATGCTAAAAATATTAGAAGTTATATAAATATTCATAATTTAAAAAATGATTATGCTTTTAATGATGCTAGAAGTAAAACTCTGACAGAAGAAGAATTTGGAAAAGAATTAGCAGCATTGTTAGATTATTATTCTGGATATACCACTTGTTATATTTGTGGTAAACGATTTAAGCCAGAGGGGAAAAATAATACTGTAGCAAGTCCTAAAAGAAAAGCCATTTGTTCTAAAGAATGTAGAATCAAGGCTAATAGATTAAGAAATGCTGCATATCGTGAAAAATTAAGAAATAAAATGGCAAACAATTGATACATATAATATTTAATTGTTCTTTTAGTAATACATAATACGTCGTAAATTTTATCATTTTAACTTGCATGAAATGTATTTATTGTTTGCCTAGAAAGGGGGATATAAATTTGGGAAAAATTTATATACCATTAGCGAGGATTCCAGATATAGCCGATGGAATCATTAGCAAAGATTTTGAGCAAGGACTTGTTGGAGATTGTTGGTTACTTGCTGCAATAAAATCTCTTATGATTAAACCTAAAGGGATTGAGAGATTAAATAATATTATTGAATTTGAAGAAGGGAATGTAAAAGTTACATTCCCTTTTAATAAAAAATCATATCTAATTACTCAAGAAGAATTAAATAGTTCTAAAAAATTATCT
>JAGCLR010000235.1 GCA_017646885.1 Methanobrevibacter sp. | reverse complement strand
TTTATGACTGTTAGAGGAGTAGCAATGAACGCTGTTGACCACCCTCACGGAGGAGGTAACAGACAACACCCAGGTCGTCCTACTACTATTTCAAGACACGCACCACCTGGAAGAAAAGTCGGTTCAATTGCAGCTAAACGTACTGGAAAAAGAAGATAATTTAAGGAGATGTGTCATTGGCTAGAAAAATATTTAAATACAGAGGATATACTATTGAAGAATTAAAAGAAATGTCCTTGGAAGAATTTATTGAACTTTTACCAGCAAGACAAAGAAGATCCTTAAAAAGAGGATTCTTACCAAGACAACAGTCTGTGTTGGATAAAATGAGAAAATTACAAAAACAAGATAAGAAAGGTGGAAAACCTGTAGTAGTTAGAACCCACTGTAGAGATATGATTGTTATTCCTGAAATGGTAGGAACCACTTTCGGTATCTACAATGGTAGAGACTTTGTTGAAGTAACTTTCACCCCTGAAATGTTAGGATGCTTCTTTGGTGAATTTGCACCAACCAGAGCTAGAGTTCAACATGGTGACCCAGGTATGGGTGCTACTAGATCATCTATGTTTGTACCACTTAAATAAGGAGATTAAAACATGGCTAAAAATAAATACGCTTATAACAATAAAGATGCTGACGAATCTAAAACAGCACGTGCTATGGCAAGATCCCTTAAAGTTTCCCCTAAACACTGTGTGGAAATTTGTAGTGCAATTAGAGGCATGGATGTTGCTAAAGCAAAAGCATACTTAAATGATGTAATTGAAATGAAAAAAGCTGTTCCTTTCAAAAGACACAACAGAGATGTTGGTCACAGAAAAGGTATGAAAGGTTGGGCTGCTGGAAGATACCCTGTAAAAGCTTCTAAAGCAATTTTAAATGTTATTGAAAATGCTGAAGCAAATGCAGAATACAAAGGTATGGATGTAGAAAACCTTAAGATTGAACATATCTCTTCCCACAGAGGTATGGTCATTAGAGGAGCTAGACCAAGAGCATTTGGTAGAGTAACTCCATTCAACACTCCAACTACCCATATTCAAATAGTTTTAGTGGAGGCTTAAATAATGATAGAAAAAGATTTCGTTACAGAAGGTCTCAGAAGAACCAAAATTGATGAATATTTAGAAAAAGAACTCGAAAGAGCAGGTTACGGAGGAATGGACATCCAAGTTACTCCTTTAGGAACTATGGTTATCGTTTATGCAGAAAGACCTGGTATGGTAATTGGTAGAGGTGGAAAAACCGTAAGAGCTATTACCCAAAGTCTTAAAACCAAATTCGACTTGGACAACCCTCAAGTGGAAGTTAAAGAAGTTGACGTACCTGAATTGAATGCTAGAATCATGGCTTCTAAAATAGCAAACATGCTCCAAAGAGGTATGCACTTCAGAAGAGTAGCATATTCCACTATTCGTAGAATCATGGGTGCTGGAGCTCAAGGTGTAGAAGTAACCATATCCGGTAAAATCAGAGGTTCCAGATCTGCTGTTGCTAAATTTACTGAAGGTTACATCAAGAAATGTGGTGAACCTGCAACCAGATTTGTAGAAGAAGGTTTCGCTACCGCACCTTTAAAACCTGGTGTTTTAGGTATTGTAGTTAGAATCATGCCTCCTGAAGCAGTTTTACCTGATAAAGTAGATATTCTTGCTCCTATTGCAGAACCTGTAGAAGAAATTGTTGAAGAAGAAGTGGCTGAAGAGGAAGTTGAAGAAGTAGTCGAAGCTGAAGAAGACCTCGAAAACTTAGAAGAAATCGAAGAAGTTGAAGAAGTAGTCGAAGCTGAAGAAGACCTCGAAGAACTTGAAGCAGCTACCGAAGATTCCGAAGAGGAATAAATCTTTAAGGAGTTGAGAAAATGGCAATTTTAAGAAGTAAAGAAATTTGGGAAATGGAAATTGAGGACATCGAAGAAAAATTGGTGGAACTCAAAGCGGAACTCGCTAAAAACGTTTCCAAAAGTGCTGCTGCAGGTGTTAATGAAAACCCTGGTAAAATTAGAGAACTCAAAAGGACTATTGCTCGTGTTCTTACAATTATGAACCAAAAACAGAAGGAGAATTAAATGTCAAAAATCTGTGATGTATGTGGTCTTCCTGAAGAACTTTGTGTTTGCGAGGAAATTGCAAGAGAAGTTCAATCTGTAAAAGTGTTTACAGTTAGAAGAAGATTTGGAAAACTTATGACTATTGTCGAAGGTATAGATGAACATGATATAGATATTAAGGAACTTACCAAAACCCTTAAAGCTAAATGCGCTTGTGGAGGAACCGCTAAAAAAGGTCAAATTGAACTCCAAGGTGATCACAAGGCAAGAGTTAAGGAAGTTTTATCTGAAATGGGATTCTCTTCTGACACTATTGAAATCAGAGATTCTGATAAGAAATACAATAAGAGAAGAAGACACTAATGTCATAATTCATATCCTAAATTCACATACTGAGGCTTAGAATGATAAGCTCAAAAAATATATTCTATCATGAATTAATTGGGTTAGAACTTAAAGTTGTTGACAGTTCCAATCCCTCTTTGATAGGGCTTGAAGGAACAGTCATTGATGAAACCAAGAAGACTTTAAGGATTGAAGTGAAGGAAAAGGTTCATGATGAAGACTTAAGTTCTAATCAGAATGATTTTAATTTTATTTATAAAGAGAAATTAATTCAGAAAGATGTTTCTGTATTTCAATTTAAGGTTCCGGATGGAACCATAGTTGAAATTGATGGTAAAATATTGTTGAATCGTCCTGAAGATAGGATAAAAAGAAGATATAAAAAAATTTAATGGTGATAAAATGGTTGGTCTTAATGTTAAGGAACCAGAAACTAAATGTGATGATCCTAACTGCCCTTTCCATGGTAATTTATCTGTTAGAGGACAAGTCCTTGAAGGAGTTGTTACTACAAATAAAGCAGAAAGGACTATTACTGTAGAACGTAGTTTCTACAAGTTCATTAGAAAATATGAAAGATACGAAAAAAGGAAATCAAGAATTAATGTTCACAAACCTGACTGTCTTCATGTAGAAGTCGGTGATGCTGTAAAAATTGCAGAATGTAGACCATTAAGTAAAACTAAACATTTTGTATTAGTTGAAGTAAAAGGTGATGATTAGAATGAAACCTACTACATCTAGTGTAACTAAAGCTTTACCTATTGGTGCAAGACTTCAATGTGTTGACAACACCGGAGCTCGTGAAATCGAAATCATTTCCGTAAAAGGATTTAAAGGTGTTCGTAGAAGACTCGACGTAGCTGGTGTCGGTGATATGGTAGTTGCTTCCGTTAAGAAAGGAACTGCTGATATGAGAAGAGAAGTTGTCAACGCAGTTGTTGTAAGACAGAAAAAAGAATACAGACGTGCTGATGGTCTTCGTGTAAAATTCGAAGACAATGCTGCAGTGATCATTACTCCTGAAGGAGTATTGAAAGGTTCTGAAATCAGAGGACCTGTTGCTAAAGAAGCAGCTGACAAATGGCCTAGTGTAGGCAGTGCAGCAAGCATATTAATTTAAGTTTATGGTGATTAAATGTCAATTCAACCAAGAAAACAAAGAAAAGCTCTCTACACTGCTCCTTTACACATTCGTCGTAAAATCATGAGTGCTAATTTAAGCAAAGATTTAAGAGCAGACATTGGTAAAAGATCTTTACCAATAAGAGTTGGAGACAAAGTTCAAGTTGTTCGTGGTGACTTTAAAGGTCATGAAGGAAAAGTTGAATCTATTGATGCAAAAAGATACAAAGTTACCGTTGAAGGAGTTACCTTAAGCAAACCTGACGGAAATGCTGTATTACTTCCAATTCACCCATCCAACTTGATGATTATTGAAGCTGATTTAAAAGATGAAAGAAGATTAAATATGGAGGAATAAGATGGCAAAAATGGGATCTAGAAAGCATCTTAAAAGGTATAAAGCACCTAAAAGCTGGCCTATCCATCCTAAAGAAGACACCTGGACAGTAAAACCTGCTCCTGGTTCACACGCTATTGAAGATTCTTTACCTTTACTCGTTATTATCAGAGACATTTTAGGTCTTGCTGATAACTCCAGAGAAGCAAAAAGAATTATCAATACCGGTAATGTGTTAATTGATGGAAGAGCTGTAAAAGATTATAAATTCCCTGTCGGTTTTATGGATGTCTTAACTATTCCTAAAACTGAAGAAAATTACAGAATCCTTTTAGATACTAAAGGAAGATTAACTTTACACCCAATTTCTGCAGAAGATGCAACTTACAAATTAGCTAAAGTCGTAAACAAATCTACTATTAAAGGCGGAAAAACCCAATTAAACCTTCACGATGGTAGAAACGTTTTAGTTGATGAAGATGTATATGCAGGTCAAGATGTTGTATGCATTGGTATACCTGAACAGGAAATCAAGGAAAACTTCAAATTTGATGATGGTGTAGTTGTACTTGTTACTGGTGGTAAACACACTGGTGAGCTTGGTAAAATCCAAGAAGTTATTGTAGACGAATCTTCCAAACCAAATACTGCAATTATCGAAAAGGCAAATGGCGATTCTTTCTTAACCTTAAAAGAATATGCATTTGTAATCGGTAAAGATGAACCAGCTATTGACTTATTGGAGGTTAACCAATGAACCCAATGAATGAAGTTGTAATTTCCAAAGCTACCATCAACATTGGTGTTGGTGAAGCTGGTGAAAAATTATCAAGAGCTATGACTCTTATTGAAAACATGACCGGTCAAACTCCTGTTAAAACCTATTCTAAAGTAACTAACCCAGAATGGGGTATCAGAAAAAGACAACCTATTGCATGTAAAGTAACTCTCCGTGGAGAAAGAGCTGAAGATGCAATCAAAATGGTTTTAGAAGGTATTAACAACAAATTAAGACCAAGTCAATTTGATGCACAAGGTAATGTTTCTTTCGGTATTAGAGAACATATTGATATTCCTGGAATGAGATACGATCCAGATATTGGTATTTTTGGTATGAATCTTTCTATCACCTTTGAAAAACCTGGTTATAGAATTAAAAGAAGAAAAATCCAAAAGAAATCTATTCCAAAAAGACATAGAATCACTCCTGAAGAAACTATGAAATTTATGGAAGAAAAATTCAATGTTACCATTGCAGAGGAAGAGGAATACGAATAATCCTGCAAAAAGGTAATTTGAAATTAAAATGATATGTTAAGGTGATTATATTGCCAAGAAAATACGGAAAAGCAGCAAAAAAATGTAGCCGTTGTGGAGACCACTCTGCTATCGTAAGCAGATACGGACTCAACTTATGTAGGCAATGTTTTAGAGAAATTGCTCCTAAAATAGGATTTAAAAAATATAATTAAGAAAGGTGTTTATTATGACTCTTATGGACCCTCTTGCTGATGCTTTAACAAACATTAGAAATAACGAACGTCAAGTAAATGACCACTGTACTATTTCTCCAGCATCCAAATTAATTGGACGCGTGTTAAGCACTATGCAAAAAGAGAATTATATAGGTGAATTTGAATTTATAGATGACAACAAAGCTGGAAAATTCGAAGTAGAATTGGAAGGTAACATCAACCAATGTGGTGTAATTAAACCTCGTCATGCTGTAAAGAAAGATGAATTTGAGAAATTCGAAAAAAGATATTTACCAGCAAAGAACTTCGGTATCTTAATCGTAACTACTCCTGAAGGTATCATGACCCACAGAGAAGCTAAAGAAAGAGGTATCGGCGGACGTTTGTTGGCTTACATGTATTAGGTGATTGAATATGGTATTAGCTGCAGCTATAAGGGAAGAAATTGAAATCCCTGAAGGCGTTGAAGTTATAATTGAAGATGAAGTTACTGTAAAAGGACCAAATGGTGAAACTTCCAGAAAATTTACTTATCCTAATGTAACTATTTCAAAAGAAGAAAATCTTGTTGTTCTTGAAACCGCTTTCCCTAAAAAGAAAGACAAATCCATGATTGGAACTACTAGAGCTCACATCAACAATATGATTACTGGTGTAACTGACGGTTTCACTTATCATATGAAAATTGTATTTGCTCACTTTCCAATGGCTGTAAAAGTTCAAGACAAGGAAAAAACTGTTACTATCGAGAACTTTATTGGAGAAAGACATCCTAGATCTGCAAAAATCGTTGGAGACGCTAAAGTTCAAGTAAAAGGTGATGAAGTAATCATTACTGGTGTTAACAAGGAAGAAGTCGGTCAAACTATGGCTAACTTAGAACAAGCTACTAAAATTAGAGGTAAAGATCCTAGAGTATTCCAGGATGGTATCTATTTAACTAGTAGAGAATAGTTATAATGGTGATTTGAATGAGTAAAGATTTTAAAAGACAAGAATATGCTCGTTATAAAAAATTAGGAACCAAATGGAGACGTCCTAGAGGAAAAACTAGTAAAATGAGAAGATACGAAGCAGGTAAA
>JAGCLR010000234.1 GCA_017646885.1 Methanobrevibacter sp. | reverse complement strand
AGTTGTGGCATTTCCTATTTTCTTACCCTTATAGTAGAAGTAAACAACCTGACCGTTTGGAACTGGCTTATTGTGGTTGTCCACAATGGTAACATTCAGCTTCTTGCTGTCAGTATAATACTTGGTTACATTCTTTGAAGTGAGTTTATATACCTTAAAGTCACCGAAACATTCCCAATGTGCTACATACTTCTTGTAAGCATAGTCATAGAAAATTCTTACTTTTCCTTGATACTTAGGAAGTATCTTTACGCTTCCAACACCCTTTGTGATTGGAACGGTAATGTATTCATAACGATTGTTTCCATAATCCAATTTTAGCTTAAGATTACCATTAAAGCTTGTTCCAGGGAATGTAAATTTGATTGTATTGTAACAGTTTTTAACCAAGTTAGTTGGCAGGGTAAGGTTTATTTTAGGGAATTTGCCTTTTACTGTGAAGTGACTAGTGTCACGGATAGTACGTGAATCTCCGTAAATAGAATCACCAGTGTATTCATAGAATAAATAAAAGTCCCCAACTTTAGTATTAGGCAATTGGAAAGTTGCTTTACCATTTTTTAAAGTACTGTTATAATAGGTTTTTCCTTCTATTTGAACCAATAATCTGCCTGTTGCATTCTTTGGCATTTCAAAAGTGTAATTAGCTTCTTTACCAGCATAGAAATCAGGCATATTTATTCTTGGACTAATACAAATATAAGATGGATCTGAATCTCCATCATCATAATCACTATCAATTACTTGGCTATCATAATCACCAGTATAATTAAAGATGAAATAATTAGACTCAGGAACTGTTAATTTTAAAACAGTATTAGGAATAGTACAATTGACTAGTTTAAAACCATTGTCGACAGCCATATAATAAGTAATATTTCCAATTGTTTTAGTACAATTACCATCATTTGCATTAAATGGAATAGTAATATCAGTTTTATTATAAGCGTCCTTGATCACTAAAGTCCCATTTGCATCTGCAGGCAATACTAAAGTAATATAAGTGTCTTCAAAAATATCATGCCAATTATTGAAATGAATCTTGTATAATTTATTAATTTTAAAACCAATAGTTTTAGCAGGATACTTTGAGTCACCATTGTAAGTTACGGTTGCATCATATGCCCCAGCAGTTAAATTGGAAATATTAAAGACTGCTTTACTATTATATGTCTCTTTAACAGTTGTAGCTGTATAGCTTGTTCCATTTACGGTTAAGGTAAATGTTGCTCCTTCAGGGAAATCAACTGGTAAATCAAGATATATCTCATCACTTACATTCTTGTCGTTAGTATAGCTGTCAGGATAAATATCAACTAAATAGTCTAATTTGAATGAAACTGTTCTATTGAATGCAGGATAGTATCCATCACCAGAATAAACAAGTGTAGCATTATATTCCTTGCAGTCTAATGATGATAAATTAAAGACATATGTAGTCATATCATCACGATAGAAAGTTTGGTTTGGAACTAATGTCTTTCCATCTGCAATAAGCTTTACAGTACCAAATGCATCAAATGGCAAGTTTACTTTGATATCTTCATTAAATACAGATCCCTTAACAATAGTCTTTTGATATTCTACATCATCAAAAACAACATTTATAGTGCCACTTTGACTTGCATTAGGGTATTTCCCATCAAAATATCTTAGTTCATAGTTATGCATACCATAGCTAATTCCTTTAAAGTTCTCCTTGGTGAACATCCTTATAGAACGATTGCCATAACCATTAAAAGGTTGAGCATAGCCAATTTGTTTTCCATCAATATATAATGCAACTCTTGCTTGTGAAATTTCATCTAAAGGAACTGAAACATTTAAATATTGATAAACACCGTTCATTGTAGAAATCTCTTCAGGAACTTCAAATTTGATGTAATTTAAGTAAAAAGTATGAGTTTCACTAAAATCACCACCATTTGAATTACTATAGGCAATAGTTAATGTATAATTTTCTCCAGGTGTTAAAACTCCAATATTAGATCCACCATTAATATATTGCGCAAGATTAATGGTTTTATTATTGTTAACAACTTCCTGAGCACGAGGATTTGCACTTTGAGTCAAATGAGTCTCATTAAATGAAATATCAAATGTACCATTTGCATTATCAGGAATATCAACAGCTACATTGAAATCCCATGGATAAACATTTTCAGGGACTGTTACACGATTATTATCATTATTTGGATCCACTTGCTGGTTATCCCCCTCTGTACCAGCATCTCCATTATTTGAATCACTTTCAACTGACAAGCTATCATCAATTGAAAGTTCATTACTCTCTATATCATCTACACTTTCCAAGTCCGTTGCACTAACAGCACCTATGGCCAGTATAGCAATTATAATAATAGAGAATAACATTAATTTGTTAAATTTCATAATATCATCTTTTGTAATAAAATGTCTTCTTTTAGTTAATTTACTTAATTATTAATTAATATATAAAAATACTATATAGGTGCTCATATATAAACTTTAATAATTTAATTTGATAAAATAAAGCCCATAGAATACTCCAATTGAGAAAATAAGACTAATAAAGACTTATAGAATATGAACAAAAAATATTGAAAAGATGAAAAGGCCATATAATTGACAAAAAGTCAAATAAACTAAAAATTATAGTTAAAAAGAGAAAATAAGACATATAAATAATTTAAAAATTAGAAAATATCAAAAGAATAGAAAAATAAAAAACATTAAAGAAATCACTCTATCTTATCGCTCCATAGACTGAATTCTTTAATTTGAGGTGGAATTCCTTGATTTCCGCAAGATTCAAGCCATCCTTCACTTGATTCAAATTCTTCATCATAATCCACACTGTTGACAAAGTCTATCAATCCCTGATTTCTTATCAAAACATCCCTTGGCTTCAATGTAGATGACCATATATAGAAAACCTTGAATACTGTGTCTGGATGGTATCCTCCACCAAGATCGATTGAAAGAACATCACATCTGTCAATTGACTTTGCAACCTCTTCCAAAGTCTCATGAAGTCTGACATCTGCGCTTATGAATGTGAAGTTGTCATTGTATCTTGAAAGCCTTTCCATAGGTTCAATGGCTTCAGGACTGTTGTCTACGCTTATCAAGCGTCCAGTGCTTAGCTTGTATAGAATTATTTCACTGGACTTTCCTACATGGGAACCTAATTCAACAACATTGTCTGTCTTTTCCAAGACTTCCCTCAAATGCTGCCTGTAAACCTTCATGTCATAACTTAGCTTAATCACTTTATCACCCCAATATCTGAATTCTCAATGCGAATTCCTTCTGTTTCCATCTTATAGAAATCAAATTCATTATAGTATTTCGCTTCCAACTTAAGCTTTTGATCTTCATTAGCTATTGCAAATACAGTATTTCCTAACATTGCCATTGAACTTCCAAGTACCTTTCCATGGAGTTCATGAACAATTTCCAATAGCTCATCATTGATTAGATGGGTCTTCTTTGCAAATTTCAATGAGGCATTCATGAATTTCTTGATTGTTTCCTCTTCGTTGAATTCACTGTCAACAGCTACATTGAACTTATTCTTGAATTTGGAACCTATGACAATTCCATCATCTTTTTTGTTGAATTCCTCTCCTATTTCCAACCCTGCCTGAGTAATTATCTTCTTATGCTTTGGATCCTGTATTATTGAAGCAGTTGATATTTCACCTAATGATTTGGTGATTACATAAAAATCAGACTTCAAGGATTCAAAAACTCCAAAACCTGATTTTTCATGAGGGACAATTGATTTTGCCTCACCGTATCCTGGAGCTCCAGGTTTTGTTCTAAGAACTATTCCTTTGGAAAGCTCTCCAATCACATCTCCAAGACCAGTTCCAAGCTCCACTTCTGCCAAATGGGCATATTTTCCACATTCCTCTAAAGAAAGCCCTAAATCAAAGTATTCATTTATGCAAATTGAAGTGCCAATAGCTGATGCTGCTGATGTTCCAAAGCCACATCCTATTGGAACTTGTATGGTTTGCTTTATGAGTACATTTTCCAAATCAAACTCCATATCATTTTCCATCAGT
>JAGCLR010000233.1 GCA_017646885.1 Methanobrevibacter sp. | reverse complement strand
GTACCTCTCACGTAAAAAAATAAATTACAGGGGCGGTATGTATCTAGCAAACCATTCGTCAATAAATCGTTTCCATTCCTCACCACGTTCACTTTGTTGTTGTAAACGTAAGTAACATTCTTCTTTAGTGGATGGAATTAAAATACATTCTGCATTTAAATCACCGGCTAATCTAGTGCGTTCTGCTTCAAACGGATAACCACCGACAATATACGCAGTATTCCAGTTTCCGTTTCTATACTTCACCATATCATACAAAGTATTTCTTAATTGAAACACAACAGTATTCAAACGTTTCGGTTTCTCATATCTAGGTAAACCAGAAACGCAACACCATATATTATCAAGATCAACTACTAAATCACCCGGGTTCATAACCTCATGTACATATGTGGTTTTACCAGATAAAGGTGCACCATATACAATATACACTTTCTTGCACTTAAACCCGGCCTTGTCATGTAACCTATTGTGACATGCATGATGTACTATCTGTATATTATCCGGGTTAAGTGAAATATTCGCATCAGTATAATTAGTTTCAGTAAGTTGTATCTTGTGGTGACAAATCGCATCATACGCACGCACTATAGGCTTTTTACAATAATCGCAATAGAGTAAACCATCATCAGCATTAACACGTTCCAGTGTCAATACTGCACGTAAGTTTTCCCACTCTTTACTTCTGTAAAAATCAAATAGCATACACTATTACCACTCATTGTTATTATAGTTCACTGGTATTACCACTCACTAGAATTAAAAGCACCTTTAGCTTTAGCAAGTAATTCTGCTGCACGTAATCTATCCTTCAATTCATTTCCGGGATTTTGCATGACACTAGTCCAAAATGCTTGTATCTCACTAATTGTTGCAATATGATCTTCAGAAGTAGTTTCACCCACTTCAGCAAGATATTTAAGATAAGCTTGTACATCACTTCTAACCAACAATTTGTGACTACATTTTGTTGCGTATTTTTCAGAATACCCCGAAAGCCTTGCGGCTTCTACACAATTACCTTGTGCCTTCCCGGAATAATTTATTGCAAACTGTTTGAATTGCGGTTTAATGTTCGGTTCTTTAATCATTGTAAATACCCCTTCCAACAATAACCAACCTTGCCATTGTAAGAAACCTTGTACCACTTTTCAGAAGTTTTTTCTAGCAGATCAACTTTTTTACCTAGTGGAATACTGCAGATAATCTTACCATCCATACCGGGTTTAGTTCTCATATTAAGTGCAGCTTTAACACCAACAACAGTTAATTGCTTGTTTGTTTTCAGAAGCTGGTTTACACGTGCTTGCACTTCTGCGTAATTATAACCGGCATCTTCTAACAATTGTTTGCGCTTCGGGTAAACATCCCATTTCCCGGCAATAACTTCTTTAGCAATTTCATCTATGCTTTTTTTAGCGTTAAAAGGCACTTCTAACGGCAAGTAAGTAATAAATGTGGATTTATACCAATGCGTCCATTTGCGTTCATTTAAACGTGTTCTAACCGTGCCATAATTAAAACCACGTTCTTCAATGACAACACCCTTACCAACATAGATACCTGCATGTCCTTTATACCGAACCATAACACCGGGAATTTCCGGGATAGTGTCAATTGTTCCTTTCTCGGTTGCAAGTTCAAAAGCGGTATCAGCATTAATATCTTGTTTCGCATTATAAACAGGATCAACATCGAAGTGTTTATCCTGTAGTTCTTTATCTGTTCCCGGCATCCACAAGTAGTTTTTCAGTAAAGCATAGCAATCATCAGTACGTTTACCGAGAAAATGCGCTTTTGCGTAATCATACTTTTCTTGTGTAATCTTTGTCGGGTATTGTTTGCGCTTCTGGTTCAATATCTGAAGTGTTAACCGCAAACCATATGTACCGAGTAGATACGGCCGGTTTTCATTAGCACAACATTCAGCAAACGCAACTAAACCAGTATTAGTTTTATTTCCCATGTTCAAGTACCTCAATTCGTGTATAGATATTCTTCATTTGTTCTTTCATAACAGGAATTTCAACTGCAAAAGTATTGTGTTTCTGTACTTCTGCAGAAAGATTATCAATTTTAGTATTAATAACCGCTTGATTGATTTCTAGATTTTGCCGGGTTTTATTATTCCCGGCAATAACAGTAATGATCGTTCCAGAAAGAGTAAGTACACCAGTAATAATAGCAATAATAATTTCAACCATATTATTCACCATCCGTATCACTTTCTTCTGGATCAACAAAAGGTTTACTATCGGCCAAACCTTCACCGAGTAAATAGCCGAAAACAGAAGCACCGGCCATAATCAAAGCAGCGACACCTTCAGCTTTAGATTTATCACCAGTGCAATAAATAATCAGCATTGACACGAAACCGGCCAAAGCTAACCAGAATTTTCTACTAGTTAGTTTTCTAACAATATCGGACTTTTTCATAATATCTACCCCCATAAATAGACATAAATAGTTTTACCCACTTGAATTATACACCCAAATATGCAACTGATGCAAGAAAAACATACGTGACAACTATTTTATCTTACTTACAGTAGGCTTTAAGGCCAATTGACAACTATTTGACAACTATTTGACAACTATTTTCACAAAATACATGTCAACCTCTAACGCAGTAATTTCAATGGTTTCGGGTTCTGGTGACATGTATTACATGTATTTTGCCTGTATATATTTATATTTTTACCGATACTTTTTCCTGTAAAAAATATGATATTGATATTTTTTCTAAAAATTCTTCAGTAATAAGGAAAATACATGTAATAGTTGTCACTGTAACCGCAAACGCAGTAATACCAGTGCTTTGACCTTGACATGTATTTGCAAAAAAATAGTTGTAAATACATGTAAAATACATGTCAAATACATGTCAAACCACCCGGATCACTGAAAAAATCAACTTTATATACTTATATATATTATCTAAAGATAATATATATAAGTATATAAAGCTACTTCCAGAACCACCACCACAACAGAAAGAAAGTATAAAAAACACGAAAAAGATAAAATCATGATATTTAATTTTTTGGGTAAATAATTAAAATTCTGTTTAATTAAGTTAAACGAGTTAAAAAAACTGCAGTAAAATTTTAATTGAGTTAAAAAAAATCACCCGGATCACTCCGGGCGATTAATTTTATTTGCTGCAGATTTTCGTTCGTTCTTGATATATTCATACAGAAGTTCTATCTGATATTCTGAAAATCTATCTTGCATTTCCAGTAGTTCTATCATGCCTTGTAAATTATCCCATAACGGCCTAGCACGTTAATGCCATCCACAACTTGTATATTTTTTAGCAATATACAAAGTAGTTGTGATTAAAGTGTATTCTTTTTCTTCCAGATCATACTTAATGTTATTGATGTATTTTGTCATTGTTCTGTACCCCCTGTTATTGATTAAAATAATTCCATAGAAGGTCAAAACCTTCATCTGCTTTGTTTCGTTTGATCTGCTTTGGTTCTTCAGTTTTAGTATTATCAAGTTCTGCATCAATTTTTTCTTGTTCTCTTTTATGCTGGTTCTTTTGCGAATTATAACCACCATTATAAAAATCACTAGATGCATTCCAACCAGTAGGAACAGTAACAATATATTCCTTTCCTCTATACTTCCAATGTTGGTTATAGTAGTTCTTTTCGTAAGTTGTTGATCCGATATATTCTGCTTTGTATTTTGTCATTTGCTTTACCTTCCTTTCAATTTTAGTAGTGGTGGTTAGCTTTTATGGATCAACTAACCAGAACCAGTTGTATTAAATGTTATTTGCATGTTGTACATTATCAATATGCACTTCTATTTCTTCACGATCATAACCCTGTTTAATAAACCATTTTTCAAATCTTTCCATCAATTCAGCATTATCATTACCAATAAAACCTTTAATTTTTCTTCCAATACGGCCATATTCCGGGTGTTGTATCATCTGATATACTGTTAATCTGTATGTATAATGTTTCATCATCTTGTACCCCCTTCTATATTATGTCTACATTATACATCTATAGGTGTACAATGTCAATATATTTGAGCAAAAAAAAGTGGTGAATTTTCACCACTTTAAGCTATTCTAATAATGTTTTTGTTTTCGTCAAAAGCAAATCTTGCGTTCCAGTTACCTTCAATTTCATGGATCATTTTATAGTTTCTTTCACCATGATATGTGATCGGATAAGAATGAAAACTTTCAATGTAGTTTAAAATTCTTTCATCTTCTGTAAAAACTTCATCTGCAGTGAAAGTATCTAAAACTTCTTCATCACAATAAGTTGCTTTCAAGCACCACCCGGTACAAACTACAAATTCTGTACCCCTTCTTTCAACGTGACACTCATCATATATTTTAAGAGTATCTTTGATTTCTTCCTGTACCTTTTCAGAATACTTTGCAAGTTTAACGTTTGTCATTTTCATGTACCATCCTTTTCTTTACTATGGTTATATTATACACCTAAAAGTGTATAGTGTCAACACTTTTCAGAAAAAAAAAATTACCAGCTGCAGAAGCAACTGGTAATTAAACTGGTTAAAGAGTAGAAGTAATGCACATGAACATCACACGATCTTATTATAGCACTTTTTTACCGCACCAACCACAAAAATGAAAATGTGTATCGTGTTCTTCATTACAATACGGACAAATGAATAAACCGCTTTTTTCGATCCAGTGCAAGTTGTCTGGTAGTTTCTCAAAAAAAGTACCTGCACCACCATTACGTTCAAAATTAATAGCATGTTTTGGTTCTGAAGTGTACTTGCATGTTTCCGGGTGACAAACTTTGCAAGCTTTATTGTCACAAACAAAACAAACATCTGCATCTTCAATATTTCTTACATATTCGCCGGTTGCATGGTTTATTTCATCAAACTTTGCAATATAACGTGATTTCAGAAGATGCTTCAAGCGGTTTTCAAGTACTTGCACATCGTTATTCTGTAAAGCTTTGATACACATATCAATTGCTTCTTTTTCTTCTTCTGCCGTGATACCACTTCGCCATTTTTCCTGTTCATTCATTTTCAAAATTTGAATTGCTTTTTCTCTAGTCATTTTCATCACCTTCTTTCTTAACCATCGAAGCACCGCAGTTCGGACAGTATTTCCATGATAATGCCATAAGTATATTGTCTTTTCTGATAAGCATTTTGCAAACAGAACATTGATAATAATCAATAGTTTCGTATATTTGAGAAACCCATGTTCCATGTGGCCTTTCATCATCAAATACTATCTCAAACCTATCAGTATCGCAATATTCAAACTTCCCACATTCATCAACTAAAAGCAAAGTTCCATCTTCAAGAATAGCAAAACCATCCATGTCACAATAACATAGTTCTTTAGCCCATTCTTCATGTAGTGCAATTTCATATGCATCTGCTTCTTTTCCTGTAAGTTTATCTATTACTCTAAATTTCATTCTGCATCACCACCTTCTAAACAAGTACCCTTTTTACCGCACCACATACAATAATCAGCAATAGGTGATACTTTACCGCAACTAGTGCATCTGGTGGTGTAAAATTCCAGTGTTTCTTTATCTTCTGTTTCTTCATGATCTGGTTTTTTATCAGCAATAATTGCAAGGCTTTTGGATATATCCATGAGAATTGCAGATATATTACCACTAGTATTATCACTAGTAACATCATCTTCTGTTATCATTCCATATATTCTTTCATAATCGTTTGGAAATTTTGTTCGTAAACATGTAATAGCACTAACTACTTTTTCACAAAAACAATGATAGTCACAAAACATACAACCATCAGTGTTATTACAATGTAAAGTACCGGCTTTTACTACATGAAACATTGTCATTTCTGGTTTATGGATCATTTGTTATCACCTTCCATTTTTGCGTTACAATTTCTGCACTTTTTTGATTTAAATAAATTTAGATTTCCGCAAACAGAACATTTATACAAAAGAATTTTGTTATCATAATAACAGTTTTCCCAAACACCAGTTAATTCTTCCGGGTGAAAAACCAACCTAACTATTTTATAGTTTTTTCCACACATTCTATGCAGCATCGTATATTTAGCATCTTCAATATTATCAAAAGTTAAAAACCTATCATAACTAGTAATTTGTGTATAAGGATACCTTCTAAAATCAGTACCATCAACAAATTTACCTGTTTTTCTGTTCTGTATTGCGTATGTTGGCATCATTTGTCACCTTCTTCTTTTCCGTGCAAAAACTCCAAATAATTAATTCTATTTTCTAGTTCATCAATACGTGTTAAACAGTAATTAGCACATGGTACTTTTTCAGTTTGTAGATTTAACATTGTGTGTAATGCATCAATTGCAATACCATATGCAGTAATAATATCTACATCTTCTCGTACCAGATCACAAGCACCACAACCCATATCATCCCGGCAACATTCACCAGTTTTACCTTGTCTGTAAACACATTCACATTCTGCTTTAATAATATCTATTGCATCTTCTATGCTTATGCTCATTCCACGTTTATTCATACGTATCACCACCCACATCTGCATCATAATCTTCACAATAATAAATATTAAGTGCGTAATTTTTCTTAATTCGTTTTTTCTTTTCGCACTTCTGGTTGATTTTACAGGAATTACACAATTCAACCATTTCATTGTTTTCTTTCTTCACTTCATCCATGATATTAAAATCAAGTAAAATACCTTCAAAATCAAGTGCTTTAGCAATATTAACCAAAGTATCAATACTCGGTTTAAATTTATCGTTTTCTACGTTATATAATGTGTTCAATGCAAGCAATTCTGAAGAAGCTGCTAAATCTTTTCTTGTAATATTTTTCTTTTTCCGGGCATCTTTAATACTTTTCCCAACATTGTAATAATCAATTACGAGTAACACTAATTTCACCTACCTTTAATTCCTTTGCTTTTGCTTTATCCCAAATATGCCGAACCCCATCTTCGCACCACTCATCATAATTAAATTTTGCACTTTCAATTGCTTCTTGTTCGTTATTAGCAGATACAATTCTAACTACTGATAATGTAACTTTATAGGTTTTCATTTCCGATCACCTTCTTTCAATTTAACCCATTTTATATTTTTTAAAAACATATGCTTTGGTTTTTCTTTTTGTTGCTTCATGTGTTTGTTCCACACATCAACACAATTTTCCAATGTATCACCGATCACGCACGCCGGGTTATTACAACCATAATAGTTACATTCAATAGTGACTATACCATCTTTTGCAATTTTTACAGTAGGATCACGCCCACAACTACAACTTTCTACTTCTAAATAATCATCTGTTTTAGTTAAAATTATCATGTTTTTTCACCTTCTTTCTACAACACCTATACACCCATAGTAATACACAATTTGTTGGGTGTCAACTTATACTTTCTTAAATATCCGTATTCGTTTACCATCTAATCGTTCTTCAATTGTTTCGCATCGGAACATCTTTTTCACTGTTTTTGAAAACTCTATTTGAGATAGTGGTGTAAAACTGTTTACTATGCAAAATTCTTTGTACCCCCGGTAACACGCAGTTGTGGAATTATTAATAATACCTTCTTCACCTTGTTCTTTTAAGAATATCTTAATAGGGTTGTTGTTTTCTTCATATTCTTCAAGTTCTCGTTGTACGGCCGTGTTAGTGGTAAATTCTTGATTTGAAAGTACCCGGTTCAAACCATCCAGTGCTAGTTGTATCAGTGCTTCTATTACTTCTGGTTTATGCAACTTGTACTTTATAAATGGGTCAAAATCTGGTGCATTTTTATCGAATGTAGCATTAAACGGCACTATGATTAATCTATCTAATACTGCACCAGTTTTATCTCGTATTCTCGGTATATCGTTTGCAGAAAACAAGAATTTAGCATAGTTGTTAAACTGGAATGGATCAACACCTTTACGTTCAACTGTTACACGATCACCGGCAACAACCTTTTTAAATATCGCCGGGTTTTTGATAAATTCATCACCAATATCATCACCAATGTTTGCAAGTTTACCAGATAATTCTGCAGTTCTAAATTGTGATCCTAAATCAGCTAAATCAAGTGACGATACATTATCTTCACCGAGCATATATAAGATAAGATCAAGAAATGTACTTTTGCCGTTTTTCTTATCACCAGTTAAAATGAATGATTTTCTTAATTCATTTCTTCTAAATAGACAATACCCGGCCATTTCTTCAAGTAATAATCTTATATCTGGATCGTTACAAGCTAACTTATTTAATGTGGTTTCAAGTAGTTTGCTTTTTGCTTCCGGGTTGTAGTTAAAATTGATTTTGTTGGTAACTACAATATCTGGTGTAAAATCAACTAGTTTATCTTCAGAAATATCATAAATACCATTCTTGAAAGCAATAAAATTACTGTAATCGTTTTGGTCATTATCGTTTACTATCAGTTCCAAATATTCAAATACTTCTTTTCGTTGCGTGGCCTTCAATGTGGGTATATACTCTATCATTTTACGCATAATAGGAATTTTGCCCGGCATATAAACACCATCAAGATACACGTGCATCATACCATGAACACGCACAACATGCGCTTCACGCATCATATAGTGTGCAAAATCATTAAATAGGAATTTGTCACCATTGAAAAATACAGGCTTTTTAAACGCATCATCACGCAGAATAGTATTTAGTTCTTTTTCTGGTAACGGATCACTTAAAATGTACTGATTAATAATTTCAATTGCTTCACGTGCTTCAGCTTTAGTAAAACGATTATTCTGTAATTTCAATATATAGTTGAATAGTTCCGTATTTCTACCAGAACCAACTTTCATGTCTAGGAATGATAATTCTTTAACATTCACTACAGTTAACCATTTTGGTATAATCTGATAACTTTCACCCGGTAAAATATCATATAATACCGGCCGTAATTTGTTATTAAATTTCAGTACTTCATAACTGTTTTTGTTTCCTGTTTTCACATCAACAGTAATACCAATTGCACTAAATTTATGGGTGCTGCATTTGTCGATCATGTCACCACGTTTGAATAAAAAGTGCTTTCCACGTGACGTTGCATATACTCGGCACAATAAATTACGATCTTCTACAATTTTTAGAAGAATATCAGAAGCAGCTTTATCATCTACATCTATTAAAACAGTATCATCATCTAATATACCGGCAAATTCAGAAAGTTTAGAAGCATCTTCATACGTGAGTAAATCAGATGCATCTTTATCTTTGAACGGCATCAAACACTGTTTATTTTTTGTAGCAACATATGCTTTAAAAAATTCATCTTTCATACTCTAATACCAAATTTATTAAATAACCTTGTTTCAGCTAAATTTATATAGTAATTCTTATTTAGTTTATCTGGTAATGGTTTATTTCTCACATCACCATTATCAATAAAACAGTGTTCGCTTATATCCGGGAATTTGTCTTTACGGCCGTTTTCTTTCACTCTATATAACGTTTTATCCCACCAGTTATTAGAAGCGAACACCCTGTAACATTTCTGTTTTAAAAGCTTTCCATTATATTCAACATCAGTATATTTACCAGATAGTTTGACCACTTTTTGAAACTGCATCAGATCATCACAATTATTAATAGTTTCAGTTGGTGTAATGCCGGTTGTGAGATAATCAACAATTGCTTTGTTAACTATAGGTACATCATAATCTAGTGTAGAAAGTTCTTTAACATATGCACCTTTTCTTTCCCATTTCCCGGTTTCAGCAAACCGAAACATATAATTATTTACGTCACCTTGATAAATAATATCAATGGTGTCAAATGCAAGTTTCATTTTCGTTCGTGTTTCCCACTCATAACAAATATCATCAACGAGTTCAAAATCACGATCATGTATTTTAATGATTAAACCATCCGTATTACTTTGGATAAGTTCAAAACTATGTACAACTTCAAGTTTTTCAATTAAATCTATCAGTAACAATTGACCATTCATTGTTATCAAGTTTGCGTTTCTCGGATCATACGCAGAAGATTTACTATCATTACTAATACCATATGTACCATTGATAACAATTTTAAGTGGTGCTTGTTCCTTCTTCTTACCGGCACGTTTCAGTGCTAAACGCTTTTCTTTTACTTCATTAAATCTTTCTGGTTTACGTGCATTTCTGGTAATAAGATCATATTCAACCATTAAAGAAGGATAATAACTTTCTACATCTACATGAATTAACATATACCCATCTTTACAAATATAGTTGTATTTTGACCTTGCACCATGAATACCACCAAAACCTAAACTATGCGGTACACCGGCGATTTCTGCAGTGAACCCGGGGTTTTCTTTTCCGTGTTTCTCGTACCACTGGTTGTTTTTATCAAAAAACCAACTTTTACAAAACTGGTATTTTTTTAGCTGCAAGCATGGTAAAGTGTACAATTCCCATGTATCATTTCTGTTACATCTGGTACATTCTAATATATCATCTGCTACAATTTGTGCTTTAGTTTTACTTAACGCAGTTAGCGGAAGATCAAACATTTTAATCAAAGCTAATTGTGCATCAAAATCATCTTTGGTTTCTGAAAACACTTTCAGTGTTTCCATCACATCATTAATACAGTATTTCTCGGTTTCACGTTTTTCTGCATCAGTAAGTGGTGCATCATGATTAAAATCAACTGAAGTTTCATAAATATTGTGGCCTTGAAACGCTTCTAATTGCTTCAATGACTTGTCACGGCCGGGTTGAGTATCATAGTTAATCATGTTTATCTTTCTGAAAAGATCACTGAATTTATACCCCGGCAAACCTTTTTTAATGATCCATGTATTAATTTCATACGGATCAAAACCACAAATAATACCTTTAAAAATGTATTGATCGTAAAAGCGGTTGTTATATCCTATAAAGATATAATCTTTTCGGTTCTCGTAAAACTGTTTCAGTATAAACGGATCATCCCAAATTTTAGTAACAGTTCTTTCAAACGGATCAATGAACACAACCAACCAGTTAAATTTAAATACTTCAAAATCGTAACCAATTAACATTTTCAACCCTTCCCGGAAGAATACCGGGTGCAGCATCTACACCCGGTAAACTTGTATTTAGTTCGGTTCAATTACATCAAGAATAGTAATACTGTTAAATGCATCTGGATCATACTTAACTTTCAGCTTCAATTTATCTTCACTGATTTCAGTGAAAATATCTAGCACAATATTCTTAAAATCAGAATAACTATTGAAAACTGGTACTGTTTCCGTACCGAGTTCATCCAACCACGTTACTACAGTTTGAATTGCTTTCGCATCGTTCCATTTGTCGGTTTCTCGGTTTCCGTACAACTTGCGGTTAAAGAAAATCAACGAATTATTAAAATCGCCTTCCACGATCCTACACCAACATGTGAAAAGTGGGTATTTTTCCGCTTTTGTTGCACCGAGTTCAAGTTTTTCAACTGTAACAATAAATTCACCGGCCGGTACTTCTTTAAATTCTGCTTTACCAGAATTTTCTTGTGCTTCTTTCAGATCATTCTTAAACTGTTCATTATTGATTTTTGCATCAAATTCAGAAAAATCGATCATTACATCATCATTACTCATAGTTCATTACCTCACATTTCAATATTTCTTCTTCTTCTGCGTTTGTTGGGTGTAATCTGTTCTGCTACTGGTTCTGCATCAAATACAGATGCATCAAACGGAAGCGCACCACCCATATCTGCAGCAATATCATTTACATCTGTTTTAGCTTCTGGAATTTCACCAACTGGTAAAGATGCTTCTGGTGTTTCTGCAGTTCTTCTTCTTCTTCTGGTTGTCGGTTGTTCAACAACAACTTCTTTTTCTTCATCCATAGTTTTCATTTCTTCATCTGTTTTGCATGATCCGAAACCATAGTAATTACGGATTTTTTCATCAACATACTTTAAATCATTCTGAATATTCAAACTTGTAAACATTTCAGCTGGTGATTTTACTGTATCTTTTCCGTTATTTTGGGTTGTGAAAGTGTAGTTACCATCGGACACATTTGTCTTTAATACAATGGTGCTCATACCTTCAAGCACGATTTTTTCATCAAGTAGTTTACCGATGGTTTTCAAACGTTCGATACCACCATCATCTACATTAGAATGGCACATAATATATACAATAGTGTCTGCAGAAAGTGTTTTCACTGCATCTACAACATCCCATGCGTGCCGGGCGATTTCCGTAAACTTATCAAAACAACGTTCTGCACTTCTTCGCATAAATTCATTTGCCATCAAGTATTGAAAATCATCAATGACAATAACCTTTTTACCACTTGCATCTGCAAGTTTCATACTTGAAATGATTTCATCATAGTTATCTGTATTTTTTACAGTGTACTTTGCAGAATTACGGAATGGTAAAATTTTCCCTTGAACATTAATAATAACCAGTTCATCCGGGTTAAAATTCCGCATAGAATACGATTTACCAGTACCGCTATTACCGAGAATAAAAACAACTAAACCCATTTTTCAACCTTCTTTCTATTCATCACCAAATTTTGGTAGATTTTCATCATGTTTTTCTAGTTTTTTTGGTGCATGATCTGGAAAAGCTTTGTTAAATTTATTGATTTGTTTATTAACTTCTTTTCTTTGCAATGCACGATCTACTGCAGAAATTGCATATAATACAACAATAGTAATACATACAATAATTACAATAGTAATTGTATTATTCATCCTTAACCCCCTTTCCACCCGATAACATATTTTACCGGGTTAATCTCGTATTTATTAGATAAAACATTTACGGCCGTTAAGCTAATATAGTTTTTTCTAATCGCTTTATATAGATAATCTTCATGGAAACCACAACCACGTGAAGCAGCTTTTAGAGTTAAACCACGTTCGATCATGATTATATTTTTAAGTTTTTTTCCATCAATTCTAACAACCATATTATTTAATACTCAAACTAACACCACGTTCACCAAAATGTGCAAGTTGCGTTTCCGGGTTCTTTTCGATAAATTTAGCAAGTGCATCTAAATCTGGTTTTTCTTCGATCTTTACCAGATCGTCCGGCAATTCTGCAGTATCTACATCTACAATAACTGGAAGTTTCCCACCATTAGCACGAACCGAAACAGTAAACAAATCACCTTTGATTTTCTCACGCTTTACCGCTTGCATAGCGTTCAACATTGCCGTTTTCATGTTGGTAATATTCTTGTCAATGTTCTTTTTCCGAGCGGTTAAACGTTCAATTTCCGCTTTAATTGCATCTTCTGCTGCAGAAAGATTTTTAATCACTTTAGCATAGTTGATGATTTTATCATCAAAATCTGCAGTGGTATCAGCTAAAGTATCATCTAGCAATTGAGTATCAATTACTTCACCACTATCAACAATATCTTGCAAATCAAGCATATCTTGCGTTAAATCGTATAAGTTTTTCATATTTATTTACCATCCTTTACTTTAAAATATAATCACTAGCATCAATGGCCACACAACCATTAAGTATGTTAAGTAACATATGTTCAAGATCATTCCACCCGGAAGGATAAACCACCCACCCGAAACCACCACTTTCACGGATTTTTTTAATATTATACAACTGAAGTTTAGTTGGTTCACCATCATCTGCTTTAGCTTCAATACCGATAAACCAACCATTGACACATGTCAAAATGTCTGGTACACCACGTTTTGTATAACCATTCGCAAAGAATTTGACATTGTAACAATTATGATCTTTTAACCATTCTTTGATTTTGTTCTCAAACGCTTTTTCTTTCATATGTATTTACCATCCTATATTAAACGTAAGTTACCACCCGGGTACAAACAAGATCACACTAAAGTGTTCATAGATTATTTCAGCTTTCAACTACCATTTAGTTCGTTAACCTCTTTGTGGTAACTTACATATATTACAGTACACCATCAGATGTATCTTGTAAAGTACTTTTACACAAGTTTTTGTGTTTTTTCTATTTCAAAAAGATTTCTCGTATAATCGCTTCTGGTTTTTAGTGTATCATAAATCCTATTTTCGATAGTACCAGAAGATATTAATTTATAATACAAGCACGTTCTGGTTGTGCCAATTCTATGAATACGCTTTTTACTTTGTTCGTACAATTCAGAAGATAGTGGTGGTGAGAAATAAATAACTTTGTTGTATTTCTGCAGATTTAAACCCATAGCACCGGCTTGATATTGTACAAATACAACTGCGTTATCGGATCGTTCAAAAGCACTTAAATCTTTAGTTTGACCACTGATTATACTAATAGGCCGTTCACCCACCAGTGGTATCAGTTTATATAATTCATCATTGAAATTATAGAACACTACAAAACCATCTGAAGTAGAATTTAGAAGATCAACAAACGCTTGATACTTATTCTGGTTATACATACCGGCCAATTGACGCAAATATAACATTTCTTCAAGAATAGTACCACCAACTAGTTCAATACCATCTACAGTAACAAGTTTATCTTTCTTAAATTTCTTGTATTCTGGTATAGAAGGTACATATACTGGTATAATTCTTTGTTCTGGAAGATGCATTACATCTTCTGTTTTGAGAAAATCACAACCAATTTTACGCAGCCTTTGCTTTAGATGATCCACATTTTTATACCCTATTACAGAAATTGCTTTTTTACCACCATAATCAGTAAATTCAGTTTGAATATACATGTTATAAAATAATCGTTTATCAACCTTATACCCGAGTAACTGCATTTGTGAATATAGGTTTTCATATTTTCCATTGATGGGTGTACCAGAAAGCAGAATAATATTTTTATAATCCATCTTCAAAATAAACTTTGTTCTTTGTGTGTGCTCATTCTGAATTAAACTACTTTCATCTAGCATCAAAGTAATATCTGGTACATGCTGCAGTGCCGGACGGCGGAAAAGAAGATCATAATTAATTACACCGATCTTGAAACAATGTTCTAGCTTTAAGAAATTGTCAAACGATTTCTTTTTCGTAAGATCAAACACGAGAAAGTACGAATAATACAATTCAAAATGTTCTATCCATTCATTCACTTTTGATTTTTGACAAACAACAATATTAGAATTTGCTTCTAATCTTGAAAGTTTTTCAGCACCAACAAATGTTTTACCAGTTCCCATTTCCCAAAAGAAAGCACATTTATTATAAGATGCTAATTTGTTTAACCCTTCAATTTGATAATCCAATAGCATACTTTCACCACCTTTATTTTTAATACTAGCACCTTCTGGTGTAGTTTGCAATATTGAAAATCTATGTTATTATGTAATTGTCATGTAACTGGTTTATTTCTTGTATTTTCATCCTTCTATTTTTGTGGTGTAGCAATACACCACTTTTTATTGCATTTCTATCACTGATAGGTGTATAATGAAAAGAAAAAGGTGTTTTTACTATGTCTAATTTGAAAAATGTACGCATGGAAGCTGGAATTTCTCAAACACAACTTGCAAAAGCTAGTGGTGTTAGTTTTCGCATGATCCAATATTATGAACAAGGTGTTAAAAATATTGATAGTGCTAAACTCGAAACACTTGCTGCACTTGCACGTGCTTTGAATTGTGGTTTAAGTGAAATTTTGGATCACCCGGAAATTTTAAAAGATATTCATGTATAAATTGTGGTGTAGTGTACCGGCAACACAACAAACTTTGACTTTGTAATAAATGGTTCAATTCCATTCACCACAACCACGTGAACCGGGTGTAATTTGTCTGATATTATACTAATACATACTTATCCCACGTAATATAATACCCTTCCCGAGCACACCCGGTTCACTCTAAATAAAAACACCCGGCCATTAAACCGGGTGTTTCTTTTTAATCATCATGATCTAGTTTCCAGAAGTGGTACAATGCAAAAATCATCATACCAATTGCATAATAGAATAGCATTTTAGGACTAGTTAAAAAATCTAGCATATCAAACACCCCCGGCTAAAATAAATACTAAACAGAATAGAAAAACAATACTAGCGATACCGGCAACAATACAACTAATTACATAAATTATAAATAATTTATCAGTGTTCATAACTTAACCTCTAAATCAAATTCATTCACAATTAATTCGATTTCTTCATCCACTTCTTTCTGGTTATCACAAGTGCACCAGAAACCACCATTACATGTAATAGTGTATTTGTCTTGATCCCGAACGGCATCAATATAAAAATTAGAACCAGTTGGTGTAACATATGTTTTACTCATGATTTCAACCTTATTTCCTCATACATCTTCTTAATTGCTTCCGTAACGGTTTTTGTACTTTCTTCCATAGCTTTTGCCAAAGAAGCAAATTTTTCACTCCAATCAATCTTTCCGACTTCATATACAAAATTAGATAATGTTTCCGGCATATACCACAACAGTTTTGCTTGACCATAATTCCAATTGCTTTTTCGCAAATAAACCATAGCACTATTTTTGTCTAGTCCTGTTTCTTTCATGAATTTCTTTGTCATCACTCTTTTTGTCATTTTGTTTCACCATCCTTAACTATATATTTAGATGCTTCAGCAATTCCATCTTTGATACCTTCAGAATATGCGTGCATACATGAAATTTTATGTTCACATGTTATCTCAAAAATAGTATCACCACTTTCAGTTATACCATCATTATCAATAACACTTGTTTTTGGTTCAAAATAACTGCAGTTTTTGCAAAACTCGTAAACATTCAAATTAATCATGATCTTCACCACCTTCTTCAAATCTGCACCGAGATAGTACCCAAACAAATTGAAATACCACCAACATTGTTTGCACGATGTTCTGTATAAAAATCAGTATCAGTAACAATTTCATATACAGAACCTTCTTTAATAAGTTCAAAATCGCCATGTTCGTCAAGCTTATATACCCTACAGTTCACACGCATATCAAGCACTGCAAATAAGGCATCAAGTGTAGTTAAAATAAAAGTTTCGTTTGTCTTTTCCATGATCGTTACCCCCTTCTAAAATTATGCGTTACGGCCTAAAAAATAAGCTTCTGCACCATCCGTTAAACAAAATCTTTCTTTTTCGTTTCTGTTTTCATAATACAAATACGTATAATCACCAACACGTTTAATATAAAAAATTTCATCATCACGTGCGATATACTTATCTCTAATAAGATAATATCCACTCAAAACCCATCTAGTACCATGCAACCATTCGTTAGCAAGCACAAACGCTTCAAAATGCGATGTACCACGAAAAGCATTAGCAAGTCTATTGTATGCTTCAACTTGTGTCCGATTGATAATAACTTTAGTCATGTTCATTTACCATCCTTTAATCAGTTTATGGTTATACTATACACCTTTAGTTGTACAATGTCAACATGAAAAAAGATGCAAATCTATAAAAATCTGCATCTTTTCATCTGGTATTTTACCAGATCACAATAACACATAGAAGTTTATTTAGTTGTAACAATTCTATTATACTGGTATTGCTTCAATTTTACTAGCATAACTTGACCAATTGCTTGCAGCTTTATAAGTATCAACACTATCGGCCGGTACATAAATATGATCGACTACTGAAGTATCAGAACCAATTGCACCACGTAAAGTTGGTGGTGTTGTCGCTTCAATATAGATATTATTCACTTTACCCGAATAAAACAAACCAGTACCAATATTCGTACAATGTTCACCAATATATAAATTAGTACAATATCCACGCCTAAATACTTGTGAAGTACTACCAGTACCACCAATATCAACTACATCTGGTAAATGAATTTCTGCAAATCTATTTGACCATGTACTTACAGTTGCATCAAACGCACGAGCACCAATTGTTGTGCATTTTGGTAAATTTAATACTGCAGTGTTGCTTGATCCTTTCCAAAAACCACTATCTTGAAAACAAGTATCACCAATAGTTAAAAGTTTATCTAAATTAATACTATTAATAGGGTTAGAAACATTACAGTTTTGAAATGCATTATTACCCAAACTAGTACAATTTTGTAAATCAATATCTGCACCACTCAATTGAGCACAACCCAAAAACGCACTAGCACCAACTGAAGTACAACCCGGTAAAATGATTTTATTCACCTTGCTATTTTGAAAAGCTGCATTACCAATTGTTACAAGTGTATCATAATTAATATTTCTTATGTTCTGGTTACTATAAAACATGTACGCAGGAATAATAGTAGATGCAGTTGGTACTGTATCTTCATCTAGATTAAAACTATCACTACCTGTCATTAAAAGTATCAAATCATTTCCACTTTGAATATCTAGAATTGCTTCGGGCATTTCTGATACTTTATATGAACGTGTTAAACCATTTTTAGCACGAATTGCATCTGCAATTGCTTGAATATATGAAACAGTAAATGTTTTAACAGACACTATTACACCCCCTTATTAAAATTCAATATTATCACCATTTTCGATATAACCGGCATCAACAATATAAATTATCTGAAGATCACTAACACCATCATCTGTAGAATAGATATTATTGATGTTCTCGGTCAAAATAGGTTTAGTAACACCATCATATGCGAACGTCACATAACTATTCATTTCAAATTCGTTTGCAGTATCGCCCACTTCAAGTTGTGGTTTAACTGTTTCATCAATTGATCCAGTTGCACCAGTAATAATAATTCCAGTTGCAGATGCAACTTCTTTAGTTACCGAGAAAGTAAGCGGTTCATTTGTACTATTAAATGTATCACTGGTTTCATCAGTATAATCAAGTTTAATCTGTACAATAACATTACCACTACTTTTACCACTGTTAATAGTATAAGTATAACCCGGGATAAATGCATTTTTATCAATGCTTCTACTGAAATTTGTAGTTGCGCTTGTGGCCGTACCAGAAATTGTAATACTACCATCTGCATTTTTAGTAAGCACAACACCATCTGATGAAGCATTAGCAAACAAATCAATTCTAAACAAGTTTCTGTTAGTGGTAACAATAGTATTAGATACACCAGTTGTACCAACTAAAAAACCTTTAGCTGCACCGGCTAATGCATCTTCAATGTGTATTAGTTTGTTTCCTCTAGCACTGGTAACAAAACCGCTTGCGCTTTGTGTCATGTTGGATTTAAGAACCAGTACATCAAATCTGTTTCCTTCACTCATTTGTTGAGAAGTTAATCTAATTTCAACCGGGTTCACATTAGTTACTAATGTATAATCAATGTCTTTCTGAAGTATCAAACCATTCAAATTGCAGATAATAACATCATTGCTTTCATAGGTATAACCAACCATATTAAGTTGAATTGTACCACTTACACCAGAACCACCAATAACAGTTTTACGGAAACTTGCAATACTAGCACCAACTGTTAATTCTTGCGTGAGATTATAATACCATGCGTCAAACTGGTTTTGTTGGTCATTCATCCATTCCAAAAATCTAGCTTCCATAGCTTGCATACGATTTTCATATTGATTAAATAAAGTAGTTGTGTCTACTTGATTAATCAACCCGGTAACAAAACCACACACTGCAGTATTGTTTCTCATATCATATATATTTGCATTTGTTATTCTGGTTGCATTTGCCGGTACATATACATATGCTAACACAATTTCATATATACTTGCGCTGCGTGCAGGTGGATCACGTTGTGGTTGTGAAGCTGGTGTACCTTCCATAATATGCAAACTAATATCACGTGTACTACTATTCCATCTTAAAACTACACGATCCCATCTAGCAAATAAATTATGTGGTGTAGCAACTGTTAAAGTTTCGGGTGCAGTAAGCTTTATCCAATGAGAATTAACAAGTGCTTTACCAATGTTTACTATAATAGTTAAACCAGTACCATCTGCAGTAACACCTAACCTATTAGTAACATTTTCAAATACACCATTTCTACTAATTAAACCTTCAAAATAAGTATTGAAAGTTTCAGAATTGTATAAACGATCATCACCAACTGAATTAAAAAAACCATATTCTATTGCCACAACTAAACCCCCTTTTAACTAGCAAATGTTGGTATGCAACTATAACCATTTTCATCATTACATTCAATTATTTCAGTAATTCTACTAACCATTTTAACACCATAATCATTACGAATTTCAACCAGATCACCGAGAAAATAATCAATATTCAGTTTATAAGTATAATCTGGTAAAACTTCACCACTAATAGATTTTACAATTTGACATTCTGCAAGTTCTTCTACACCTTTATCTGCAAGTAATTCAACATAATCTGCATATGGTATTTCACCTTCATTTGATGAAATATCACGTGCATCAATATAAATTTCAAATCTATCTAAATCAGTTGCACTACCTACAGAAGCAACTTTTCGTGAAGTACCTTCACCTTCACCGGCAACTAGTGCTACATTTTTATATTCTTCACTATTCATAATATAATCTGTAGTAAGTAAATTGTCAAAATCATTACTGAATACCACAACCGGGTTTACATTTTGATTATATGTCCTATCTTCACCTTTCAGCATAACAAACTTGAATTGATGGTTTTGTAAATCTAGTTCAACATCAAAACCTAAACCAAATGTTTCACATAACCCGGTAATAGTTTCACCGAGATTATCACCAGTGTATTGTGTTTTAATTGTATCAGTAATACCAATTACAGAACCTAGTGTTAATCTTGAAATTGTGCGTGCTTCTATACTAGGTGAGATACAATTATCTGTAACAAGTTCACGTATTTTAGTTTCAACATTACCATTCACAACTGTTTGTGACCATATAATTCTTTGATATAAAATTGATTTTAAGCACCGGCCGGTAATAATAAGAAAATCACCATTTTCAATATCAGTTTGAATTTCAATGTTGTAAATAATCATAGCGTGCTTACGATCCGTTTCACGTATAATATAATAACCACGTTTGTACAATGCAATATTTTCTTTTGAAGCTGGTAAATACAATTCAAAATCACCAAAAGTATTATACCTACTCGTCCATATAAATGACCGATAGTTTTCAATAACACTAATATATTCTAAATCTTTATTCAGTAAATAATAAATCATATTTACATACCTTCATACAGTGGTTCAACACTAACTGTTATATTGAGATTATCCGCACCAGAAACACATTCATATGAGAAAATATTATCACCTTCCAGAAGTTGTAACCATTCACTGTTTTCTTTCATGGAATTTAATATATTAGTAATTGTTCCTGCATGATTTAGTGTTACTGATTTGTGGCCGTTTCTCGTATCAATTGTGACAACATCACCAGTTACTAAATCAATATCTAAACTAAAGTTTTCATTAGTGGTCATGTTGTAGATAGTAGGATCACTGCACGCACCAAAAGCAGATAGTGTAATTATAGCACCAACTTCAGTATCACTTTTGTTATTTATCGCAATTTCAGTAATTTCTGAAATTTCTGAAATAGGTACACCGGGTATTTCTTCAATTGCAAACGGAAACTTGAACCGAGAAATAATATTACTAAACACATATTCATTCGTTTCAGCATCACGGAAATACGGATCAACACAAATTATGCTAACTTGTATAGTTTCTGTTTGTTGGTACAAATCACCATCAATAGTTTCAATAACACCATCTATCCATACACTTCTAGTATTATTTTCAAGATACACTTTAATATATTGCTTAATCTTGAAATACTTGTACAATTCAATTCTGTTAGTTTCTATACTGTTTTGAGGAATAATAGTTAACACAATATTACGAATTTCAGCACGTGCGGAATTTAGCACTGCACCATCTTTTGTTGCAATACTGGTATAATTAACAGTTGCAGCTGGTGGTGTTAACCCGGTAACAGAAACTAAAGCATAGTTATTGTTGTGGGTTAAATTCAGTTTTTGACCATATTTATTTTCAACAACCACTTGCATCATGTTAATTTACCCCCGAAAACAGATTAAACTGGTTTTTTGTTTGCCGATATATTTCTAACCTATTCAATGGTTTAGGTGAAGTATTATTTTGCGTGAAGTTGTAATTAGTAATAGTATTACCATTATTAATAACACCATTAGCTTGTAATGCGTTCTTCATGTCTTTTGCAGTTGCATTTATCCACTTTTTATTTTGATCTAATGGTACAACTGCTTCTGCACCATTACCTTCAAGTAAACCAACTTGACCTTTTTTAAGTACACCACCTTTAGCAAGTGCAATGTGGTTTAATCTAGATATATCAATACCCCATGTTTCACCACCTACCCACGGCACCCACGAAGGAATATCAATACTTAACGAATTAAGGCCATCAATTACATAATTCAAACCATCGATAATTGCATTAAGTGGTGCAACAATTAAACTTTTTACACCATTAAAGATTTTTTCAAACCATCCACCAACACCAGTAAATACACTTTTGATACCTACCCAAACATCACTAAACCATGTTTTAACAGTAGATACTTTGAATATCTTTTTTACATTATCCCATGCATCACCAAATGTTTTCTTGAACCAACCACCAATACCACTAAATGCATTTTTAATATCAGAATATCTATCACCAAACCACGATCCGATATTGCCAAACGCACCAGTAATATTAGAATATCCAGTTTCAAATTGTTCTTTGAACCACCCGGAAACACCAATTAATGCGTTCTGAATATCGGTATATCTATCACTAAACCATGTACCGATACCAGTAAATATATCTTTGATATTTTTATAGGCTTCTTCAAATTTTTCTTTGAACCAATTACCGATTTCTTTAAATGCGTTTTTAATATCCGTGTACCGATCCGAGAACCACGAACCAATTAATTCAAATGCAGTTTTAACATTTGTATATGCTTCTTCAAATCGTTCTTTGAACCATGTACCAACTGCAGAAAACGCATTTTTAACATCATTCCATCTATCCGAGAACCACGAACCGATTAATTTAAACGCAGTTGTAACATTAGTGTATGCTTCATCAAATTTTTGCTTGAAAAATACACCAACTTTAGCAAAAACAGTAGTAATATCATTCCATCTATCACCAAACCATTTACCAATTTTGACAAATGGTTTTTTGATATTTTCACCGGCTTTATAGAAAAATTCACCGATTTTATCCCATGCTTTAGCACCCCATTCAGTGATATTTTTCATCAAATTCTTCCAGAAATTTCTGAATTTTTCGCTTTTATTCCAAAGAATAACAAATGCTGCTACTAGTCCGGCAATAGCTGCAACAACTAAACCTATAGGATTTGCCATCATTGCTGCATTAAGTAACCACTGTTTCGCAGTTGCGACAACTGCAGCAGCACCCATAGCTTTTAGTGCTGCTACAAATGACATTAACCCGGAAACTAAAGAAACAATGTTCCATGCGACAAATGCAGCACCAATACCACCCAAAACCGCTAGTAACTCGGTTTTGTGATCTACTAACCACTTAAATACACCTTCTGCAATAGGTTGTATTTTTTCAAATGCTTTTCTAATCTTGTTAACTGCAGTAGTTGCTGCACCCTTCAAAAAGCTAAATACCGCTTGTGTGATTTCCCAAAACCGAGAAAACGCACTTTTAGCATCTTTAACTTTTTCAACTAAAGAATTTACTAAATTAGCACCATTGTTACCGATCCATTCAAGCGCACTTTCAACAGTTGGTAACACTTTATCATTAATAAAACTTTCAATTGCAGGTCCATGTTTTTGTAGAAATTTATCTACCATGTCACCAACTGTAATTTTTAAATTCTGCAGTGCTAACTTTAATTTATCAGATGCATCTTGTGTACCTTCAAAAGTATCATTAACAGTACCTTCTGAATTTTCAATTACATTAATAAAATCAGAAAATTCAAATTTACCACTTCTGATAAGTTCTGCAAGTTCCGGGCCTGCTTTCTTACCAAAAGCTTCTACTGCAATTTGTGCAGCTTTAGTACTATCTTCAGTGTGTGAAATTTTGTCTAAAACATCAATAAATTCAGTTTTAGCATCTTTACCTTCTTTTTGCCAATTAGCAACTGCTTTTTGCATACCTGCAAAAGCGGTTTCTGTATTAACACCGGCCTTTTCCCATTGTGCGAAAACTGCAATTGTTTCATTCGTATCGAAACCTAGTTCACGCATAGGAACACCATACTTTGTAAGGTTTTCAGCTAGTTTATCGATAGATACACCAGATTTTTGTGACGCTTTAGCAAGTGCATCAAGCACTTTATTATAATCTTTAGTATCAATACCGGCATTATTCATAGCACGAGAAACTAATCGTACTGCGTTTGTTGCATCAGTGCCGGTAATGTCTGCAAACTTTAGAAAATCTTTTGTCATGTTTTCCAGATCATCACCAGTTACATCAAACCGTGTAGAAACTTCACCCAAAGCACCACCAATTGTGGAAAAATCACCAACAATAGTTTTTGCAACATTTTTATACGATTTAGTCAAATCTTCTGCAGATTTACCAGTTGCACCAGTTGCTTTAATTACCTTATCACGGCCTTCATCAAACGCTTCAAACGCATCTGCAGAAGCTTTAGCTAAATCTTTAAAGCCTTGCACTACAGTTTGAATACCTTTTGATAATAAATCAGCTAAAGCACCTTTTAATACAGTAAAACCACCACTAGCAGCTTCTTTTGCATCTTTACCGGCATCTTTTGCAGATTTCCCGGCTTCATCCATGCCTTTGTCAAAGCTATCTGCAGCGGTTTTCGCATCGTTTAGTTTCTGTTTGTTTGTCTGAAGATCACCAGAAAGAACACCAATTTGTTTAGATAATTCTTTTGCTTCTTTGCTATTTTTGCCTTGTTCAAGTACAACATTAGCATACTTTTCTTTCAAATCAGAAAGTTCTTTTTCTTGCGCATCAATAGTAGTATTAAGTTTAGAAGTGGCCGTTGTAGTTGCTTCTTCGCTTTTCTTAATATCATTAAGTTTAGTGTTATAATCTTTTAATGATTTTTCGGTTTTCTTAATAGATGCTTCTTGATTTGTAATTGCAATTTCTAATTGCTTTGCAGCATCACTATTTTCACCTTCAGATTTTTTAACTGCATCTAATTGAGCTTTAAGTGTATCAAGTTTTTTGTTTTCAGCATCAAGCACACTTTGCAGTTGCTTGATCTTTGCTTGAACACCTTCAGTACTTTTGGACCAATTATCCATACCAGCAGATGCTTTTTTAAATTCAGCATTTGCTTGTTTAATCTGGTTAGATGCTTCTGTCAAACCTTTTTTAAAAGAAGCAACATCAATACCTAGTTTTGTAGTTGCGTCATTGTTTCTATTTGCCATAACTTAAAACCAATTATCGCCGGCCGGCCTTCTAATCACTTTGTTCTTTTGCTTCTTATTCTTTTTGTTTTCTCGTTCTGCATGATCCGTTAACCTTCGGAACATCAAGAAAACTTCCCGAGAACGTGCACTTCTTAAATTTAATGGTGTTAATCCTTTAAATCTATCGCACGCATCAACACACATATCAAATAATATATCGTAAATGGGTGTAGAAGTATCTACACCCTCATTTAGTTTTTTCCGCTTACCAAAATATTAAGATCATTTCCAATAGATTTAAAAATATCATTGAAAAGCGGTATCATTTCCGTAATCTTAACACGCTTAATTTCTTCTTCAGTTAAACCCGGGAAAATATCAAGTAAAAACGGCTTTAACTGTTTCCATCCTTTAAGGATCATACCGGCCACTGCAGTATTATCATTGATTTTATCAATATCAATAACATTAATAATATCTTCTACAGTACCGAACATGATAGTTAAACTATCAACACTATAAACTTTTTCAACCTCATTGTGATTTTCAGCTTTGTAAATTTTCAATCTTAATTCCATAATATAATAACCTTCCCTTCAATTATTATTGTAGTGGTGTAGTAGTAAAAACCACTACACCACCACGTTTAACTTAACCTTCGCTTTCAGTGGCCGTTGCGGTAATAACAATAGCACCAGTAACTTCACTGATATAAATTACACCATTTTCTGAATTGTAAACAGTGCTTGTAACATCAGTACCACCCATAGTAACTGTTACACTGGAAATAGCATAACCAGTTTCAGCGGTAAGTGCTGCAAGATACGTACCGTTTTCTGCTACTGCAGCATCTGTATTACTATTAACAACATGAGTAAGTGTATTTGTAACACTAAAGGTTGTAGTAGGTGTTACGGCCGTTACATTATCGGGTGTTTTCACTTCATCAAAGAAAGTAGAAAAATCAACCTTATCATAACGTTCATCAACTACAACACCCTTTGCAGAACTCTTTACCCAAACACCATTTACTTTCTTACCCTTGTTAAACTCGTAATTCGTGTAAATGCCGGTATAGGTAACAGTAATGTTAGTGGTATCAGTACCATCATTTTCTGTATCATTCGTTTCTTCCGGGATATTAAAAGAACCCTTCAAACGAGAAACATAACGATACTTGCCATCTGTACCCTTTGTACGATAGGAAATAGCGTAATACTCGTTGTTGCGTTCACCATCAACATACATACCTGTTTCTTCATCAAAAGATTTACCAGTAATTTGTGCAAGTTGTGCAAGTGTCGGTACTGTCATGATGATCTGGATAGTATCAGCACTTTCAGATGATACAATAATCAACGCTTTGTTGTCGTAGTAATGTGCTTCAGAAGCACTATCAGTTGTTTTACCAATTTCAGAAACCGGCTGAAAATAAACAGGTGTTTCTGTTTCGTACCCGGTTTTATCATCTTTGGTAATTTTGGAAATGTGGAATTGATCTACACCACGATATTCAAAATAAGTTTCACTCATTTTTGGTTTTACCCCCTTTATAATATTTTAAGTTTCAGTATTCAAAAAAGCAACTTCAAAACCTTTACCAGTGTGTGATATTTCATCAGAAGCTGCATCAAAACCACGCACTATGATTATAAAGTTGTTTCTTTTTAATAGTGTCCTTGCGTTTGCAAGTAAAGTTTCCAGCAATAACGGATCGATACTGTACACAAACACATTAAAGTTATAAATAACAAATTTTGTTTCGTTATCATAACTGCTTTCAGCTTGTGGTAATTCCCAAAAAGTAAAAAATGTGTCTGGATAAAGCGCATTTTTAGCTAAACTACCTTGTCTGTAAAGAGGATATTTAAAAGTTTCAAGTAAAGCTATCAATTTATCTTCAACATTCATTTCTTACTTACCCATATATTTCTGCAAAACATCTTTAACGTGTTTCAACTGTATTTCATACAGTTTATTCTTTGTAGTTCTACCGTACACTGCATCATATAGTTGTTGATCCGGGTTAATTTTTGGTGTTCCTCTAATTAAGAAAATAGAAGGTAAACCACCCCTTGAAACGTGAAAACCAACATCAATACTATATTCAAAACCACTAACATTAACAACTGGTGTTTCATCTAACGATGCTTCAGTTATTCCTGTCAATCTATGTCTAGAAATGGCCTGTTTCATCAGTGGCGTTACATACTGGTGACATTCGATTAATGCACTTCTAACCGCTTCATCAATTCCAGTAGAAGATAGTTTATCAATATCAGATAACATCTTTTTAAAATCTGGTGTTTGCATGAATAACAGTTTTTGTGACATTATGCACCACCTTTGACTTCACGCACTTTAAACTTTAACCACTTGTTTCGCATTGATATATTTTCTGGTACACCGATGATTTCATATCTACAACCATCAACTTCAATTACAGTATCAGCTTTGATACTCGGATCATACCACGTTTCAACAATTACTGTATTTTCAACAAACGTTATACCATTACTATTAACTTCAGTACCACCAAATGAACGAAAACTACAATAAAATGTTTCACCATGTGTAAAATCATATGTTTTTTTCAAAACACCTTTTACCATAGCTTCACCAGTACATATATAATATTTCCCGGCAACATTAAATGGTGTAGTTGGTTGATATTCTTTCATTTCTTATTACCTAAAGCTAATTGTGCAACACGCTTTTCAAATACAGTAGAAAACCCGGTATCACCCGAACCATAATTCCATAAATCAGAAACACCACGAGTTAAAGTACCAATAGTAGTATCAGCATTAATAACTGAAGTAGGTACACCGGCCTTTAACATAAAATCTTTTGCGTCGGTTAACCAAACACTAATAGTATCATCTGGAATACCAGCACCGATACCCAAAGCAGATTTTATTTTTGCTATTTGTTGTGCTTCGGTCATTTCTGCACCCCCTAAAAATTACAGTTCGGGTTTTACCACAAACTATATCAGAAACCCACTTTTGCAATTGTTACGGCACTATCTGCAAGTGTAGCGGTATAAAGATCAACACCACCAACTTCTACTTCAGCACCTTCAGTTACTACTGCAGAACCAGCAATAGAGAAACCAACATAATCATATGTAGGAATGAAGTAAACCACTGCAGCAGATACATCTGCACCAAAATCAAAAGACTTTACCGGCTCACTAGCAATAAAATTACCAGAACCTTCAGCAAGTTCAAACGCACCAGAAGCACCAGTTGCATCTACTTTAGCAATTGTAGTACCGGCAATAACAAGAATATTGCCGTACAATGTAAGCAGATCAACCTTTTCTACAGGTACAATTCTATCATTGTTAATCATTTGTTTTTACCCCCTTATTATTATTCAGCGGAAGCTGGATCGTTAATTGTTGTTGTAGTAATTGCAATTTCTTGTGTATCAGATGTAGCAGAAACATTAACAGAAAAAGTATGATAAGTTGTTGCGCTTGCACCACGAACCACACAAATAAACGTTAATGCATTATTTACGGCACACCCATTACAATAGAAATAATGGTGTACACCTTCACCAGTAAAATTAACATCAAGAATACTACTTTCTGTTACTTGTTTGTACATTGATTTTGGAATAAACATATTTGCAAAACCAGTATATGTACCAAAACCTTGCAAAAAATCACCAGTAGGTATATCTACTTCAGATTTTGCCCATTTTCCGCTAACAACTCGTAAAAATTTACCATTATCTGCAGCTTTTACGGCCGGTAATTCACTAGCAGCTGCAGCAGCTACATCAGTTAATGCACTAATCATTTCTGGTGTAATGGTGATATTTTGAACATCAGCAATATCACCACCCAAAGCAACATACAGTTGTTGTAAAGCTTCAATTGTGTTAATCAACATATTAACACCCCCTATTAACCCTTCTTGATAAGATAAATACCCTTCGGGTTAAGTACCTTTCCATCAACTACAACAAGTGCCTTGTCAACCCATTCATTCGTTTCTTCGTCGAAGTATCTACGCATTGTGAAACCAAAGTTTTCATTAATAGCGTATTCTTCTGGTTGCCAAAATACACCGATAACATCACCAGCAGAAGCACTATCAAAATCAGCAATAATATCTGGTTCTACAAGTGAAATGTCACGGCCAAAGAAACGGCCGTTCGGGTTTACTGCATCACCATCATTGACTTCAAGGCCGGTTGCTTGACGGAATACCGGGTTGTTGTTCGCATCAGACATTGTTTCAAGATACGTTTCAACTGTAGAAAGCGGAAAAATAAATTCACCGGCACGATAACCGAGCGGAAGCTTCGCAAAGAAGTTTTTACGCCATGCTTTCCAATCGTTCATATCCGAAGCGGTCATTGTGATACTGTTCGTTACTCTAGGATCATTAAGAATACCGAGCATAGAACCATCACCAGAACCAACAACAATACCTTCATCCATTGCTTGCAGATATGCAATTGCGATAACTTCAGCAAGCTTACTTTCAAAAGAAGAAAGTGTTACGATTTGAGAAAGAAATGTTTGTGCAACACGAATTTCTGCAGTGTTAAACTTGAAAGAAATTTTATCTGTATCACCTACACGTTGTCTAGGCGAAACTGTTTTTTCGTTGATCCACTTAAACTTTGCAGAAAGTGCACCGATAGGAAAATCAACACCACCTTGAACGGAAAGCTTACGAACCTTATTATAAAGATTTCCGTAACGCTTTCTAACAGTGTTGATAACATCATTCATTATAGTTACAGGAATAGCAGCACCAGTATCACCAGTAGAAATTGCTTCACCGGCACGCATGATAGGCTCACCAGTTTGTACAAACTTCATGAACGCTTTTCTGTACTCTACACTTTCAAAATAATTATCTTCACGTGCTTCAGTTCCTTCGGACTTTGCCGTAAACGCACCAACAATTGCACCATTACGCAGTTCTGCGTTTGCCGGTACAACATCACGCATTTCTGCATCAATTGCAGAAATTTCATCACGTGTTTCTTCGATTTCAGCATTAACTTCAGAAAGTGTTTCATTAATGCTTCTTACTTCATTAGCATCTTCAGATGCAAGTGCACGTGCGGAAAGTGCCTTTTGCTTTTCCATCAAACGTGCAAGTTTCTTTTCAAGAATTGCTTTTCGCATGTTAAATTCCCCCTGTTAAGATTTTAGTTTTTTCTTTGAGTAGTTCTAATTCACTGTTTTTTGTATCACTTTCCAGTGACGCACGATAATTTGCACGTGCATTTTCCAATACAGTTTTAGCACTTTCCAGTGCTGCAGCAGAAGATCGTGCATATATTTCAGTTGCTTCATAGGCCGGAAAAGTAACGGCCGAAACTTCTAGAACCCGAAGTATATTGAAAATGTGCCGTGTCGGGTGATCCGTGTTCATGTTTTCCCACATTTGACCATTGTCATCAACAAAAAACATGAAAGACATACCAGTAATATCACCACGAGAAACGGCACTGTAAAGTGATCTAGCATCACTGTTATTTTCAGTATCAAGTTTGATAAAATCAATGTTCAAACCACCTTCATCAATAGAAAGCTTCATAGTACTATTACCATTATTTCTACGAGAACGTGCTAATGGTATCATATCCGTATTATGATTTACGAGAAAGCGAACATCAGTTAAATCAGTTGCATCAAGTGCACCAGCTTCAATGATTTCATCAAAATCGCCCAAATTAGTACGTGAATTGTAAACAATAGGTTTCCCGGTAATGATCTTTTCGCCGGTTTCCGTTTCAAGTGCACGCACTTCAAATTCAAAACTACGTTTTTCTAGCATAATAAATACCTCATAAATATAATTATACCTATACTACATTATATACAATTTTACCAAAAATTGCAATAGTTACACATCTTCTTTTGTTTCATCGACAACAACATCATCAACTTTACCTACTTGATATTGTGACGCATCGTTTGCATCGATCCAGTTCAATGACATGTAGCGTTTACCTTCCAGTTCTGGAAGTGGCATTAACCCGAGAATAGCACGCTTTTCGTTTTCAAAAAGTGAACCAGTTGGTGAAAGCATGTTAATCATTTCAATTTTTTGGGAAATTGACATAAAAATTAAATCTTTAGTGTAAAATTCAATTCTGTTACCAAACGATCTTTCCCGGGTTGTCAACATCTTTTTAGTGAAAGCTTGTTTATAGGCCGTAATAAGCGGTTCTAGTGCTTTCTGGTAAAACGCTTCATATTGTTCTTTAGTATAATCACCAGTAAGAATAGAAAGCGGAACACCCCAATTACGTAATATTTTTTCATCAATGAATTTCAGTGTGTTTTGATCCACCAAAGCTACTTTTTTATCAACTGGTGTAAACTCGGCCTTCAAATCAAGCGGTAAAAATCCGCTTTCTGAATTTTGCAGCTTACGTTCAAAATCTGCTAAAGCTTGTTCTGTTCTACCATCATCAAGCATAGTATTAAACTTAACAATACCATTAATGCTATAACTAGCGTTCATAGCTTTAGCAACACCTTTTAACAGTTGTTCGTTCAACTGTAATGTTTTCAAAAGTGGTGCATGTTCGGGTTGTCCTAACTCATTACCACCCATATATTCACTAACCGAGTAATTGTATTTGATGTGAATTATATCAGAATAAGGAATAGTTGTATTATAACCATTTCTAAACGTAAACTTGACAAACAGTTTACCAGAAGCATCTTCAATAAAATCTACTTCAGCCGGGTTAATAGGGTACAAACTTTCATACGTTCTTCTAGTAATGCCGGTTTTCTCATCAACCCATGTATAATAAGTTGGAATGATAAACGCATTATAGTTAAGCATCAATAACCATGTTGTTTTTTCCAAAAATTCTGAAGTTGTCATTAGTGGGTTCGGATCACTCAACACATCTTGTATATCACCTTTTACCGGCACTGGATCACTATTAACATACCGCACGTGTACCGGGTTCAATTTCTTCATTTCATCCACTATACACTTTACGGCTTGTTGCACTACATCAGATGCATAAATATTAGTGCCAAATTGACCGTAAATAGGCATGAACCCATTCAAAGTGGGTGCATACTTCATTCTTTCTGGTGATCTTCTAAAAATCCTGTCAAAAATTCCCATAGTTTACTTTAACCCCCATTTAGATTTTAATTCGTTTCTGTATCTTCTGTACATTTCATATAAACTTACTAGTGTTACTGCACCATCAATTTTCTTTTCATCGTTCGTTTTTACAATCAAACCTTGTCTTTTCTCGTTCACCTTAATACATGAATTACCAAAACACCACCTGTCAACCGGGTTGTTATTGTAGTTGATTAACCTAGCTTTAAAATCATTTTCACATAAAATTCTTGCATTATCTAGTGTTTCACTATTTTGTACTACTAATTCAATTGTTCCATCTTCACCTTTATACCATCCGTATGTTTCCATAGCTTTCAACCATTCTTTAGAAAATCGTTGATCGTAACCGCATTTGTATAGTTTCATGTTGTACTTACTGTACAAATAATAAAACCATTCAGCAACTAGTGATAGATCAACATCGTTTCCTTCAGAAACAGTAATCAAACCAGCATCAACCCATTCTTTATATTTTGCACCGGCGTTGTGATCGTCATGATTTAGTTGTAGTTTTGTGGCCGGTATGAAATACTTTGTAATTATGATCTTGATACCATCTTTAACAGTTAACGCTTTTGCACATACTAAATCGTTTGTTTGCGCTAAATCGACATGACCGAGAATAAACGAACCACGCAAATCTTCAAGATCATACTTCATATTATAATTGTAATCTTCCAGATTTAACCAACTAACCGCAACATTTTGTTTCCAGTTAAAATCTTTAGACAATACAAAAATTCTATCTGCTTTTGATTTTCTAGCTAAATCAACCTGTTCTTCCAGATACGAATACTTTTTAACGACACCTAAAGTTGGGTTAGATTTAATCCATGTACTAGGATCATTAAAAATTTCCTGTTCACTATCTTGTGTGTACAACCACGGCAAGTATCTTTTAGCAGAAATACTATCATCTTCACCATTAATAATACTGCGTGCTTTCTTTGTTTCACTATCAAGATACCCACCATCAATAAAACCTTCAGTTGTAATTAATATTTCTTTAGGGTTATCTTTCAAGCTTTGACTTTGTTCTATTGATTTAGCTATCACATTAGTTTTCATTTCATGAATTTCATCGACAATAGCAAAATCGATATTACGGCCTTCTTTGTTTTTTGTTCGATCCGATAATTTGAATACTTTGGTGTTTGTCACCTTGTTTAAAATGTATCTTTGGTTTCTATGAGTATCTAAACCATCTGGATCAATTAACAACCGCATGGTGTCAATTGCATCGTATGTAAGTGAAGCTTGATTATCATCATTACTACTGCAAACAATATCTGCACCTTCATTACCAACTATAAATTCAGATAAACCTAGTGCACTACATGTTTCTGATTTAGTATTCTTACGAGCAATTAACAGAAGTATCTTTTTAAATCTGTCAATAACTTTCCCGGCATCAACCAGATCACGTGACATTTTGAAACTATAAACTGTTTCAATAAAAGCTTTTTGCCAAAGCATCAAAACCATAGGTTTATTGTAGAATGGTGATTTTGTCAACCTCACGCAGTTTTCCATAAAATCCATTCTAGCTATAGCATCTGCAGTATCATAATAATATTCGTCATTATGCAGTAAATCATCTATTAAGTTTTCAAGTTCCGTGTACAATTCAGCACCAACCAGAATTTCACCGGCATCAATGCTTTCTTTATACAATAACAAATTACTATTATCTGGTGTCCATAATTTTCTTTCTTTAATCAGCATTTCTTTTTTTCGCCCACGATCTTAACGGACTTTCATTTTTATCTTCATCAACATCATTCACTTTGAATAACGCTTTATAGCAATTAGTGTATTGCTGCAACATTTCTTTGTACGCTTTGAAAGTTGCGTTCACACGTTGTTGTTGTGGCCGTTTCGGGTTCACTTCATAAAATGGTGCTTCACCGGCCTTATCAGCTTTAATCAATTCATCAATTCTGGTTTCCAGATCAACCACATATTCAACCATTTTTCGGTTTCTCGGATCATCACCAACCAGTTTAATTAATTCATCGAACCTAGACATTTACATCACCACGTTCTGTTTCTTCTGAAGTAGTACGTTAATATTCACATTAGTTGTTTCAGTGTTTCCACTCGTATTACGCAAACCGATGAAAGCTGCATAATTATAATCATCGATTTTGTCAATATAGAAGAAGTTAAGATACAAATACGATAAATTAGAACCAGTAATAGACAAAATACCAACTGGTTCATATGCAGTTTCACCAGTAATATCAATTCTAACTGTAGTATGATCCCCTATAGGCAACTTACTACTTTGATACGATTTCACCCGGAACATAGATGCAGCTATACTTTCAATAGTTGCACTTTTCGATTTGTCATTATTAAAACCAAATGCCATTTTTTACACCTACTTTCAATTTTTTCATACACCTTTAGTGTAAATTTCAATTTTTAAAATCTCGTTTTTCTCGTTTCTGCAAGAAAAAGG
>JAGCLR010000023.1 GCA_017646885.1 Methanobrevibacter sp. | reverse complement strand
TTTAACGCAAAAAAATATTATGTTTCAAGCTAAGGAGATAAAAATGACTGATTTTAATTTATTTTTAAAATATAATTTATTTCCAACCAATAAACGAGAAAAAAATTAGTAGTTAATAAATGATTTATATTATAATAGAATAAAATTTACTACTAATAAAGATAGAGACAATCCTAAGATTCTAGTTTTAATGCATGGTAATTATACTTGTAATTTAAACTGTATTTATTGTGAGCATAATAAATTAAGAGATAATTATTATACTAAAATTATGTCTGAAGATATAGCTAGAATGACTATTGAAAAATTAGGGCCAATGATGAGAGAGTTAACTTGGCATGGTGGAGAACCAACTTTACTACCAGACTCTCTAATTCAATTGGTTGAAGAAATAAAACATAAAAATAATTTTGATTTTAAAACAACTCTTCAAACAAATAGTGTAGCTTTAACTCCAGAAAAAATTCAATTGTATAAAGATTTAAATATTAATTGGGGAACTTCTTTTGATGGAATTGATAATGACCATAATAGAGGCGTGATGTCTACAAAAAAAATTCTAGAATTATCAAAGACAATTGATAATTTCCCGGGCTTTATTACTGTTTATACAAAAGAAACTGCTCATCATATGATTGAAAATTATGAGTATTATAAATCAATTGGTATTAAATGTTTTTAGAGTTGTGTAGTTAGAGAAAATGTTGTTGAAAATACAAATCCTTTTTTATTAACTAGCGAAGAAAGCGCTCAATATGTTTTAGATTATTTAAATTATTGGATTCATGATACAAATAATCCAATTGAAGATAGATATTTAACAAGGCATATTGCTAGATTATTAGGATTTACTTCAATCTGTGAAGATGGATATTGTTTAAAAGGCTGGTTTATTGTGGACCCATATGGCAATATAGGTCAATGTGGTTCTAGCGCTAAAGACAATACTATTGTAAATATACGAGATATTGAGCATTATAGTGATTTATTATTTCACCCTGCTTTATTAAATACTTTAGCTAAACAACAGCAATTAATTAAAAATTCTTGTAAAGATTGTCCATGGGCAAATGTTTGTAATGGAGGATGTATGGGTAATAACTATGAGCACGACCCTTCATATACAACTTTAAATCCAAGAGTTTGTAAATATAATAAATTGTTATTGAATGGTATTTATGAATTAATTAAAGATATTGATATAGAAGATAAAACTTATAATCCTATTTTCATTAATCTATTAAAAAGAAATAATTATTTTAGTTTAACCGAAATAAAAGAAATTGAAAGAAAGAAAAAAGAGGAGCAATAAATATGGCAAATATTGCAATTACTAATTACTGTAATTTAAAATGTCCTTATTGTTTTGCTGATGAATTTATTCAAGAAGATAAAAAAGAAATCACTAAAGAGTAGCTGGATGATATTTTATCTTTTTTAAGTAAAAGTCCAAATGTTGGTAGAATTGGTATTATCGGTGGAGAACCAACAACTCATTCTCATTTTAGAACAATTCTAAAACAATTTTTAAATTTTTCTAATATAAATAAAATTCCTTTGGTTATATTTAGCAATGGAATTTATTTAGAAAAAGTAATTCCATATTTAAATAAAAATTTTACTTGTTTATTAAATTTAAATGAACCCAATATCATTGGAGAGTCTAATTGGAATAAAATTTTATTTAATTTAGAACAATTAAAAGCAAACGGTAAAATTAAATTCGTTAATTTAGGTATAAATTTATATCCAGATATTAAAGATTATGAATACATATTAAAAGCTGCTAAACGATATTATAAAACTAATGTTCGCTGTAGTTTTGTCGCTCCAACTTGTGACTATACTCATGTTAATAAAGATGAATATTATAAGCAAGCAAAAATAATTTTCCTCGATTTTATGAATAAAGCTAAAGAATATGGAGTTAAAGTAAGACTGGATTGTAATCATGTGCCTGAATGCTACTTCTCAGAAGAAGAATTAGAAGAATTTAAAAAATATATTGAAAATTGGCATCCTGTATGTCATCCAGTAGTAGATATAACGGCTGATATGAAAGCAACTGCTTGTTTTGGTTCTTATGACCCCGTGGATATAAATCAATTTGAAAATTTATCAGAACTAACTGAATATTTACAAAATGAAAAAATGTGTCCATTACAAGAAAAAAATTCAAGTGGAAATTGTTCTTTTTGTGAAAAATTTAAAGATAAAAGTTGTCAAGGTGGATGCTTAGCTTTCGCAAAATATAATAATTAAAAAATATAAGGAGGTATAATCCTCCTTATATTGATTTTTCTAAAAATTTTTGATATAATATTTATATAAAAGAGATGAAGGAGAAAGTTATGAATCCAGTTGAACAGATTCAACAACTCGTTGAGTATCTTAATTTCCATACTATGATGTATGATGAAGGCAATCCTCTCATTTCCGATACTGATTGGGATAAAGCTTATTTTGAACTTCAAGAATTGGAAAAGAAATACTCAATTTACTTTAACAACTCCCCCACTCAAAATATTTCCTATGAGGTCGTGAATTCCCTTGAAAAAGTCGATCATAATCATGACATGTTGTCGTTGGAGAAGACGAAAGCACTAGAAGAAGTAAAAGACTTTTTAGGGAATGCTCCCTATCTTGCTATGTGTAAGATGGACGGGTTAACTTGTAGTTTGAAATATTATGATGGCCTTCTCGTTTCCGCTGAAACACGCGGCAATGGTAAGGTAGGAGAAAATATTCTACATAATGCTAGAGTAATTCCTTCAATTCCTAAATACATTCCTTATAAAGGTGCGTTAGTTATTGATGGTGAAATTATTTGTTCTAAATCAGATTTCAAGGAATTTGAAAATGATTATAAGAATCCTCGTAACTTCGCCGCCGGTAGCATTAGACTCCTAGATGCTAAGGAATGCGCCCAGCGTAAACTGCAATTTATCGCCTGGGAAGTAATTCAAGGATTTGAAGACGAGCAATATCTTTCCAATAGATTATCTATGTTAAATAAGTGCGGTTTTTATACCGTTCCATTTAACCGAGGCCCCTCCCTCGCAGATGCAGAAAAATATGGAACTACTCTTGAAAAAATTGTCAATGATTTGAAAGAAATTGCTGATAATTTCCCCATTGATGGCATTGTCTTTAAGTTTGACGATGTAGAATATGGTCGCTCTTTAGGTCAAACCTCACATCACTTTAAGAATGCGATTGCTTATAAGTTTTATGATGAGACTTTCGGCAGTTGGTTGACTGGTATCGATTGGACCATGGGTAGAACTGGCGTTCTTACTCCGGTCGCTATCTTTGAGCCAATTGATATGGATGGTTCTACAGTAAGTAGAGCAAGTCTTCATAATCTTAGTATTATGGAAGAAATTTTGGGAGAGCCGTATTATGGCCAGAAGGTAGAAGTATTTAAGGCAAATATGATTATTCCGCAGATTATGTCTGCCGAAAAGGTCTGTGACACAGGCTATAGTCATATTGGCAATCCTTATCTTATGCCTTTTCCTCAAAATTTACAGATTCCAGAAGTCTGCCCTATTTGTGGTGGTAAAACTGAAATTAGAATGGATATTGATACAAAAGTATTGTATTGTTCTAATCCTTCTTGTGATGGCAAATTAATTAATAAGCTTGACCACTTCTGTGGTAAAAAGGGCCTTGATATTAAGGGCTTGTCGAAAGCAACTCTTGAGAAGCTTATTGATTGGGGTTGGGTATCCAATAGTACCGATTTGTTTGAATTGGCAAATCATCGTGCCGAATGGATTAAAATGCCAGGCTTCGGTGTAAAATCCGTTGATAAAGTTCTCGATGCCATTGCCGCCGGACGCAGTTGTGAATTACACGCCTTCATTGCTGCTCTTGGCATTCCTCTAATTGGTTCTACTGCTTCTAAAGAGCTTGTTAAAGTCTTCCCTACTTGGGACTCTTTTATGAACGCAATTGAATCTGGCTATCATTTTTGGGATATTCCTAATTTTGGATTTGAAATGCATTCTGCTATTACCAGATTTGATTACACCGAAGCAAAAACTTTATATGCTAACTATCTCACAATTAATTCTGTTGAAGTAAATTCTGATGATGTTAGGGATAGTCTAGCAGACATTACGGTCGTTATTACTGGTAAAGTTAATAAGTATAAGAATCGTGATGATTTAAAAGCCGCAATCGAAAGACGAGGCGGTAAGGTGGCTGGCTCAATTAGTGGTAAGACCAGTTATCTTATCAATAATGATGTAAATTCTACATCATCTAAAAATGTTTCAGCGAAGAAACTCGGAGTACCAATTATCTCTGAAGATGCTTTTATTGAGATGTTCGGTCTCCAATGATTGACATTTTTAAAAAAATTTGTTATAATATTTTTGTAAGTTAAGGAATGAAATTTTTTCAGTATGAAAAAGAAAGAACTCAAAAATTTGGCGAAGAAAATCGCTGATGCCGAGTATATTATTCAAAATAGTGACGACGCTAAGGCGGTCGCCAAAGCTCAAGACGCAATTTTAGAACTTTCTGGAAAGGTGTCAAGTGTAGAGGATATGTTAGCACTTGATGAGCTTGTTCAAGAAATTTTAAACGAAAAATCTTGACTTTGAGAAAAAATTTTGTTATAATATTTACATAAGCTAAAAGCTTGAAGAAAAAAAATTATTTATTATTTATTTAAAAGGAGATTTATTACTATGGCTATGAAGGAAAATTCTAAGAAGGTTCTTAATTATTTGAAGGAAGTCAATGGTCAGCAGGTTACTGCCGCTGATGTCGCTGAGGCTCTCGGTCTTGAGAAGCGTTCTGTCGATGGTATCTTTACTTCCGCTATCCAGCGCAAGGGCTTGGGCGTTCGCACTCCCGCTGAGATTGAGCTTGATGACGGCACTCATAAGGCTGTGAAGTTCCTCTCTCTCACTGCCGAGGGCATGAACTTTGATCCCGACGCTGACGCTGAGTAATTTATATAGATAATATGAGGGGTAGATAACTTCTACCCCTCTTTTTAGCACTTATATGGAAATTCTATTTTTATTATTAGGAGTTCTAATCGGTGCGCTTGTTCTTTATGTAGTCCTAAAACCAAAATTAAAAACGGTTTAGAAACTAGATGAGGATACGCAATCTCAGAATGAAAATTTGCGTGCCGAATTATTAGAACTATCAAAAGAACATTCTTCTTTAACGGCAAAAAAAGAAGAAATTTTATCAAATATTGCCACTCTCCAAAAGCAAGCGGAAGAGTCTTCTAATGCTATCTATGAAAAGAGCTATGAACTTGCTAATGAAAAAATGAGTCAAGCGGCAGAAACCATGTCTAAGAAATATCGTGATATGGAAGAAGTTGCTAAAAATGAGTATAAGACTATACTTGAAGACTGTGTTTCTTCTTTCCAGTAGCAAATTACAGCTAAATAGAATGAATTGTCAGAAGTTAATAATAAACTTTCTGATTTAACCGCAAAATTTACATCTGCCGTTGAAGCAGCAAAAAGAGCTGAAGAGTTGCGAGTTAAGCAAGACTTTTACCGCTTATAGCTATCTCAAGCAGATATTGATGAAATCGCTCGTTTGCGTGAAGTCACTCCATATTTGCGAGATAGTGAACCCTTGAATAAGGTCATCTGGAAGGTTTATTATGAAAAGCCTTATACAGATTTAATTGGTCGTGTTGTGGGAACTGGTATTCATACTGGTATCTACAAAATTACAAATATTGAAAATCAAATGTGCTACATCGGCCAAGCGGCAAATATTGCCGATAGATGGAAATAGCATATTAAGCGTGGTATTGGCGCAGAAACACCAACTCGTAACAAGTTATATCCTGCTATGTTAGAACTTGGTGTTGAGAATTTTACATTTGAAATTGTAGAAGAAGTTGAGCGCTCTAAATTAAATGAGCGTGAGGACTACTGGCAAGAATATTTTCACGCAAAAGATTTTGGATATAGTATAAAATAAGGAGTTAAATTTATGTATAGAATTATCTCTGGACGAAGTTCTGGAAAGACTCATCAATTAATGGAGTTTGCGAAGGCAAATAATGCTTCTATTGCTTGCTCTAACCCTAAAGCTATGTCTCAAAAAGCTTACGCATATGGCATTACTGGAGTAAATTTCATTAGTTATAGTGATTTATTTACAACAAGCTATGAAGGTAATGTTGTAATTGATGAATTGGAAACTTTTGTACATAATTATATTGACGCTAATATTATTGGCTATACTTTAACTAATGAGGACTAAATAATGACTACTGCTGATTTATACATGAATCAAATGATTCATAGAATTATGAATGAAGGTTTTAAGGACGAAAATCCTCGTCCTCATTACGCAGATGGCACTCCTGCTCATACAATTTCTGTCAATCATACGGTTAGACGTTATGATTTGAGCAAAGGAGACTTCCCTATCTGCACACTCCGTCCAATGGCATGGAAGACTGGTATTAGAGAAATTTTTACCATCTACCAAAAGCCCACTAATGAAATCGCAAAGATGGAAGAAATGGGCGTTAATTGGTGGGGTGACTGGGATATCGGAGATGGAACCATCGGTCAGCGTTATGGTGCTACTGTAAGTAGATATGATTTGATTAATAAACTAATCAAGGATATTGAAAATGACCCATATGGTCGTCGTAAGATTGTATCCCTATGGCAGGAAACTGATCTTGCCGAAACCGCAGGTCTTGCCCCCTGTGCTTTTCTTACCATTTGGAATGTTCGTAAAAATGATTTGGGTAGAAAATACCTTGATATGATGCTTGTCCAGCGTTCTGGTGATATGCTTACTGCTTCTGGACCTGGTGGCATCAATGAAATTCAATATGCGGCATTGCTTATGATGATTGCTCGTCATACTGGTTATGAACCTGGTTGTTTCACTCATGTTGTGGCAAATGAACAGATTTATGACCGTCATATGGATGCGGCAGAAGAAATGCTAAAACGATATAAGGAATTGGAGCATCAAGAAGAAGATGAAACAATCGCTCATATGGATTGTACTCCAATGCTTATGCTAAATCCAAATAAAACTAATTTCTATGATTTTACCATTGAAGATTTTACTATGGTGAATTACAATCCAATTAAACCTCAATTGAAATTGGAGCTGGGAATATGATTTCAGCTATTGTAGCAGTTGACAACAATTGGGGAATTGGTTTTAATGGTGACCTATTGGAACATATTCCAGAAGACTTAAAATATTTTAAGTAGCTTACTTCTGGACATAGTATAATTATGGGTCGTAAAACTTGGGACTCACTTCCCACAAAACCTCTACCAAATCGAAGAAATTATATTATTTCTAGTGAATAGCCTAGAATTTTACATAAGAATGCTATTCGTTTTCAAATGGATGACGCATTAACTTTTCTAGACTACACCTGGGAAGATGTGTTTGTAATTGGTGGAGGTTCGATTTATGAAAAACTCCTACCGCTATGTGATAGAGTTTATGTAACTAAAATTTATAAAGACCATGACCAAGTTGATACTTACTTTCCTAATCTGGATGAATCTGAAGAATGGGCGCCAGCCACTTGCTCAGATATTCGCCAACAGGGAGATTTAATGTATCAATTCTGGCAATATGATAGAATATAATTGATTTTTATTAAAAAAAATGTTATAATATATATATAAGTTAAAGAAAGTGAGTTTTTTATAAAGCTATGAGTAAAAAGAGTGAATTTGTTGATTATGTAAGAGCTTTGCGTGCCGCGGCAGGTGATGAAATCCTAATTTCTGAGGATGCTCAGGCTTATTGGGAAGCACTTTGTGGTGGCAATACTGATGACAAGCCGACATTTACTGACAATGGCAAGCTGATTATGAAGTATCTACAGGAACTTCCTGCTGATGCTCCTATGATGAAAGCCAAAGAGATTGCTGAGGGTATATTTGTTAGCTCTCGTGCTGTTTCTGGTGCTATGCGTAAGCTGGTTACCGATGGCTTCGTTGAAAAGGTTGGTCAGGACCCCGTAATGTATGCTTTAACTGACGCAGGCCGAAATGTTAAAATTGAAGATTGAGAATTTAATTATTAAGGAGATTTAACTTATTATGAAGAAGATGACTAATACTACCCATATTGAGGGTCTGCTTTATGAGCACAAGCTTGAACTCCGTGAGTCTGGTCCTAATTCCAAGAATCCCGGCACCAAGTTTATTATGGGCACTGTTGATATCGCAACCGATGATGCTTGTACCAACATTGTTCCTGTTCATTTCACATAT
>JAGCLR010000232.1 GCA_017646885.1 Methanobrevibacter sp. | reverse complement strand
CTTGTGAGCAATCGCAGGCGGCAATTTTGTGTGGTTTATTTATCGGAATCTGTATTTTCATGTATTATATTTTGTCCCATATTTGTATGTCTATTAGAAAATATTTGAACAGAAAAAGAGGAATTATTTCTTTTATTGTTCAAAATATTACTAAATTTACTGCATGAACAGAGAATTAAGAGAAATAGGAATCATTCCAGTAACGACTTCGATTATTGAATCGTTTTATCCTGATCTCAAGTCGGCCGAAAAGAAGGTCGTATGGCTTGAGAAGAATGGGTATATAATCAGGTTAAAGAGGGGACTCTATGTGGTTAATCCAGAGTATACAGGAAAGAGGCTGTCAAATGAACTGATAGCAAACCATCTATATGCACCCTCATATGTGTCTATGTCAACTGCATTGAGATATTACGGCTTAATACCTGAGGCTGTTTATGTTAATCAGTCAATGACGGTAAAGCATTCCAGAAGTTTTCAAACACCTATTGGCAATTATGATTACAAGTGTATCTCAAGAGAGGCTTTTGCAGTGGGAGTAAGAACTGAGCGTTTTGCGGATTATGCGTTCTTGATTGCATCGCCAGAAAAGGCGTTGTGTGATTTGATTGCCAATTCTTCCAAGGTAAACCTTCGTTATATGAAGGATGTGGAAAACTACCTGGAGAATGACATCCGTATGGATATGGAAGAGTTTATGAAATTTGATCCTAGGGTGCTTGAGGAATACATAAAAGTGGGTAAGAAGTCTGATTCAATAGCTACTCTATTAAAGTATTTGACACGATGAAGAACGATATTTATGATATGATGTTGTCGCAGTATGATATGACAACAGAGCAAAACAAAAGAAATGCTGTATTTGAGGTAAATCAGCAAGTTATACTTGCAGGTCTGTATAATGGTGGATTCTTTGAGTCTGCAGCGTTTTACGGTGGTACATGTTTGAGAATTTTCCATGGTTTGCAGAGATTCAGTGAAGATATGGATTTCTCACTCCTGACACAGGATGAGAATTTCGACTTCTCAAAATATTTCCAACCAATAATTGATGCATTCGCTTTGGTAGGTAGAGAGGTTGAGATCAAGAAGAAGGATAAGAAGAACTTTGGTAAGGTTGAGTCTGCATTCTTGAAAGACAATACAGATGTTTATGATGTTACCTTCCAAACAGAGAAGGCTATCAGAATAAAGATTGAGGTAGATACTTGTCCTCCAATGAATTTCAATACGGAACAGAAACTATTGCTTCAGCCACATTCGTTCATGACCCGTTGCTATACATTGCCGGATCTCTTTGCCGGAAAGATGCATGCGCTAGTGTACAGATCATGGAAGAACAGGGTGAAGGGACGTGACTGGTATGACTTCGAATGGTATGTCCGTCATAACGTTCCGCTTGATTTTGCTCATCTCGCAGAGCGCTGCAAGCAATTCAATAATGAAGATATTACTCCTGAACAGTTCAAAGAGAAACTAGAGGAACGCCTCAGGACTACAGATATTAAGCAGGTAAAAGAGGATGTTATTCCTTTTGTACGCAATCCTAAGGAATTGGATATATGGTCTAATGATTATTTTGTGCAGTTGGCAGATATGGTGAGACTAGAATAGGCAAGATTTGTCAATTCCTTGTTTACTTCAATTAAAAGAAGTATTTTTACTGTAGCGAGCAAGTTGGTAGTCTGAGAATATTTGTAATATGATGCGGAATATTGTTAAATAAAGTTGAAGAGAAAATAGAAATATTATTCATATTATATATAACAGTCGCATCTATATATAAATATACTTGTGATATTACAGCAGGTGTTTTAAATTTATAACACAAAATATAAATATATCATTATATGAAAATGACACCAAGAGAGAGTACGATAGGAAGTATTCTCAATATCAAAAATAGACAATATGAAATTCCTCGTTTTCAACGAGAGTATTCCTGGGAAAAGAAACATTACAGAGAATTTTTGGAAGATATGATTTCCAATATCAATGTAAAAGAAAATGGGCTTGAAACAACCCAGTACTTTATGGGTACAATGCTTTTCGTCGGTGACAAAGATAGACCTACAAAAGATCCTGTATATGTTGTAGATGGGCAGCAAAGATTAACTACTGTAACGATTCTCTTTTCAGTAATTGCTCATTTGTTTAGAAAAATGGAACAAGAACCTCTCTCTACATCTATGTTTCAATATATTATGACAAAAAACAACGATGGAGAAGATATACGCGTGTTAAAAACGGTTTCAAGTTATCCTTATTTTTCGTTTTATATTCAGTCTCTTGATAAGAATGATGCAAATGTACCTGAGTCAGAAGAGGAAATAAATATTAAGACAACATATGAATTCTTTGAAAAAAATCTTCAAGAAGATAATTTGCGCACATTATTCCATAAAATTACAGGTAAAGATTGCAAGGGAATATCATACATTGATCTACTCAAAGCTATAAGAGATCAAGTGTTATCTGCCACTGTTATAGAGATACTAACAGAAGATAAAAAGGTTGCAAATGCTCTGTTTGAAATTTTGAATGCAAAGGGCAAGGGTTTGTCTAATGTAGATATGATTAAGAATAAAATATTTGAAGAATTAAGTACGGTTGAACCAGCAGATCTTGCGACTGAGCAGTGGAATAAAATTCACGATATATTAGATAAATGCAATGAAGGTGTCGGCTTTGCAACTTTTTTGAGACATTATTTTTCTTCAAAATATAAATCAGTCTCTAAGGCAAATCTATATGATAAATTCAAACAATTGATTAAGAAAACAGATTATAAATCATTTCTCAAAGAACTTGAGCAGAATGCTCTTATGTATAGAAAGATAGTGGCTCCACAACGTCAAGATTATAAGAACAAGAAACAATATTTCTGGCTTGTTCAAAGTCTTGATGCATTTAATAAAGTCTTCAATATTGTCAATATTCGTGTTCCTTTGTTAGCTTTATTGGAGGCAAAAGAACGTGGTGTGATAAATATGAAAATGTTGAAAGACATTGTACTTTATATGGAAAATTTCCATTTTGCATATACCGTTATTTTGTCTAAAGGAACAAACAGAGTAGAGAAACATTATTCTGCATTTGCAATTCAACTTCGAAAATCAAATAACAAAGAAGACTCAAATATAATTATCTCTGACTTAAAAAAGAACTTAGAGTCCTTATATCCCTCATATGAAGATTTTAAGAATAAATTTATTACCCTTGCTTTCTCCAAGGCGGAAAACCCATTAAATGTAAAAACTAGATATGCAGTAAACAAACTGAGTTGTTATTTTGAAAATTCAGAATTGTTTGATGATAAAGGTTCTATAGAACATATTTTAGCAGAAACTAATGATAAAACATTGAACATCGGTAATCTTATTCTGCTTGAAGAAAAATTGAATATAGAGGCAGGTAACGAAGAGTATGCTACAAAGAAAACAGTATATGAAAAATCTACATATAGTTGGGTAAAAGATTTTATTGCTAATAATGTTACTTGGAACGAAAATGATATAAACAATCGAGCAGTTGCCTTATCGAAAATTTATTATGAAAAGATATTTTGTCGACATGTATAATAGAATTGATTGAATAAACATGTCTAAGTATTGGTAGGCGTTTCGAGATGTTATAAAATAAAAAGTCCACCCTGAGCGCGCTGGTCTAACGGGAAGCGGGGTGAACATGTTACTGCAAATATAGTCATTATAAATGAGAATGAGATAGTAAAGAAGATAAGGGGTGATTAATTAGGCCGTAACCCTGACTGTCAAAACTTCCAATTGCATTATTTTTAAATTTTGGACCATATTTGTGGCAAATTTGTAATCCGTTTGTCTCAGATTGTAATAAGCCATTTTTGTGTTTAGAATTATTATGAATTAAGTTGCGAATAATTATGATAAAACATCAAAATTTTGACCCATAGTTGGATTTTGGCGTATTTTAACTTATATTCGCAAAAGAATGACATAGTGAATAGAAAGGAGGGGCTTTTTGGGGCAAATTTCAACCAAAAACTTCTACCCTTATTCTACCGAGTCAAACGTAAACCACTGATTTACAGACCTTTTGAAATTCTGGAGTGGTAGAGCGTCAAGTAGCTGATTGTTAATAAGTTAAATAGATTCACTTAAAGTGATACTTTAAGTGAATCTATTCTTTTATAGGCACTTACGAACGAGGTATTTTCGACCAAATTTCAATCAAGGGAAATTTTCTGCAGAATCTTACTGAATTTATAAAGGATGGACCTAGTGAGGGAGATCTGTCCATATCGTGCCATAAATAAAACGGCATGTTGTAAGTTTCAAGTTGAAAATTTTGTATATATTTGTCTTTTGGTAGCTACCTGCGTCAGGAAGCTATAAACTAAAATTTCGGTTTTCTGACATGAAATCTGCGAAGGAAGACATATTATGGATTGATTTCAAGGAGGGGCGTTCGAACTCGTTCAGACCTCTCTTTGACCATTTCTATCCGTCGCTATGCGAATATGCTTTCCAAATAATCAAGGATAACATGGATGCGGAAGATGTTGTCCTTGATCTGTTCATATTCATATGGAAGAATGCCGACCGCATCAATATAGGCAAATCAATCCGATCTTATCTTTTCACATCGGTGAAAAATCGCGCCCTGAATCATCTCAGGGGCGTAAAACCTGAGTCGCTTGAGGAAGCGCAGCATGATGTTCCTGTGCTTGATCCGGCACTGAGCGATATAGATATAAAGGATATTTCCTTGGTTATTACTGCGGCTCTTGAAACTGTGTCTGAG
>JAGCLR010000231.1 GCA_017646885.1 Methanobrevibacter sp. | reverse complement strand
GTGTTGAAACAAAAGAAGGGGATGTTGTATTCCGTTGCAATACAATCACTGAAAGAGATGGATTGATGGCAAGTTCCAATGCAGGACACATCTCATCTGAAGAAGCTGCAGAGCTTATGGAAGCTTTAAATGATTACTTTAATGACAAATATCCTGATTTTAAAGGAAAATTCTATCCTGGTGTAAGCTACAGACATCTATTCGTTTTTAATGATATGGAAAATGCTCGCAAATTAGCTGAATTGGATATGGTTCCTCCACACGATTTTGTTGGAGAAACAATAGCAGATAAGATTGAATTTGATTCCTTTGCTGATGAGATCAAATCAATCATGTTGGAATCACAAGAGGCATTAGCAAACCATCCAGTAAATCAAAAAAGAATAGAAGAAGGTAAGGAACCTTGTAATATGGTTTGGTTCTGGGGTCAAGGAACCATGCCTGACATGCCTAAAATGGAAGATGTCTATGGACTTAAAGGTGCTGTAATCACTGGAGTGGACTTGATTAAAGGTTTAGGTGTATGTTCTGGTTGTACCAATTTGGATGTACCTGGAGCAACTGCATTCTTTGATACAAACTACAAAGGAAAAGGAGAATATGCAGTAAATGCACTTAAGGACAATGATATTGTTTTTGTTCATGTGGAAGCTCCAGATGAAGCAGGGCATGCTAAAAACCTAAAAGAAAAGGTCAAAGGCATTGAAAGCATAGATAAATATATCCTTGCTCCATTGGTTGAAGTTTTAGAAAAGGAGTACAAGGACTTTAAAATTGCAGTATTGACTGTTCATCCAACTCCTATTGATGTTGGAACACATACAAGAGATCCTGTTCCTATTGCTGTATATTCATCAAAAGATGAAGCGGATGATGTATTGGTCTATGATGAAGACAGCGTTAAAGACGGTGCATTAGGCGAATTGGTCGGTTGCAATTTGCTTAAATTATTATTGGAATAATTATATAATTATTCTATTTTTTTACTTTTTTTAATTATTTTTCAAAACTTTTTTTTAATATATTAATTATTTTTTTAACTTTTTTTTTAAAAATTAAAAATATTTATATAAAACGGATTTTATAGTATGTTTATACTTATAGAAAAATTAAATGATGATGAATTATTCCAATATTAAAAGGGGAAATGACATGTCTAGTGTAGAAGTAAATTTGGAAAAAGCAAGAGCATACAATAAGGTTAAGAAATATGAGGAATCCTTAGAGCATTATGAATTGGCATTGGAAGCAGATGGAGAATTGAGCCAAGGAGATAAGGACAAATATGCTTGGGATTTATACTTTGTAAAAGTTAAGGATAATGAATTCATTGATGAAATCGAAGAGGCTGCTAAAAAAATAGTTAGTGTTGCTAGCCAAAAGGACTCTTCTAAAGCAGCTAAACCATGCCCATACACTTTATCTGTAATCAGATTAATGAAAATCTATACAGAAAATGAGAAATATTTGGATGTATTGCGTTGGGCATCTAAATTAGACCCTAAAAAATTAAGCAATCAGCAATTCAAGCCAAATGCTGAAGTTACCATGAATTCCAATAAGGAAAATTACTATCTTCAAACCACTAAAGCATTGCTTGAAATTGACAAATACGATCAAACAATCAAATATTGTCAGGATGCATTGGTTACAATTCCAGAATTCAACAATAACAATGACGTTTGGTTTAAATTAAGAATAGCTAAATCCTATAAGGAATTAGGAGAATATGATGATTCCATTGACTTCTTAAAGGACATCTACAAAACCAAGCAGGACTGGTATATCTCAAGGGATATGGCTGAAAATTACTTCTTCAAAGAGGAATTTGATGAATCATTGAAATGGGCTGCTAAAGGAATATTGGCTCGTGATGGAAAGATTGAAAGCAAAGTGAACCTATTCTCATTAGTTGGTGACATTTTGGAAATCAAAGGCTTTGAAGATGAGGCAATAATGAATAAATACATGTATTATGTTATTCGTAATGCTAAGGAATGGCCTATTGATGACGAATTGAAGAATTTGTTAAGCAGCTATGGTCTTGATTTGGAGAATACAGACTTCAAGTCTTTATTCAAGGAATATGAAAACATGTGGATCAGCATGAAATACTTTGGTCAAGAAAGGCAATATGGTGTCATAGACAAGGTATTTAACGATAGAAAATACGGATTCATTAAGGCAAACGGCAAATCCTATTATTTCAAAACCTATGAATTCAAGGATGATAAGGATTACCTCTATGAAGGAACTGAAGTTTCATTCTATTTAGAGGATGCTTACAATAAATCCAAGGATGAAATGGTTAAAAACGCGGTAAACATTTACTGTGAAATGCTTTAATAATAGTAATTTATAGTAAATTTAAATAATTAAAAATAGTAAATAAGATTGATTATGCCTAATCAATCTTTAAAATTCTTTTTTTATATTTTATATTCAATATTTAATAATTCTTCTTTTTTCTTTTCAAACTCTTCTTTAGTTATATAACCTTTTTCTAAGAGTTCTGCATAGTTTAATAATTCTTCTGCAGGTGAGAATTCAATATTGAAAATAACTTTTTT
>JAGCLR010000230.1 GCA_017646885.1 Methanobrevibacter sp. | reverse complement strand
CATGGCCTGCCAGGTGGGACTCAAACCCACATCCGGTAGTACAAGTCCGTGTCTTATTTTTAGACGACCGACAGATATATAACCCTTAAAATTTTGCTGACCTTCGCCATACAAACTGTTTAGTCTTCATTTATTTTCAGCCAATAGGGAGACAAGTCTGAGCTTCGAGGAGCGACCTCTAACTTCTTGCCCCAGCTGATAAGCTATCCTGTTGTCTGGGTTAATCCCCAGTGGCTCTTATCTGCCAAATCCTATATAGGAATGATTACCTATAACTTTCACCCGCCATTCAGAATTGTAAACTATTATATCTACACCAAATAGCATTATTGTTATTTGCGATTGGGCTACTCGTACCACAACCTCATCTTATATCCATATTACTATGGCATCAACGCAAACTTCCTTATTGGTGTACCTTGGTTTGGAACAGTCACCAACTAATCCCTAACAAGGCTTATTCCCCACAGGGGCGTCTATTGCGGAAGCGATGAGACAGTGCTTTTAAATGCGACTATGTTTGCACACCTACCCGTGAGACACACATTCGTGCGTAGTCAAAATGTATCACTACATTAAGCCTTACAGGAATTATAGGCTATCGTCTATAAACCCGATTCTCTCTTCCCGAAGTGAGGGTAAGTTCTTGGCATGGTGGTATCCACTCTTCACCAAGATGCAAAATTTTAAAAGTTCATGATAGAATTAGTCGAAATCGCAACCACCAGGGCTATTCACCGGAGGGTTTCTATCTTGGTTGCTTAAAGCGGTTTGTCGTTGACCGCAAACGCCAGTAGCGTGTCTTTTACGACCAAAGGTATAGTACTAAACCGCGGACCACTCTTTAAAAGATGGACACTTCTAATCCTACTTCCTACTGGAAAGACAAAGAGGACTTACATACGATTTCTGTCCGTAATGCCTTGGCACCCCCTGTTCGGAGTCGAACCAACACCCGCGGGGTTAGAGCCCGCTGTACTAACCGTTATACTAAGGGGGATGGCACCGGATGATGGGGTCGAACCACCAAATGCAGAGTCAGAGTCTGCCGTTTTGCCATTAGACTAATCCGGTATCTTAACGATATCCAATCTTATCATGCATTGGAGCAAAACTTTTTACTCGCTTATGAGTTAAAATACCCAAAAGTTTTTCATGACCGCCAACTTCTTTAATATAAATGTATGCTTTATCAACAGAAACAGCACCTCTGCCTTTTGGATAAGTTAATCTTTTAGCACAATTTTCAAGATAATTCATGTTAATTGTACTAATTTCCATACGACTTTTACTGCCAATAATAGCAAACATAGGTATACCATCTTCATTTAAAGCTGGCTTGGCATCAAAAAGCTTTCCACACCAATTCATATGATATTCTTCATGAATATCAGTAATAATAAGATGAGTTTTAACCATTATTTCCTGCATATTTTACTCCTTTTGGAAAGAGGCGAAAAAATTCATAACATCTTCATTAACTTCTCTCGTATTAATATCTTCACTACGAGGAGCAGACTTTGATTTATGACATAGATTTTTTTCTTTCCAACATTTTAGAAAATGTTTAACAAGAACTTCTTCCTTTTCAAATTCTTCACAACAAGTTGGACAAATATACATTTTTATTACCTCATTCTTATGGTGGCTGGGGATGAGAGAATCGAACTCCCACCATAGGAGTCAAAGTCCTGTGTACTACCATTATACGAATCCCCAATACATACAAGACACATTATTTCTGTTGAACTACCCATTGTTCGATACCCCAAAGGCGAGATAGTTGGACTTGAACCAACAACACACAGTTTGTGTAATTTGCTGTATATGTCTTGTGGTGCGGAGTGAGGAGCTCGAATCCCCGACCCCATGCTTGTAAGGCATGTGCTCTACCAGCTGAGCTAACCCCGCATTTAGTAAGGATAATGGACTGTAATGGCATTCATTTGAGGCAGATTCTCGCCATCACGACAAAGCATCATGACTTTTTTCACAGAAACTTCATACTTCAGCTGTGCGATAGTGAGTTCCATATTGGCGATTTCAAAATACTCATCAATCGCCCAATTGAACAGTTCACGCACTCGCTTCAGCTCTTCACGAGCCTCCATAGCTTCCATCAGAGCCATTTCCTTTTCAGAGAAAACTTTCTTCTTTGTCATAAATATCAATTCCTTTCTTAACTTTCTATAAATATTATAACATATTTTTATTAAAAAATCAAAAAAGAACAAGACGCCTAAAACAAAAATAATTTGATTTTAAGTCAAACGCGTAAACCAATTCCGCCAAAAAGCTTAAAGCAGCTTTTACAGGATTCGAACCTGCAATCTTCTGTAAAAGAAGGATTGCTGCAAGCGTCTTTAATTTATATTCATGTTAATTATTTTTAAAAGCCCAAGACTCATAAGGATTTTAACAGGACCTAGAGTAAATTGACTTTCTGTTTATCCTCTCTATAAAGCCAACTTCAAACCTCTTAAACATAACTATTTACATCACCTATCCCAGTTAGTACCTTGAACGGAAATGAACAGTTATACCAATTTCTTTTTACAAGAATTGATATGTTTGCTGTAATGAGTCTTAAATTATATCTTTGATTTTGTTTCGGTTCCAAAGATTATACTTCCGTGCGCTTCAAAGAGCTTGGTCCGAGTGCAGAGGTTCGAACTCTGGGCCTCGTGATCCCAAATCACGCGCGCTACCATCTGCGCCACACCCGGATATTTGGTTGTCCCTCTGGGAATCGAACCCAGGACCTCACGATTATCAGTCGTGTACTCTAACCATCTGAGCTAAGGAACAATATCTAATTTATATAAATATTATAACATAAATTTTTAAAAATGTCAAATAATTTTTTGGTTGCGGATACGGGGTTCATGAAGCCCCGACTTTCCGGAAAGTTTTAATCCGCTGGTATCCCCTGAGAGATTCGAACTCCCGGTCTTGCGGTTCGTAGCCGCACGCTTTGTCCAGCTAAGCTAAGGGGACATGTGGAGGCAAGGGTGAGATTTGAACTCACGATACGCAGCTTTGCAGGCTGGCGCCTTACCACTTGGCTACCTTGCCAAATTGGCACCCCAAGAGGGATTCGAACCCCCGACCTACCGCTTAGAAGGCGGTTGCTCTATCCTACTGAGCTACTGGGGCAAATATAATGGCAAGTATTATTTAAATAACTTACCAAAAAGATTTTTTAATTGCGCCTTTAAAGAGGATTTTTCTCGTCTCATATAATAAAAATGGCAATCTTCAAAGTTAAAAGCAGTATTACAACTAGATTCATATGGACAAGTGACGCAACTCACAGGAACATTTCCCATTGGGTTTTCACCACCTAACTTATAATCATTACAATCTAGACCCAATTTCATATCACTTTAGCAGAGTGGAGCCTTTTCGGCAATAAATTGCTGTAAGGGTCTGTTGATGGTACCCCGAGGGGGAGTCGAACCCACCAACAAGCGATTATAAGTCGCCCGTTTTCACCTATTAAACTACCAGGGCATGTAATGGGGTGGATGACCGGACTCGAACCGGCGACCTCCAGAGCCACAATCTGGCGTTCTAGCCAGCTGAACTACACCCACCATATAAAGAGTTTTCGTATCTTTCCTTTTGGCGTCTGCTTACTTCAAACACACACTCAGCCAGAGCCTTCCTCGTGTGATAATATATACATACCAAAAGACGGCGGACTAACATTCGGATAAAATCCTGGACCGCGACACTTCAGCAGTCGTGTCAGTTGGTTCGTTACCGGGATTCGAACCCTGCCATCAAACTCACTAACTGAGGAGTCCCGCCCATGCGTTGCCGTACGACCGCACGCGTAGAATAAGTGCTCTCAGGTTTTGGAATGATTTATCCGCCCTAGCGGAGTAACGATGGAGCTGGCGACAGGAGTCGAACCTGCAACCTGCTGATTACAAATCAGCTGCTCTGCCATTGAGCCACGCCAGCATGCTGCGTACTTTCGCTATGAGCACGCCTAGCGGATTGCTTTTAATAGCCACTTAGTTAGCCAGAGCTAGCTTAGGCAGGTACAATCTACATACCTTCGTATTTACTATTTCTTGAATGACGAGTCCAATAGATAGCAAATACTGAGCAATAACCAAAAACTATGTCTCATTTCTGGGGGTTGTCATCCCACTTCGTACTTTAAGTCATAGAGCGCTGGATTTTATGCGTTTGTTCAGAAATCTTGCGGTTTGAGCTTACTGCTGTGGCATAGGCTTGCAAGATTGTTAGGACTACATGCGGTAGGATTAGGTATCCCTACACTATAACGGCTTTTTATTCCGTCGCCTCTTAACCATTTGGGCTACGCACTCAATACGGCTGGATACTCCTACTCGCGCCGTAAAGCAAGTATTTGCTAGTGTACCCGACTGGTTTAGTCTATTTGGCACCCGACTAACAGGGCATGGCGGAGGGAGTGGGATTCGAACCCACGGACCCTTGCGGGTCTCCGGTTTTCTAGACCGGTGCACTCGACCAGGCTATGCGACCCCTCCATATAATAATAGACTTTATTGATTGTCGGTCTATTAGCGACACCCGATATCCTTACGAATATCTATGGCGATGCTGGTAATCCTCTTGCTTTCAGCCTTCCAGGCCTCGGCCCATACTACTCGCCACTGGCGGAGTGGGAGGGATTCGAACCCTCGCACGCATCTCTGCGCCTACTCCCTTAGCAGGGGAGCCCCTTTAGCCTCTTGGGTACCACTCCATATACTGATTACTCAGGCCAGACATCTTCACTATATAAAATAGAAAGAGGCTGTGAGATTTGATTTGCATTGTAAGCAATCTCCGCAGCCTCGTAGCGGTTAACAAACTGATTTGTATCAGTTAGAAAACCTTGAACTTCACTATTTCTATCATGAGTGAATTGATGATTAAACATCGTCTCATAGCAGTCACAGTGTCGTTTGCCGCAAATGATATGCCAATATGGACTATTGGATGTTTCTCTGAACTTAATAGCCGAACTGACAATATGCATATTCAAATCTCCTTTTTAAATAATCAAATGAAAAACTGAAGCGTAGAAAAACAAGCGATTTTGGTCTCGCCTAGATGTAAAAGACTCGCTCCAGATGTAGTCTTTTGTTTCTATATACTTTAAAATATATAGAAAGAATGGCATCCCACAGCCGTATCCGCCAAGCCGTAAATGAAAGTAGAAAGCAAAGAAAAAACAATCAAGGAAAGGAATCAATCTAATGGATACGGATCTTCATTTGTGGTTCTTTAATAATCTTTCAGCATTATTAAAAGGGGAATGCGTATGAAAAATTATTTAGTGGTGGCCCAGGGCGGACTTGAACCGCCGACACGTGGATTTTCAGTCCACTGCTACTACCAACTGAGCTACCGGGCCATTGGTAGTAAATACAAGACGCATAAAGAAAAGATTGTTGGAATTGAACCAACTACACATTGTTTAACAGACAATTGCTCTACCAAATGAGCTAAATTTTTTCTAAATAGAAAAGATTGCTGTGTGCGTCTTTAATTATGGTTGCGGTGGGTTGGATTCGAACCAACGACCTTCTGGTTATGAGCCAGACGAGCTACCAACTGCTCCACCCCGCGTGGTTGCGGAGACAGGATTCGAACCTGCGATTTCTAACTTATGAGGATAGCGAGATAGTCCACTTCTCTACTCCGCAATGGTGCCAATAGATGGATTTGAACCATCGACCTCTCCCTTATGAGGGGAGCGTTCTAACCAACTGAACTATACGGGCAAATAAAGGGCAGTTTCAGTTCATGCCCGGGAACCCAATCAGCCGATTGGACTATCCTCCGGAGCGAATTTCATAGATACAATCATAAGCAAAGTCCTCCTTGTTTAGGATATGGTACTCTGTACGGGATTTGAACCCGTGACTTCGCCGTGAAAGGGCGATGACTTAGGCCGCTTGTCGAACAGAGCAAATTAACTAGACGGTTATTTCACATTTCAAGCATAATATGTAAATAACAAATTGCTGAATCCGTCTAAAAATAAATTTGATGCATGACTTCCTGGTGGGAAGTGGTGACCCCTAGGAGAATCGAACTCCTGCCTCCGCCGTGAAAGGGCGGCGTCTTAGCCGCTTGACTAAGGGGCCGAAAAAACCAGACGCCTCGGTAGGATTATTTCCGATATTTTCATCTGGTCAAAACAAATGGAGGCAAGTAGAATGCCCTGTCAATCTCGGAGGGATTTAACCCACATACTCCTACACGAATCGGCAGTTGCTTTAAATTAAGCTACGAGATTAAATACGATAACTCTTCTTTTTGTACGGCTCCCAGTTATTTTTATAGCCGGAATTTTTCGCGACCTGGTACTGTTCTATCCTCGCGGTCTGTCGGAGGGCCACGTCCTTGTGGCAAAGAAGGCGATGGAGAGTGCCAACATCATCCATCTTATATCTCACGAACTTTTTACATAGTCAGTCTGTTGGTGGGCCGCTATGCTAGACACGCCGTAGCATTCGTGTATTGGTGTCTACCTGGTCACCTGTATGGGACTCGAACCCATAACCTCCACCTTGAGAGGGTGGCGACTTAAGCCATTTCGTCGAACAGGCGATATTAAGCACAATCCCGATACATATCATTCTTGTGCTTAGGTTTACGATTATAAGAGCCTTTTCCCTTTTTGGACTCTACACGAGAGCCACGACGCTTGAACTGCATATACTGTTCCAGCTCTTCAGGCGACTTCTTAAAAATCCGTTTGTCAATCTTCTTCTCCATAAAATCCCTCCATAGCTTTACACTGTTCCAGGAATTCCCACTCACGTTCATCGGACTGGATTTGAGTATCAAAATCGTCAAACATTTATTTCTCCCTCACTTTCTATAAATATTATAACATAATTTTTATAAAAAATCAAGAAAGATTGCCGTTGCCCGTCTAGCCGACCGGTAAACCATAGCGATTTCTCAATCCGAAACCTCGTAGCGAGATTTGTGTGATTTTACACACCCCTCTATGGCATCTTAAGCTTTTGGCTAGCCGATTCCAGGACCGAGAAACGGCATTGGCATGGCGGAGAGTTATATTATCCGTTCGCGTTCTAGAATACTACTAAGGAGAACACTCTCTTTGATTATTCGGCATTTCGGTACCTATATATAACCGACGCCACTGGGGCTGAATGACAGAATCGAACTGTCTCCTCCCGCAACGCATTCAGCGGGCCTGCATGTACTTCCATTATACGAATCCAGCATATTAGATGTGTAGCGACCAACCTTCGCTCTACACTCGGACGCATTTAACTTTCACAGCGCCAACCTTACCATTTATTGACTATTATGGCAAATAGTTTCTTTTAAAAGATAGTTCTCAAGGCGACTTTATCGTAATCCCAAAGACTGTTTGCAACCAGTCTCTGGACGCTTCTCGCTTTAGCTTGCGAACCTCCGTGGAGAAGAAACGGGTTCTGTGTGCATCTTCGTTAGTCGCAAGACACAAGGTAAGCACACCTACCTTTATGGTGCCCAAGGCGGGACTCGAACCCGCACGGCCGAAGCCACCTGATTTTGAGTCAGGCACGTCTACCAATTCCATCACTCGGGCAAATAAAACGCATTCCCTTGTTCCCAAGGCACCAGCATCAGTGGGTTCGTCTTGTCGCACGAATTCCAGAGCTGTCTTTCTTAACCCACAAGACTGGGGTGTCCCTACGCCGACCACTGACGTATCCACCGCTTTAAGGCTGGGGGCGGATAACCGAACCGAAATATTTTTTCCATTTAAGGAGCGGAAAATTATTTCAACAAAATTTCTCCATTACTTATCGCACCTCATTAATATTATGTCTAATCTAATATATCCATCTGGCGATAAGTGGTTTTGTACCAAGAGGGGGTTGAACCCACATCCCCTGCCTCAGCAGTCGCTCTATCTTTAAGCTACTGGCACATATAAATTAGGAGGTCGCAACTAATCCGCATCTGCCTACTGCCGTCCACTACCTTGACTCTTGGTGGCCACCTCACAAGGTCCGTAACTGCCGCTCCACATTCTTTATTTTTCGGATTCTCCTAATGGTGGACCTGATGGGAGTCGAACCCACTACCTTCCGCTTGCAAGGCGGATGCTCTCCCAAATGAGCTACAGGCCCAAATATCGCATTTCCTTTCCTCGGACTATCATCCCCGAGGCGGCATTTTTGGAATAGCAGCGTCACTAAACCTCCACCTTTTTAACGATTGGTGGTCTTCACTCGTTCCATCTAGGACTTGCACCCAGTTCTTCATATTATAAGTATGATGCTCTACTAATGAGCTAATGGAAATTCATCAGGACTTGGAGTTGCACCAAGGTCTCTTGCTTAAAGGGCAAGCGTCCTCCTACCTAGACCATACCCGAGAATGGCGACTCCGAACGGGCTCGAACCGTCGACCTCCTGCGTGACAGGCAGGCGTTCTGACCAACTGAACTACGGAGCCATATTTTGCTCCTATTGGAGCTTAATATGCGTTCACCTAGGATTTGAACGACTGAGAGTTTATAGTCTTATACGCTCACAACTTCCTGGTGCGGCTAATGGGAGTCGAACCCATACGCCCTTGCGAGCACAAGCACCTCAAGCTTGCTTGTCTACCAATTCCAACATAGCCGCATATATGTGACTTATTTATGTACTGATGGAGTCACCAACCACCGCAGGCTACTTATTGAGTGTAGTTGCCTGAACAAACACCCTGCTAACGTGAGGGCACGGTAAGAATCAAGACCATCGGCATGGTGTCCGCGTATGCCTCTATCTTACAATTGGTGCCGAATAAGAGACTCGAACTCTTACACCGAAGTACTAGATCCTAAGTCTAGCGTGTCTGCCAATTCCACCAATTCGGCAAAAGAAATGCGCTTTTATTTACGGGTATTCACAGGTGCGCTAACCGACCCGGTATGGTTTATATTTACGAGAAACTCATACACATTAAACCTCGGTATGCGTGTGTTTTTTTAAAGAGGTCAACGCGCCAATACCTTAAAGACCTCTCATGGCGGCCCCAGCAGGGCTCGAACCTGCGACACATCGGTTAACAGCCGATTGCTCTACCAACTGAGCTATAGGGCCAAATCGTGTAAGGTACAGGTTCTTGATGCTCGGTCGTAACTGCTACCACCAGACTTCCGCTACATTGACCTCCTGTAAGATAAGTCTCAGTCTCATACTCGCTCACCACAGGCAATGGTAGATTGTGTGGTCTCACTTTCAAAAAGGAATTCCTTATCTCTTTACCTTACATAAATATTATAACATATTTTTTTTAAAAAATCAAGAAAGATTTTTTAATGGCGATAGGGTTGGATTTGATACCAACATCATTCATCGGTCTTTCACTCTCACAAAGAACTACTCCTCCGACTTAATTCCACCTCGCATCAACGGTGGTGGTCTTGCCTTAAACGACCTACCAAATAAACAAGACGACTTTTTTGATATTTACGGCGCTCTAACCAACTGAGCTACACCACTCATGTGGGAGTGGTGACAGGACTTGAACCTGTGACCTCCGGCACCCCAAGCATTATCATAAAAGAAAAATTGCTGTAATCGTCTTTCTTTACCTTACATATATATTATAACATATTTTTTTGAAAAAATCAAAAAAGATTTTTTATTTGGAACTGCCGTTTTTGATTGAGGTTGGTGGGTCAACGGCAACCACCTAGTGGGTTTTTGGTCCTAAGATTCGGCTTTACCCTAACAAACCTAACCGGCCAGTTTTTAACGACTCCATCCGCTGTCGCATATACCGCCTCCGCTGTTGCAGAAGAAGATGGTATATATAAAAAAGAATTTTTATTCTTTAATCAACTTCGTCCAGAGACTTATCCTTTAAATCAGCGAAATAATATGCTTCCATCTCACACATTTCTTCATCAGAAGGATAATCATCAAAAGGATTCTCGGGCCAACCATCACCAGCGATTTCATCCTGGATGTCAACCCAATTTTCAAACCAGACAATAGGATTAGCGATTTCGTCAGGAGCGAACTCATAGACTTCGTCAATATCAATTACTCCGCCGCAGCAACCACAAATAATGTTGCTACCGAATGCGATACCAGCATTCCAATCCTCTCCCTCCCAGAAACAAACCTGTGTGGGCTTCTCAAAATAACGCTTTTCCATAGTATCGTCTCCTTTTGGAAAATGTTGAAAGTTAAAATTACCTCTTCCTTAACTTTCTATAAATATTATAACATAATTTTTATAAAAAATCAAAAAAGAGTATTTGGCAGGGGTTGAGGGATTCGAACCCCCATCAACGATTTTGGAGACCGGCATGCTACCATTGCACCAAACCCCTATATAAGAAAGGTAACTTTTTATTACCTTTCTTAACTTTATAATTTATAATAACATATTTTTTGAAAAATGTCAAATTTTAATTTTTACCAATCAAATAATATAGGATTACCATTTTCATCATAACCTATATTATTATTTGAAATATCAAGCTCAAATAAAAATTTAGTAATCAAGTCTTTTTCTGATTCCTTGTAATTTAAATCAATAAATTTTAAAAGCCAATTTTTATTGATTATTAACCTTTTATTTTCAGCTCTATCTTTTAATATTTTTTTTTCAAAAGTTATAATTTTTTTCTATAAAACTATACAATCTACATAAGCTAAATGTAATTGACTATTATAATTATTAATTATTTTATTTGGCAAATTAATACAAAAATAGTCTAAGAAAATACTATCCTAAAAATTACTAGAATTTTTTCTCTTTTTTTCAGCTTCAATTTCTTCTTTATTTGTTATTTTAATAACAAAATCTGAAAAAATATAAACCTCTTTACGCATACCCTCATTAATTTTTTTAAATGTAAAAGAAAGTGGAATTTCTTTTTCTGCAAATAAATAAATTTTTGGCAGTATTTCTTCAAAAAACTACTATTTAGATTCTTCTGAAATTGAATATTTATCCGCAAATTTTAAAAAAGCATCTTGAATTTCAAAAAAATTATACTAATAACACATAATTACAATCCAAGTTTTGCCATCAAATCTGCGATATTTGCCTTCTCTTCCGCAGTAATTTCAGCGGGAGCAGCATTCGCTACAGCTACGGTAGTGTTAATCTTAGGATTGTCACTAAAATCCCAGTCTCCAGAAGTAGTAGTTACAGAAGTATCTACCTGGATAGGATTCTTGGGGCAAGTTAAAGACATGGCAATCTGAACCATTTCTCCGCCATCATTTGCCCATACATAAATTTTCTTGTCATATTCACCAATAAAGTTATTACCGAATGCCTCGGCAAGAATTTTGGTAACATTTTCCTTTGCAACTGCGCCCTTAGCCATAAATAGAATACTCCTTTTCATTCATTTCATTTAATTCTTCATAACAATATTTACAAACATATTGCTGAGTTCCTTCATGATAACAAATCTAATCATCATATACAACTTCTTCACAGCAATCGCAATGACGAGTATACTTATCAAAGCAATGCTGACAAACATTATCATCACCAACCGCATATGAATCATCGGTATAAATGCGCCTGCCACAATTGTCACAAGTTGTAAACAAATCATTTTCAGATGTACCATGTTCCAACTCACACTTTTCGCACATCATTGTTTCGGCACCTGTGAGGCACTCTTTCTCACCACACCACAAACAATAAGTAAAACCACCAATGTTAAAAGCAGTCTTTCCCTTAACGGTCATCGGGACTCCGCCAGGCTCTACATCCCAAGGATAAGTCATATACTTAAATGCGTAAATAGGCTTATAGCAAGAAGAGTAAAGTACATCATTATAATTCTTTGCTCCAATACCATCGGCAAACAATTTATCTAATTCAATCAGATGCCCACCTACTGGAACATATGGAGATTCAAAATCAATTTTAACTCCGTTGCTTAACTCGCACTTTGAAATTAAAGTATTGTTCCAGTCTGTCCAACAAGACTGGCGGAAACCATTATTCTTATTATCTTTCTTGGCAATTCCTACATCTCGCAAAACTTCTCTCAATACAATATCCATACCGGTCTTAGACTCAAAAGGATACTGTCGACCGGCGAAAATCATATTCCAATCACTGGAAATGTACAGAAGAACTCTCCACTTTTTAGAGTTCCACTTTACATCTGGATGAAAGGCCTGTAAATTAACATTGTCAGCGCCCTTAAGATAACAAACAATTGTATGCTTATCCATCATATAAGACAGATTACCGGCACGATACTCGCCATCAAGAGAGTGACAAGAACGCCAATTATATGTATTTTCACTCAAAGACAAGAAATCCAAAGGATGAACAGATAAACACAGAGTACCTTCAATCTTATCCTCTTGGATAATTCTACTGGCTTCATTCTGAATGTCAGTAAGACTTTTCTCATTCTTAATAAAATTCTTGAATGCTTTAACCAGTTTAGTGCCTTTTTTAATAACTTTACCACTCCACATGATATAATCTTCAACGGTTAAATTTTTGAAAAAACCCTCTTCTTGCTTTTCAATAAACTCAGCCAATTGAGAATAGCCATATGTGCTCTCTACCTGTCCGGCAAATCTAATCACTCTATCATGCTTTTCTTTTGCGCTTAAATCAAAAGAAATTTTATAGGGAAATTCATAAATATATTTCCCTCCGAATAAATCAATAAAGTCCTTCTTACATTCCCACCAAACATCAAATAACCGCTCGGTTTTTGGATTAGGAATTTGCTGAGAATATTGAATTACTTTATCAAAATCCTCTTTAATTTTGCTGAGATTTGGTGTCGTCATTCATTTTACCTCTACAGTCTTTACATTGATAAATCTTGCCTTTAGGGAGAGACTTATCAATGAATGGCTCTCCACAAGTTTTACACCAATGAAGGTGCTTATGATTACTTACACAATCAGAACACAAGAAGATGGTTTTTCCATCTTCAGTCTTAGTGGGAAAAAGATTATAATCATAGTCCCAAGTTTTACAATCATTACATTTAATTTGAGGCTCCATAAATCTTGCCCAATCAGCCTTGCTGATGCCATAAGAAGGGTCCCAGCCAAAATCATCATCATCTTCTTCTGGATGCGCGGCAGCATATTTCTTAAACCACTTGGAATAAGAGAATCCTTCAATATACTCAAAACTCGGAGCATTTTCTGCGCATTCAAGCATTTTCTTTACTTTCTGAATGGTATCAAACATTTGCCCAACACACAGGACTTCAGAAACAGAATGCTCATTGTAATATCCAATAGACAGATTAACACCTGCTACACCCCATCGGGGGCAAATAGAGCTAATATCAGAAAAGCTGCCGAAATTGGTTACAAATCCAAAAGATTCAACATATGCGTCAAAATCAGAATTATGACAATCATAAAAGACGCAATCGTTGGCTCCACGGCGATCAAGCTGAATGATATACTTCAAAGAAGTAACTGCCTGCGGAATATCCTTTACTAGGGCGTCGGCACCAATACAACCGCGCTCTTCATCAGTGGTAAAGATAATAGTGGGGCGAAGACCAGACTTTAAAATTTGAACAATAGCATATACACCAGCTCTATCATCAGCACCAAGACCTTCAGGACTCCACATAACATTCTTCACTCTATCGTAAAAAATATTATCAGGTGGATTCTTAAAAACTGTATCAAGATGGGCCACCAGTCCGACCGGAATATCACCAACGGCAATCAAATACTGCTTAGTCGCAATAACCTTCTCATATTTAGAATTCAAATAATGCTTCATAGCTTTCAGCAACTGAGGTTGCTTGAGCTGAAAAAACTGTTCAATAGATTTCAGCTCTTGCTGATTTAGAGTTTTCAATCAACGCACCACCTTATGATATATACTTTTCTTTATATAAATATTATATCATAAATTAAATAAAAAATCAATTTTCTCTCTTTTTATTGCGGTATTTATAAATTGTGTCAATAAATTTAATCTGTTCAACGCAATAATGGCATGTGCCGGTTGACATACAGCGTTGCTTACAGTTCATTCTAGTTTCGGCAAAATTCTCTTCATCAAAAATAGCTTGATTATTAGCATCAACACCAAGAAAATCAATAAGAAGATTTAAATTGCCGGGCCACTTACCATTTTCGGCATATACATGATATAAAGTAGCTTCTTTCTCCAATTTCTTTGGAGCATAAAATTCAAATACAGAAATATATTCTCCATATTTGTCTGTATCTTCTGGACGAATCCATCCGCCGCAAATGCCATCAGCATGGTCTAAATAAGGCTCATATGCCATATTAGGAATTGCTCTAACTGGAATGCCATAGCGAGCAACATTCTTTAAATCAAAGATAAGAGGAGCGCCGATTAAAACATATGCTACATTTAAATTCTTTAATGCTTCTAACTCATAAAAAGATGTAATTACATATCTATAATAATATTTAATCTCTCTTAAATGGCATTCAATCATTTGATTTTTATTAGCAGTAGCACAATAGAAATTAATATGCTTTTTACTATACATTTCAATTAGTTCCCAATTAAATTTTTCTGGTAATTCATTTTCCATTTCAAGAATTAATACTTTATCTGGATACTTATCAATATAATCAGGAATTGCTCTATAATCTCGTAATTCAATTTTAATTTCATCAGCTTTCTTCAAAACACTATCTGGCTGACGAGCAGATAAACAATATTTCACTTTATCACACTCCTTTATTATATTGTAACATATAATTTAATAAAAGTCAAGTTGAAGCATTATAAATTTAGATTGGCCAAAAATAAAAATATTAATTTAAACAATTTTAATATTTAGAAGAAAGGAGAGTGTTTCAAAATGATGATCGTTACTACAAGAAAACATTCATATCTTATTAACGAAGAAGATTTAGCTACTGTTGAAATTGGTAGCATGATTTTTAAGCCAGAGGAGAATAAAATGTACATTATGCTCGAAGCTGGCGTTTTAACTGAAATTGCTGCTGAAGTATTATCTGTTAAATCTTTAGAAGAATTGACTGAAGCTATCGCAAATGGTGGTAATATTACTATTACTGAATCTATTGACGCACCTACCGCTTTTGTTATTTCAACTGATACCACTATCACTAATAATGGTGAGCTTACCATTTCTGAGGATACTGTTGGTGATGGCGTATTTAAAGTTGTTGAAGGAACTTTAACTTTAGACGGCAATGGTATTATTAATGGTTTGGATAAGAGCGGCTGGAGTATGGCTGTTTGGGCAACAGATAATGGAAAAGTTGTTATTAAAAATGGTTATTTTACTAACGTTGGCGCTCACTCACCAGAAGATAGCGACCATTATGATTTAATTTATGCTTCTAACAATGGTCAAGTTGAAATTCTTGGTGGAGAATTCAAATGTGAAACTCCTCAGTGGACTTTAAACATTAAAAATAATAGTCGTGAAACTGCTAATATTGTTGTTAAAGGCGGAAAGTTCCATGGATTTAACCCCATGGAGGCTGAAGAAGGCAACTTTGTTGCTCCTGGTTATAAGGTTATTGAAGAAGACGGCATCTTTACTGTTGTCGCAGAATGATTTTAAAAGGCTGATATGTATTTTTTATGCATATCAGCCTTTTTCTGTTTTTTCGACAAAAAATTCTAAATGCTCTTTTGCTTTTGACATGTCGGAAGGTGCGACCAAGGCCGGCCGGAGCAGATTAAAGAAAAAGTGGCTCTCAATTAAGAGAGCCACTTAGAATAGTCTATGTCATTACCTGACCAGACATATTTAGGAAGCCTATCTCAGCCAATCAGCTTGTAAGCCATAATCTTACGAGACTTCTGGCCTTCGCCACCGGAAACAGTAATCTGCTCCTTCTCGGCCTCACCATTCTTAACCAGCTGGGTCAGACGATACTGGACCTTAGCCACGGTGACATCCTCGCCCTCAATACGAGCGGCGATATCAGCGATAGGCTCAAACTCCTCAGTGCTCATAGCGGCACGAACAGCCTCAGTCAGCTCGTCACCCTCAGCCTTCTTGGTAGCGGCACGCTCCTTAGCCTTAGCAGCCTTCTTATCCAGCAGGGCAATCTCATTCTCGCAGAAGTTAACGAAAGCCTCAGCCTCATACTTCATCTCACCATCAGTAGCCAGAGCAATAATAGCCTCAAACATCTCGCGCTTAGTAATCTTCTCCATAATACACAAACCTTTCTTAATAAAATATTTTTTGATTTCGTAAGGCTTTCTTCCTTTACCTTACATATATATTATAACATTTTTTTTTATAAAAATCAAAGAAGCTCAATGAATCTAGTAGGACTAATCTCATGACGGCCAAAGCTGTTGATGTAGCCCTCGTTATCATTCTCATAACCCCAGGCCATAAGATTAATTCCATCTTCATTCAACTGGTCCAGATACACACAGATCTCCTTGGTCCAGCGCCACTCTCTCAGATGAGGACGCTCGCCGGGCTTCAGATACATCTCTACGAGCTTTTCCAAGCAAGTTTTATCATCAGCACAAATCCAAGCGCTGGGATGATGTTCATGATAAAGATTGAACTCAGCATCATCCAAATCTTCCTTACTATTAGCAAAACCACAACACCAATAACCATTATGATCAAACCAAGTCTTTCTCAATTCATTCTGCTCTCTAATGGTCAAGCGAGGAATAATATGGATGGGGGTCATATTCTCATCATAATGATTTTCTCCGCACGCAGCGCATTCATACACACGGTTGTCCCAACAATACTCACAAAGGTCTACGCCATCAACACACCAAGTCTCAGATACAACTTCTCCACAACAATCACAGCGACGTCGCTCCTGACAATCCTGGCAAGCCAGACAAGATTCATCCTCAAAGTCAGGGTCAAGCTCACCGCAAATCATACATTGAGAAGTTCCACTATAATGAACCAGCAAATAGGTATTACACCAGCCAGAGTTATTAGAACCACGAATTTCATCGGGGTCAATATCAATTGAAAAACACATCCAGTGATAATCCAGACAGCCGAAGTCATTATACATGGCACCAGTGGCAATGTCCAAAGAAAAATCATTCTTCTCTTCTGGTAAATAATCCAGATGAATTTTCTTCCCATCAAACTCATAAGGAATAATATCTTCATAGTGCCAACCAAGCTTTTCGCCGGCCAACTCTTTAAGCCATTTAACAACTTCCAGACCGAGGGTTTCATTATGATAAGGGTAGTCCTTAACACCGGCAATAAGATTATGGTCAACAATAAACAGCTGACGCCATTTCTTGCTATTCCAATAGTCATCATCAATACGCATCTGGTCATCTCCAGCCAGATAGGCGATAACTACACTTCTGGAATTCATCATCTCAACAGTACCCTGTCGATAGCCACCCTCTTTCTCCCAAGACATACAACTCTCCCAACCATAGGAGTTATCGCTCATAGTCATATAGTCAAGAGGATGAATGGAAATCGTCAGATTGCCACCCAAAGCTTTTTGATTCAGAATCTGAGAATGGCAGATTCGGAAATCTTCCCAACCAGGAATGTCAAAAATATCTGCTAACTTACCGAGAGTCTTAGAAGTTTTACAGCCACGATTTACTCGGAAAGGCTTTCCATCTCGCCGGGTAACCTCAAAAGAATAGCCATCATAAGTGTTATTGATAAGACAATCATCGCTCATTAAACGATTTAAACCATCAAGCTGGTTATCATTAAAATGATTATAACTGTCATAAATAAACTTATTCCAATTCCGGAAAAATTCATAACCATTACGACCGGCGCGACCGCAACAAGCCCCAGGTCGCATCATGTCGCTCAGTTCATTCTGAAGCTCTTCATAGGACTTCTGATAATCAATATGCTTGGTCATCATCAGAGCGTCACCAAACATCTTAGCAAGGTATTCACTTTTACGAAGGTCCCATTCATGAAGAATACTGGCCATCGGGGCATAATGACCTTTACGATTGGTGGACTCTTCATTCCACGCATTCCATCTGCGCCAAGTATCCATCATGCCCAGCTCTTCAGAACTAATTCTCTCAATAAGCATTTGGCAACAACTCCTTTTCCCTCTTTCTTTACCTTACATATATATTATAACATATTTTTTATAAAAAATCAAAAAAGCTCTCTGCTGCTAAACAGAGAGCTTTATAGAGGGAGAAAGGTTACTTCTGAACGTCAGGCTTCTCAACATGCTTGCCGCAGTTGCAGGTGTGATTCTGGTTCATCATCATGAACATCAGCATGGGGTCAAAATCCTTATTATCCTTCATCATGAAATACATCATCATAGGGTTAGCCATGACATTAGTGCCGCCCTGACCCATCATGAAGAACATCATCATAGGGTCAATATCCTTATTGTCACCCATCATCAGGAAAGGCAGCATATTACCGAAAGGCTGATCGGCAGTGGGCGCGTCAGTAAATGCGCCGAACAGGCTCACAACCTTGGTCATAAAGTTAAAGCCAAACATATTGCGAGTAGGAATGATGTTCTTGGTCTCGCCAGCACGAACATCAGTCACCTCAAAAGTGCCATTCTCGTTAATGGCAGTCACGAACATGGGAACGCGGTTGTGGATGACAATGTCGCCCTCCTTGACGTCGGCAATTGCCACAGGCATCTTGTACATATACTTGCCGCCATCAGCCATGTTGAATACATCAACATTGATAATCTCACGAGAATCAGGGTTATAGCTCACCCACTCACCGGAGATATTCTGGATAGCCATGCCATACATAGACAGACGGACAGTATTGCCGCAAGGACCGAAATCAAAATTGATACCCTTCATCATAGTGTCATTCTCCTTTTTATTTTCATTCATCAGCTGTTCCATCTGGCTTTCAAGCACATTAACTCGGTCACCAATGGTAGAAATATTTGTTACTGCGGTTCCAGCGCCTCCCCAGATGCCATTGTAGTCATCTTTAGTTATATAAAGAGAATTACTGGATAGAGAGTCACCATTAATCTTAATGGTATGATTGGTAGTAGTGCCATAATTAGGACAGCCAGTGGTACTATCACTATCATAATCATAATAGCTCATATAATCCGCCTTAGTCTCAAGTGTGGCGGTATCAATAGAAGTGCCAGTCAACTGATCCCATACATTACGATTAATATCTGCGGTATTACAAGTAAAAGTTGCGCTATTTGCAGAATTAAGTGTCATATCTTTGTTCCGCTCCTTCTTAATAACTTCATCATAGAAGAAGCGACCAAAACCCCAATCATAAGTCTTTGCGGAATAAACAGTATCCCAAGTTTCAGTTCCATCTATACAGATAAAACAACTCTTAATCCGCACAAACGGAGATTCATATTCAATTACAAAAGGTCCAGCGAGCTTTTTCAGCTTTCTCCAAGTTTCATATGGAATTTTTTCGGTATATTCACCGCATTCAATTGCACTCCGAAACTGGAAAAGCAATGTATCAAACTCAGACTGGGAATAACGATAATCTATCATATTCACCTCATAAGTCTTCGGCAGACTTCTTCCTTGATATATTCAATATCTTCATCAGAGAAGTCGTCATCAAGTTGGAACGACAAATGATTATCTCCATTTCTTGCTCCAGCAAGAATCATCTGAATGACATCTTCCTTCTCCTGCTCATGTTTCGCATAAGCGAGAAACAAATCATCAAACATATTATCACTTCTCCTTTATCTTATATAAATATTATAACATATTTTTTATGAAAAATCAAAGAAGTTACTTAACTTCCAGACAGCGAGTAAGCACAGTCTGGCACTCGTTTCTATACTTGCGATGGTCTTTCACAGTACCCTTGATATGATGCTCAGTGCCTGCGGACCAGCTTTTGGAAGCGGTAGTCCAAACAAACAGATTACCGCAATCATCACGCATGATGTGCATAGTAGAACGACCATAAGAACCATCCAGCTCAATGGTTCGCTCAACAGTCAGATATAGATCTAGACGCTCACCAATAGCACCCTGGAATTCAGACTCAGACTCATCATAAATGATGGACTCAACAGCTTCCTTAACCAGATGCTCAGGCCTCAGATTACCATCCTCCTGGCCAACCACTTCCCAAGGAAGCTGAATGGGAGTGATGCCCTCTGGCAAATCGGTAGGTACTTCCTCAGTAGAGATGATATACCAACCCCACCAACGAGTATAGCGAGCGATGGAAGCTCGGAACCAATCAACTTCCGCATAGGTATCGCCCTTAAAGATAGTGATATAACCCTTGGTAAAACCAAGGACTTCCTTCTGACTCTTGGAGAAAGGGTCGGCAGAGCGAGCAACGGCAACCACTTCAGGATACATCTTCCGATACTCTGCGTCAGAATACCAACGAACAGTCTTCAGCTTGCCAGACTTCATCTTAACATTCACATACTGACGACCGGAAGAAACGAACACATCGCCAACGATTTCCAGTTCAGCATAAGACTTTGCAACAGGCATATTTTACTCCTTTCCGCAGTCTCTCCGATACTCTTCTTCGGAAATTTCCTCAATATCATAACCACATTCGGAAATGTAGTCATCGTAGTTATCATACTCTTCCTCGGACTGCTCATCCCACCATTCGGCAGCGTCATCGGCGACCCAGCCATAGAACAGGTCAGCCCACTTTTCATCACAGGGAGATTCATCTTCTGGAATTGCTACATAGTGATAAAAATGTTCACCACAATAGCAGGTGTAAGTAGTAACCAGGTAATACTTCACAGCCACTCACCCTCCTTCTTATAATCAAAGCCAATCATATGGAGATGACCATTCTCAATCCAAGAGACATAGCAAACTCCGCCGGAACAATTAGGCCACTCGGAACAAGCCAGATTCCACTCAACAACAGGAGCGTAGTTGGTGAGGAAGTCAGTCACAGCGCTGACTAAACCCTCTTCGTAGGTGTCAGAACCCACAATGTAATCATCCATCATCTCGTAGATTTCGTCTTCAATGAAGGAGGGGTGAAACTTCGTATTACCAAGCATAGTAACAACTCCTTTGTTTTTATCTCTTTCTTAACCTTATAATTTATTATAACATATTTTTTATAAAAAATCAAAGAAGCCCTTATGCTTTACGCACAAGGGCTTTTTGGTTACTCTAAATCTACTTCGTAAGTATTTTCAATGACAGACCCCTCAGGTAGATAGAAAGTCCAATGAGAAGCCCCGGGCATAAAAAACCAGTTAAAAAACTTATTAGTAGATACTTCTTTCCAACGCTGAACGTGAGGAGTTTCACCGGCATTAATATATTTAATATAAGAATGGTCAGCATTTACGCTATGAGATTTAATTCCCATATCGGTTTCATAAAGGAAAGAATATTTCAAATTTTCATCTACGACAGAGGTGAAAACAAAAGCAGTTCCATTAACCTGAAAATTATCTCTCAATGCGATAATATTTTCATCCCCACAAATCTCAATAACTCTTGTGTCTTCTGGCAGAGTGGACAGAATAAAATTACCTGTTGCCATTACCATGGCGCCGAGGAAAAAACCAATGATAGGTCCAACAAAGATAGAGAAGGCGACACTGCCGAAGTCTAGCCCCCATTCCTTATGATTCCAGTATAAAAGAACGGGAATAGCACCAATCATAAAAATAGGAATAATCATTAGATTCCTCCTTAGATATACACAGGAACTTCCTGGATGCTAAAAGTTCTGCCAGCATCCCGCATAAGCCATTTATAATCATAATGCCAATCCCATTCATCACAGCCAATAACATCTTCGGGGTCATCAGTCATCATGACTTCATATGCGAATGTCTCACATTCAGTTAAAATAGCTTCTTCTGCGTCGGCACGAGTGGTATAAATGCCAAATACGGGATCTTGGGTATCATTTTCATAAACAGCAAACATGATAATAGGAGTAATATCCCATTCATCCCACACAATAGTATGAGAAGCACAATCAATAATCAAGTCCTGCTCAAAAGGGTCTTCAATGTCATTCTCGTCAATGAACTGAAGAGCGATGCTATGCATCCAGTCATGAGCTTCGGCAAGCACTTCGTCTTCAGTGCCAATGAAATATTTAGACTGTTCATAGCCGAGTCGGTCCAGCTCTACAATAATCTTAGCACTCTTACGAATTGCCATTAAATAGTTACCTCCTCATTCATCATAGGGGTTTCATAACGATATACACCAATCTGCTGAACGTCAATAATCATTTCAGCAGTGCCATTGTGGTCATCAAAGATAACCTCATAGCCGACTCGGGCATCCATTAAGGCTTTTTCCAATTTTTGCCAATCGGCATAAGAAATCAGAGTCTTCTTCATTTGGAACCTCCTCACCAAACATAGAAATCTTCAATACCCATAGACTTGCCGCCACAGAAATATTCCATGGCATCAAAGTCGTCATCTAGAGCACACTCAGGGCACTGATGCCCAATACGAAGTTCAACCATGGGAAATTCTTTATGAAGCAGGTTCATAGTATCACAAACGGCCTGAATTAGTTCGTTACGACGAGCGTTAGAACGCTTTTCCAGCTCAGTTTTACACTCACTAACCAGAGCGTTAATTTCATTGGTGCTCATACGCTCAATATCCTGGATGCTAAACATAGTATCAACCTCCAATAATAGTTTCAAAATCATGAATCAGATATGCGTTACCGCACAGGTGCTCGGCACCGCGCATAGGCACAACCCGCATATCATCAGAAGTCTTTTCAATGATATGACCAGATTTCACAGAACCAGAGAAGTCAGAAGTATAATAACACTCACGACCGAAGACCTCGCGCAGCTCGGGGTCGGCAGGAACGGCATATAGCTTATAATTAAATTCGGAGAACTCATAAGGCTCCAAAACGCATTCAACCATATGAGGTGTATCGGAACTACAAACAAAAGAAATAAAACCATAGTTATGACGAGGGTGAAGAGGAACAAAATACCGACCGGCGGTGTTAATCTTATAGAAGTTCTCCATAATTATAGCCTCCTTATCAGGATTCATTCAGAGTAATTTTTTCCTTCCACGTCCCCAGAGAGCGTCTGGTGAATTCCACATTAGAAATATTCAAATGAGACTGAGCGAGCGCATACGCCATACACTCTTCCATGGTTCCAAAGAAATTAGGCTCTTCATTCTTTTGGAACGGATAACCCTCATCATCTTCAATAGTATGCTTAAACCGCACTTCCCAAAACAACATCTGTATCAATTCCTTTCTTTACCTTATATATATATTATAACATATTTTTTATAAAAAATCAAAAAGCCTCCTAGAAACTAGGAGGCTTGTTTATTTATTTGGTTTTCCATGCTTTATTCATTTTTAGAATCTTTGCTCCACACTCAGGACAATACTTCGGAGTCATCCACATTGTTAGCTGAGTAAAATCTGTTCCACAACAAGAAAACACTCGGTTCATTTTACCATCTTTAATGGTTTCAATGATTTCTCCAGTCTTATCGTTCACCAATCTTTTTACCTCCACGCTTCTTTTTGCGCACAGTTGCCTTATCAATAGTATCACGATGAATAGTTTCAACATGAGCCATTGCTCCGGACTTCATCCACTGATTCATGTTGATAGGCTGGTAACCGGTTACATCAACACAAACATTGGTATGATTCTTGCGCTTATGACCCTGATGGTCATGTCCGTGAATATTATATGCCCAGGGTACATCAACAGGCTCGTGGGAAAGAATAAGCTTCTCGGCAATCATCAAAGGCCCCTCATAGACCTCATCAAAGAGCATATTATCAGCAGTTACCTGCCAATACTCAAAAGGAGAATGGAGCTGGTAACCCTCAGAAATAGTGTAACGGCAATTGGGATACTTACGCTTCATTTCAAGCAGAGCATCCTCTCGCTGATAATAAGTCTGGTCAAAGATTTCAGTCCAAGTCTGACGTTCATAATTGGTGCGGCCGTCGTCGTGGTTGCCGCAAATGAGAATCTTTCGCTTCGCACGAAGCAGTTTAACATACTCTACGTCGCCAACGTCTCCAAGACAGATCAGAGTATCCTTACGACCACACTTGGCATTGATACGCTGAGCAATATCAGCGGCAGAAGGACGATTGTGAATACCTGTAGTTAAATCATCATCCCCGAAATGAGGATCAGAAAAAATCCACAGGGTACCTTCCTGATGCCAGTGGTCAAAAATTTTATACAAGCCCTGAATAGCCATTAAATATCTCCTATTCTAAAATGATTATCAAAAGCCATTTCCTGGTCCAAAATACCCTGAACATAAGGATTGGGAGCTGGAGCTACGGCAGATAAATGAGAAATAGTAGCTCTTTCCATTTCCTTTATCCGCTCCTGGTCAGCACGAATGAGAAGAGCCTCAACGGCAATAGTGATTTCTTCAGAGAAATCATCATAATTCTCTTCATTGGCAGTGCAAACCTCTACATAATGAGCATAAAGGTTAATAAGATTCTGTGCAACCTCCTGGTATGTCATATATTACCTCCTTACAAATAGTAAGTTTCTAAATAGGCAAAGCCCATAGGGACGGTGATAAAATAAATTAACATAGGCTCCCAAATACAAGTTTCACAGAAATAAGCAAAAGGAATTGCATAAGAAGCAAGCAGAAATAAAACAAAGCTTATCTCTAAATAACTCATAAAGAACTTCTTAAATTTTTCCAATTTTTACCACTCACTTTCACTCCAGCTTGGGGTAGAATTTTTATCATATGCGGCGCAAGCCTCTTTAAACGCTTGAAATCTATCAGAACTATGTCCGCAATCAAGAAGCACTTCTTTGGCATAAACAAACCAGTTATAGCCTCGAATGACATCTTCAGAAATAACAATTTCTCTCATTCGATATCCTCCCAATAAGTCTCACACACAGGGCAGGAGTACCAGCCATGGTCAGGGAAATCACACTCATAAACAGGGTCATCACACTCGGGGCAGATAAAGAATCGCTCTTCCCAATCAACGAAAGTGCCGAAAGTCTCCTCGCAGAACTTTGCTGCCTTCTCCCAATTCATAACCTTAGCCATATTATCTCTCCTCCATCTTCATGAGAATTTCTTCTCCAGTTTCATCATCAAACTGAATGCGCAGGTCAGTGGCATTGATATAACCACCATCATAAAAGAGAATATCCTGAACGACGATAGCGCTCTCAAGAATCATGAGTTCATCCACATCGCGCAGGAAATCGTGAGCATCTTCTGCGAAATCAAACTCTAGAGCCTTGTCATCCCAACACAGAGGCTCATGTTCCATATTGTAGATATGCCACTTCATATCTCGTTCCATAGTAACAACTCCTTTTTTCTTCTTCCTTTAACTTACATATATATTATAACATAATTTTTATAAAAAATCAAAAGAGACCTTATGTTCTCCATAAGGTCTCTTTAAACTCACTTTATATCATTGTCATTCTGTCTTACAAAAACAAAACCACAATCAAGGCAAACAGTTAATTCTCCCTCGTGAGATTTTCCATCACTACCTTTATACCAGACTTTTGAACCAGTAACTCCCCAGTCATCATCATAATAATAAATTAGAGGGGTGTGATTAGTATGTCCGCACATATGAGGAGAAAGAGCTTGAAAGTCCATAAAATCTCCTTAAAATAATTTATTAATAAGCCAAGCAATAAAAGCTACTATAGCTACAATAAAGAGATACGCAATAAGGCCAATTCCCGTATATAAAAGGATTAAGCCAATCATGCTATTTCCTCCTTACTTCAGAGGAGTTGCGGGGTCAATGGCACCTCCATCGCAGTAGGGACAATCCTTTGCGTTCTCAACCATCACATAATCACCCTCGCTAAAATAGAGAGTGCCGCATTCCTTAGTCTTTACTTCAACACCCGTAGAATTATCCCACCACTTCTCAATGGTAAAACACATAGGGTCGTGATAGGTGTCGGTGTGGATATGACGGAAAGTAAAGTTACCAGGGTCAAGCAGAGCCATATTACCACAGCCGGCGAGGCTGGCACACATAACGCATAGGGTCAGCAAAACGGCGAACATCTTCTTCATATTAAAAATCCTCCATTTGATTTTACAGATTATTTATGTTACAATATTTATATATACGAAAGGAGTGAAACGTATGCTATCTATTGTAGCGGGCATGATGATTGCCATTGGAGGCATCATCTATCTCACTCTCAGTGGATTAGAGGGAGCACTTCTCTTTTCAATGGGTCTTCTAACTATCTTATGTTTGAAGTTAGAGTTATTCACCGGAAAAGCTGGACTGCTAGCCACCAAGGAAATCACACCCGGCAAACTTTTAGAAATTTGGATTGGAAACTTTATCGGTACTCTTGGAATGGCGCTTATGTTATTACTTACACCAAGAGGTATAGAACTATCCAATAAAGCCATGGAAATTGTAGCAGTTAGGCTTGCTAACGGCTTTTTCGTCAATCTCATTTACGGCATCTTCTGCGGAATGCTGATGTTCATGGCGGTAAAAACCTGGCAATTCACGAACGGCAATCCATTTTATGCTATGATGCCTGTTGGAATCTTTATTGTGTGTGGCTTCAATCATTGTGTAGCAGATATGTTCTATCTACACATGGGATGCTTACACTTTAGCGATTATTGGGTCTTAATTCCAACTACTATTGGAAATCTAATTGGCTGTAATATTATTCCTTGGGCGATTAATCAGTCGTCATGACTGGTATCATTGGGACCGGTTGCGGGCTGGACGTAATAACTAATCCAGCTCTCAATCTCCTCCCGATAATAACAATCAACCATATCGGCGACTTCATCATCGGTCATATCGTCGTCAATGAAGCCGGAATCTCGCAGGTCTTCCTCAACATCAGAGGGAGACATAATGCCGTGACAGCCTTCATAAGACTGATACTCTTCCTCTGCCTTGAGGTAAGCATCAGCCATGGCTTCATCCTCGTCAATGTATTCATAAGTGCCATGATACTGGGCTCCACCGAACGAACCGCTCATTCCGGCAAAAATCTTAAACCATGCCATTTTCTTCTCCTCCAAAGTTAATACAATCTCGATAAAGGCGTTTCGTCAGAAGCTCGTCTTTGTATTGGAATTCAAACCAAGGCTCCCACCGATATTCATCACTCGTGATGACGCCAGTAATGTCATAGACAATGCCATCAATCTGGCAAGCCCAATGATTGATGATGGGGTCATATAACACAGTGCATTCTTCTGTATCTAAAGTAAAGCGATTCCACAGTATATCGGCAAACCAGTAGCAACATCCGCAACTGAAAGTGTCAATCACTTCTTGTCGTTTGCCGTTATTCGTGAATCTCGCTATGAACTTCATCACTGTCTCGTGAAGTGAAGGCTTTGCTTCCATCATAGATGTGATCAATCCTTTCACAGTAATAAAATTCCCTCATACATTCAAATTCGCTGTCATAACAAGGGCAGCCATTTTGGCAAGTTTGGCGAATTCTTTCGGGGTTCTTAACTGTCATGACGGAAATCATATTTCCCTGACGGATTTGTTTTTGAACGAATTTTGGCAATGACGAGGGATTCGTCTCGAAATCACATTTACCAGCATTCTTACAAAAACCGCAAGAGTTAAGCTGATCGGCACAATTGGGGCAAAGAATATGCCATAAATCTCCGTCTGGAGCAAGAACTTGCTGTTGAGTCTGTCGAGAACAGGTTTCGCATTGCATTGTCATGATACTCTCACTCCAAAATAGGTTTTAATCTCTCCGACCGGAAAATTGATATTATTACAAGCTTCTGTCAGAAGCATATCCCACAGAGGGTCGCCTTGAGTATGTCCAACTTCATAAGGAACGCCTAGAGGGCAAACCTGTTTGATATAATAACCGACAAGGTAACCAGGATGCTCATTATAGCAATCAAAATCAATGACCCATTCGTCAATGAACTCGTCGGGAAGCTTACCGTAAGGACATTCGTCAATGAGAAAGCCTCGGGCAATTACTGCGGTATAATCAACACTCACTTACATTTGCCTCCTGGTTCATCTCACAGAAAAGATGTCCTTCTACATTACAAGGCTTGGATACATCCTCATAATTCGCGCTATCTTCACGACGCTTGTACTCATTGATACAGGCCTGAGGCATCAGAATCAGGTTAGATTCTTCAAACAGCTCCAGTCTCTGAATATTAATCAGTTCAGAGCCATAATAATTTTCAAGAATTCCGGCTGCATGAGCGAAGGAATCGGCAAATCCCATGCCCTGCTGACGATGATAACTGGATTCGCCAGTATCTTTATTGTAGCCGTGATAGACAACAACGGAAAAAGCAAACGGATAACTAGACATTAGTACATACCTCCAAATCTGCCAGTCATGGCGCGTAAATATTCAATAGCTTCGATGCCTCGCATATCTCTATGAATATGCTCATCAAACTGCTCGGGTGTCATATGAAAATGGTCTTCAATCTGTTTATGTAAATCGGCAACCTTTTTCTCCAATTCGGCAATTTTCTTATCTTTCTCATAGAGCTGACCGTCTCGTGTAATAACGAGTTGGCGATAAGACTCAGCCTGTTTCATCAGACGCTGTCTTTCCTGCTGGAATGCTTTATCTTTAGCGGAGAGAATTCGTCCCATATTTATCACCTTTCCTTCTTTACTTTACATATATATAATAACATATTTTTTATTAAAAATCAATTGAGTTGTATTTAATTGGATTTTTAATATTTTTTATTTAGACTGTGTAGGACAAAGTAAGTAAATGTATTTGTCTGTATTTTCAAGTAATATTGAAAGAGGTGAATTATCTTGGCAACTATTTCAATTAGAATTGAAGAGACAGAGAAGGAAGCTCTACAAGAGTTTGCGAAGGAGAATGATTTGAGTGTATCTCAAGTTGTTCGTCGTGCGATAAAAGAGTTCATCGCAAATCAAACTGAAAATAATTAAAAGGAGCTTACCAAAATGTCAAATCAAAATGTAAAAATTATTTATTCATTGAAGATGCATATCGCACTTCAAACACAAGGATTCGTTCCATTAGTGGAAATGAAGAATCCAAATAATCCACGCTTTAATTGCTGGGTATATGAAGAAACTCCTGACTTCTTAAAAGCATTTGATGCTTTATTGGGAGGAGGTCGCTACAATGATTGAATGTTTCAATGATGTGGAAGTTAGAAGTAGCGGCGTAATTATGAGTAGTGTATTTGAACAAGTCAAGAAAATGTATGCTGTTGACCCCGATATGGCGGGCGAATTAGCGATTTCGGCAATTGAACTGGTATTAACTGGTTAGATTAGCTCTGATGATGCGATGATTGATATGCTACTGGCCCCGGCAAAAGTTATTAATGACCATAATGTTCAGAGATATGAGAATAGAAAAGAAGGTTCAAAGAACAAGAAGATAAAAGATATGAAGCTCGATGAGATTGCCGAAATGCTTCAAAAGGGTATGAAACAGAAAGAGATTGCCGAAAGACTACACATTTCCCAGCAAACTGTCAGCTACCGTATGGGACTAATCCGTACGCAATATCCAGAGTTGATGCAGTAGAGAGGCACCGAAACGGCAATTTTACCAAAAAATTTAGATGTTTACCAAAATACAAACAGTTTTACCAACGTACAAACAAATTCTTTGTAGAACGGAACACCAAGAATTCCCGATGAGTCGCCCGTACAAACATTTTACCAAAATTCTGAATGTTTACCAAAAAGTGTACAAACAAAAATAGATGTTTACCAAAAAACAAAAAGTACAAAAAACGAAAATTTGGTAATTTTGTAGGAAGCCGATTCGTTTGTAAAAACTGAAGCCGATAAGGACGATCTATGGAGCAAATTCTAATTTTCATTTGAAAATCGTACAAACATTTTTACAAACATTTTCATAAGGTTTTTGGTAAACATTTACCGTACAAACATTTTTACCAAAGATTTTACAAACAAAAGTAAATGTTTACCAAAATACCAAAAAAACAAAAAAAACAAAAACAATGTAAATGTTAATGTAAATGATAATGTTAATGTAAAATGGGTAAATTTTGTACGTGCTTCGCCCGTACGAAAATTTAATTGGGCGCTCCGCGCCTTGGGAGATAAAGCGAGGGAACCTTTTGTAATATTCATTTGAAAATTCAAATTAAATATGTTATAATTTAATTATGAAAAATGAAATGAAAATTCGATTTCAAAAAATGAAATGAAAATCGGAAAGGAAAAATGAAATGAAAAACATTGGTAAATATAATGGTGTTCCTTGCTATACTTGTACTAATGTAGAGTGGAAGGACTGTTATGATAGAGGTAATGATAATGGTAAGCAGATTTTCATTATTGATGGAATAATGGTGTAGAAGAATAAGATTATTGGCACTTATGATGGCACTCATGTTAAAGATAGATATGATGAGCAGCCTTATTATGTTGAAGTAAAGATTAATACTAGTGATGAGAAGAAGTTAACTTTTACGGCAGGGAATAGTATGTGGGATAAGAAGTTTGTTGAAGAGGTTAAAGCGACTCAAGAGGGTCAAATGACCGTTGCTTCGTATGAAGAGCTTGTGAAGCAGGATATCGATTTCGGCAAATATTCTACTGTAGTTGACCAGTTTTTTGCTCTACTGGAAGCATAAAATATAAGAGGTTGAGAAAAATGTGATAAATGAGGAGTGAGTGGTGGCCCGACCGGTCCCAGACACCCAGAACCATTTTCCCGTCACCGTCATCGCTAAAAAGAAAACCCTAGGATTTTCATCCTAGGGTTTTTTCTTATTTACCAGCCCATCTGCTTTAAGAACTGGTTAATTGTATCGTCTGCGCTAGCCTTCTTGACTACCTTAACGGCAGGCTTCTTGCCGAATGCCATCTCAAGACCCTTAAGAGCATCCATATACTCCTGGAGACCATCAATAACCTCCAAGACAGACTCAGCCTTCAACTCGTCGCCGGCATCAATGTTGTAGTACTCCTGGAACCAAGCAGCGAACTGGTCCAGAATATCCTGTAGGTCTGCTGTCTTCTGGAGCTCCAGAGCCTTCTTACGCTCCTCAGCACGCTTAGCCTCTTCGGCCTTGGCCAGCTCGTCAGCATACATCTTATTAGCCTTATTAATCATGTCAGCCATCTCATTAGCGATAGACTGAGCATCCTCGCCGTTCTGCAGTCTAGCGAGAATAGTCTTTTCATCAAACATATATATGTCCTCCTTTGATTTTCTATAATAATTATAACATATTTTTTTGAAAATGTCAAGCAAATTTCTTCGCCTGAATATAGAGTAAGGTGAGGCAATAAAAGCCCGAAATTTTGGCTTCTGGAATACCCTAGCTCATATCAAAGAGCAAGGGAGAGTTTCGTTTTTCTGAGATTTATTGGCGAACCGGTCGGCCCCTCACTTCTCTATCTCATTATAACATATTTTTTTATAAAAGTCAAGCCGTTTAAAAAAGTCTTTTTTTAATATAATAACATATTTTTTAACATATGTCAAATTAAGAGCGCATATGGCGAACCGGTCGGTCCGGCGGGGCCAGGTACTTTACGGGAAAACCGGGCGTATATGAAAAGTCGCTAGAAGTATTTGAAAAATTGCATATGGGGTGTCCGGTCGGGAAATCGGGCCCTGCCTGCCGTCGAGGGCCCGTTGACCCACTACTATTATACCACATTGAGGCTGGCTTGTCAATAGGTAAAACCGCACAAAAAAAACGAGAGCCTCAAAAGGCTCTCGTATAGAAGCTGTAATCCTCGCAACAGTTACAGCAGGCCACCTTGTCGGTGGTATCCTGGTCGGCATTTCCGCAGGTGGCGCAACTGGGGTTTTCATCCTCCTCATCCTCGCCGTATTCATCGTCAACCTCACAGGGCGCAGGGCCGAAGCCGTGGAACTTACAGGAGGGGAAGTCCTCCCACTCCTCTTTCCAGTAGTAACCACAGTTAATACGCTCACAGGTTCCCATAAACTTTCTCCTCCAATCTTGCTTTCCATTCGTCATTCCACAGGGCAATCAGTTCATCTTCCTGCTCCCAGTTGTCAATCATGGCAAGCGCCATTTCTAATGCACCGAAAGCCTGAGAGAAGAAGGTTTCACGGCTCTTCAGTTCGGTAGCATCCTCGATGTAACGCTCTTTGCGCTCCCACAGTTTAATCAGTTTTTCTTTCATAGTATACACTTCCTTTTAAAAATTAGCTGGGTTTCACTCCGCCTAGTCCCTAATACACCCTCGGGATTGGTTCACATTTGTATACCGCACAACGGAGCGACCGTGCGGTCGGGTCATGGGGAATCGGTCTTACTGACTCTCGTGGGTCACACCACTTCGGCTTTGCCGTTCCCTCGCCTTTTGTAATACTAATATACCACACATCCCACAGGAAGTCAAGCATTTTGGGAAAAATAATTAAAAAAAATATTTTCAACTTTTCTCTTGACAAATTGGTAGAGGTTGTAGTATACTGAAAATTCGGCCCCGCGCGCACGTGAAGGGGCCGCCGATTATACTACAGTTTTTTAATTTTGTCAATAGGTAATTTTATACAAAAAAGTCACTTCCCACAAAAGGGAAGTGACTTTGTGCATTTTAACCAAAATACCCTCGCATGATTTCATCGAAAACCTTGGGGTCAATGTCCACATCGAAAAATCGGTCATTCTTGCGGAAAGCATTGGGATACTGTCGAATCAGTTCGGCACGCAGGGCGCTTTCTGCTCCCTCAGCAGGGCGGTTTCCGCAATTCAAAATGCGGTGAATCTCCACACGGCGAATGTCAAACTTTTTGGAATACTCGCCAATTTCATCACGCAGACGGGTAACCACATCCTTGGCAGAAGTGCCAACCTTGTTGAACTCCAAAGTGGTTTCGTTGTAGAACTTGAAGAAATAAACCGCCTGTCCGTCCTTGATGTTTGCGCCACACTCAGGCATGAACTCCATAGCCACCGCAGGTCTGCCGTCCTTAAAACGGCGGTACAGAGTAGCAGGTTCAACCGCAACGGTCACTTTCTCAACTTCGACCACCTCGACAGAATCCCCATCGCCGAACAGGAACTCGGCCAGTTCTGCATAATCCCACATGTAATGTCTCTTGGTGGAAACTGTACTGACCGCATAGCCCAGATGGTTGGCAATCATGGAGCGTGTCCAACCTGCCATCTCATACAGAGCGTAAATCTGAGCCAGATTTACATCGTGGAAAGAATACTCGGTGCTGTTGGTGAACTCTCGAACCTCGGACATCGTTGCGAACATAGTGATTTTCATAACATCAATTCCTTTCAAAGTTCAATTAAGGCTTGCCATCGCTTCCTTAACTGTAAGGCTATTATAGCACAAGGTTTGTGGTTTGTCAATAGATTTTTTGAATTTTTTTAAGAAAACCGCCCAATTAAGGGCGGTTTTATTCAGTTTTTCGGCTTGCGCTTCTGCACAAGGGTCAGTTCGTAGGCATTTTCACCAATTTTGAACGCAATCTGTCGCTCTTTGTTGGTGATTTCCACATTTTCGCAAGCATTTTCGCTATTTTCTGCCAAAAACTTGGCGATTTCTGCGATAATTCCCGCTTTTGTGGGGTTTTCCTTACGGCTTCGCTTGCCCTCTGCGTTGTCCAGTTTATAGACCGTGGGTGCTTTGCGTGTGCCGGAATTGCGCGCCTGTTTACTGGCTTTCTCCTGTTCAGCGGTCAGCTCAAAGAGCTTTTCACCCTTGTCGATTGCCTCGTCACTCTTGATAACATCGGCAATCTCTTCCTCGGTCATGCCCAGTTTGCGCATGGCTTCCAACTGGGACTTTGTAGGCTTTGCCATTTGGGGTCAACTCCTTTCCTTTACTGTAACCATTGTATCACATGGGAGGGAGTTTGTCAACCCCCAATTTTGGGGAGTGGGGGAATTTCTTCCCCCACTCGGCACGGCTCAAGCCAGAGAGAAATAAGACTTGCGCTTATCCTCGGTCTTGACCACCAGACCGTCCTCTTTCAGCTGGCGAACCAGAGCGGTAATCTTCTGGTTGGACAGTTCGGCACACTCGGGGACATTCTTCTGAATGTCGGTGATGGTGTAGAAGTGGTCACGCTCCATACCATCCACGATAGCCTGCTTGATGGCTTCGTTAGCCACCTGCTGAGCGGTAGGCTTCTTCTCGGAAGAGTTCTTCTTGGCGAGCAACTCCAACTCGTGATTGATAAACTCAACCATGCCGGGGTCAGCCTGAACCTGGGACAGGGTCAGCAGGGACTCAAAACGCTCACGCTTAGTAATCTTCTTCATAGTATCAATTCCTTTCTTTGGCGGTAGGTCGCTACCCTTTTTGTATCTTTATTGTACCACAGGGTTGGCGGTTTGTCAAGACTTTTTTTCAACTTTTTTAAAGTTTTTTTTGAGAGCCTTTCCATTTCCTCTCCCTTGGTACATTCTCATTATACCATGGGAGGTTGGGTTTGTCAAGCCCTTTTTTTAACTTTTTCAAAGTTTTTTTTGAGCCTTGAGAGGTCGCCCTCCCTTGGAACAATTATAGTATAGCAGATAGGCGCATGGATTTCAATAGGTAGAATGTACAAAATACGGGAAAAAATAATGTGTAAATTTGTATAAAAAAACTATTGACAAAAATGCTGGCCCTGTGGTATAATGGAATTTCGGCCCGCGTTGGTCGTGCGCGGGCCGCGCAATTGTATCACATTTTCGGCAATTTGTCAATAGTTAAAATAAACAAAATTTTGAGCAGTTTTCACTGCTCAAAATCATTTTCCAGTTCATCCAGATACCCTTCGATTTCCTTACGAGTTGCGTGCTCAAGCAGGAATCGCAGAATCTTGTAGTAGCAAGCGGCAGTAGGATTCTTCTCGCAGACGATAATCTTCTTCATAGTATCAATACCTTTCTTTCTCTTGGATTGTCTTTATTATAGCACAGGTTGAGGAGAAAGTCAAGACCCTTTTTACAGGGTCTTGCTTTCGGTGACAAAATACTTTGCGTTGTGCTTGTCCAAAAGGTCTTTCACGATAGCACTTTCTTTCTGTGTTGCACAGTAGAAGTTAAACAGCATGTATTTGTCAATGTCAATGTAAGAGAAAGGTAGGTCGGCAACTTCGCAATAAGTCTTGATTGCTTCAAACTCACAAGGCTTGACAGTTGCTTCCACTTTCCATAGCTTGTCCTTGCGTGCCTTTTCCTCGCCCCACTTGACGAACCACACGCCGACCACATTACACACAAAAGTAATCACGCACTTCTGCCACATGGGGAAATCGGCAACCGTGTAAATCATCATTACATTGTAAAATGCGAAGTAACCGCCGGAAATCAAACTTGCCACGGCTTTACTGCCGCTGATAGTAACGATAGAGCGGATGGTAGAGAAAACCACATTGACGATGGACAAGCCAACGAATACGAGCAAAAACTGATAATCCATAGTATCAATCCCTTTCTTATTTTCTATAATAATTATAACAAATTTTTAAAAATTTGTCAATAGTTAATTTTCAAACTCTTGCCATTTTTTTCGGAGTTCCAAAGCGTCCTTTTCAGCGGACAGGACTTTAGCCACCATGGTACGAGCGCCATCCTCAATGCTCTCATAGTCATCAATCCAAAAGTCGAAGCTATCATGCCACTTCCACTTGAAGATTTTTGCCTTGGGGCGGAACTCTTCTACGAAAGCGCAAGCCATACCGGAAATGCCGTTGGGCTTTACAGTAACCTTAAATCTACGACCTTCATAGTTAAACAGTCGTTCATTTTTCTTTAATTTCATTCAACTCATCTCCTTTGTTGTATCTAAAGTATACCATAGGAGAAGGGGTTTGTCAACCCCTTTTCCATTATTTCATCAAAGAATTTAATTCAATGGTATGGTCGCAGTTGTCGCAGGTGTAATAATAGTGATGAGAAGTGCGGTATTTAGTCGCACCGCTGAACTTGTATTCACCCTCACACACGGAGCAAATGCCGTTGTTCCATGTTTCAGCATCCCACTTCGCTTCGGCAACCATCGCAACCGAAATCAACAGCCAAAAGGCTAACACCATAGCCGAACCACCTATTCTATGAACCGCATCAGCACCACCAAGGGCAAACAGTAAAATGGCAGGAACTCCAACCAGTCCCATTACACCGAAACACATCCAAAACTCTGCCATGTTTAACGCTCCTTTGTTCTTTGTATCTAAAGTATACCACTTCTATTGGAATTTGTCAATAGTCAAAATCAAATTCTTCAATGGTGCTTTTCCAAATTTTGGTAATGCCTTCCTTGCGAGAAAGGTCAAAAATGAACATGTCCATTTTAGCTTTTTCATCAGCTTCAAAGCGTCTGCGGTCAGAATAGTAACCACCCCAAGGATTCTCGCCAGACCATTCAATTGTATAGTATTTATTCATTATCCTCACCTCTTGAGTAAATTATACCACACTACTGGAATTTGTCAAGCGTTTTGGGAAAAATAATTATTTAGAAAATTTTCGATTTTTCTCTTGACAAATTGCTGGGATTGGGGTATAATTGAAATTTCGGCCGCAGCGTGCGTTGGCGGCCGGCCATTTTACCACATTCTTTTGGAAATGTCAAGAAAAACTTTTTCGTCAAAATGCACAAAAAAATCCGCCCCTCAACTACGGGGGGCGGATAGCACAACCTTGAATTTTCTTCCATGATAGGTGAAAGAAAATTCACGCTCACTGTTTGCGACTTCGTAGGTGTCGCACATCGGCAAAATTGCGTTGAACATCGCACCAAGCAAATCTGCCTTGTCTTTATCCTCTTTCTTGCTTCGCTTGCCTGCGGTGTTGTCCAACTTGTAGACAGTAGGTTTGCGGTCAGCCTGTCTTGCCTGCTTGCTTGCCTTTTCCTGTTCGGCAGACAACTCAAACAGTTTCTCGCCTTTGTCAATCCGCTTGTCATCTTCCAACACCTGCTGGATTTCCGCATCGGTTAAGCCTAACTTGCGGAGTGCTTCAACTTGCTTGCTCATTGGTATCACCTTGCCTTTCTGATACTATTCTATCAGATTAAAAAGGGTTTGTCAAGGGGGAATTTCTTCCCCCTTGACTTTTGGCGGTTAAACCGCCTTGAAATAGGACTTGCGCTTGTCCTCGACCTTCTCAACCTTGCCGTCTTCCTTGAGCTGACGGATGAGAGCAGTGACCTTCTGATTGGACAGCTCGGACAGCTCCTCACAGGACTTCTGAATGTCGGTCACGGTCATCAGACCGCCATTCTCGGTCAGCACATCCATGATGGTCTGCTTCAGACCCTCATTTGCCACCTGGACTGCGGTGGGCTTCTTCTCGCTGGTGTTCTTCTTCGCCAGCAGCTCCAGCTCGTGGGTGATGAACTCGGACAGAACGGGGTTGGAGTTAACCTCGGAGATAGCCATCAGCATCTCAAACTTCTCACGCTTGGTCATCTTCTTCATAGTATCAATTCCTTTCGGTTTTAGAGACTTGAACCTGTCTTTGATTTATTCTGTAAGAGGTGTTGTCCTCTTTACATTTATTATTATAAGGGATAGAAGCGAATTTGTCAAGGGTTTTTTTCAAAGTTTTTCAACTTTTTTGCGGTGGCTTGTGGGTTACTTTTCCCACAAGCCTTTCCGCATCTTCTTGTGTTGCTTCATGCAGTAAAGGAAGATTTCACGCTCAATCTGCACATCTTCCAAACCAGTATGGCTTTCCTCAAAAGTGGGGTCTTTGATGATGAAGCGGTAAAGGTTTTCGGCAGTTGCGGAAAGTCTGCCGTTTTTAGTCAAAAAGCCGTTTTCCTCGCAGAACTTGCGATAGGTGGGCATTTTGTGTATCACATCTCGCGCCATCTTCATGGTGTCCCAAATCTCCGTGCCATAGGGGAAGAAGAAGCGGTATTTGCTTTTAGTAGTCCACCGCTGAATGTTATTTAAAGCGGTCAAGTCAAATCGTGCATTGTGGGCGCAGACCTCATGAACACGATACAAAGCCATGTCAGCAAGCAGAGCCTTGCGGATTTCGTAGGTATTAGCAACCACACGCTTTCCGCTTTCAATGTCGGCAAGATACTGGGGAATTTTCTTGGCATAGTATGCGGATTGCATCAGCTCGGCTTCATGGTTGAAAATGTCAGAGTTAACAAAAGAACGCTCAACCATTACTCGACCTTTGGTGTCCATGATGCAATAGCCTACATCGTAGGGCAGAACGGAACTCATGTCCATTTTGCCATTATCGTCAACAAGAGTGTTGGCGGTTTCGGTGTCAACCACAGCAATAAAGTGGTGACGATAGTCAATCTTATTCATAATATCAATTCCTTTCCGTCTGTGGGGTTTACCATCGTTTCCCCTACTGACATTACCTATTATAGCAGATGAAGTGGGGATTGTCAAGACCTTTTTCAAAACTTTTTGAAAAACTTTTTTCAACCTTTTGTGTACCTTGACTTCCTTACGCACTCGACAGGATTTCGTTGCGAGCTTTACCAGCCCCTCACTTCTCTTATAGTATAGCACATCGGCAGACAGATTGCAAGCAAAATTTATTCATCAAATTGCACAAAGATTTTCGCTTTAACACTTTAGCGTATGAAACTGTCCACTACTGGAGGACATTGTGCAATGTGCACAATTTCGGGAACGAGAGGGACCCAAAATTTGTTCAATTTGCCTATTGACAAATTGCTGGCGAGGTGGTATAATGGAAAATTCGGCGCGCCAGGACCGTCAGCGCGCCGCCAATTTTATCACATACTTTTGGATTTGTCAATAGGCAAAATGTACAAAAAAATCACCCAAAAATTGGGTGATTTTTCTCATTTATTTTTACCAAGAGAAGCGTCAATCATCTGCTGAAACCAACTAATTTTCAGAGTATAACCAGACTTGCTGACTTCATAGCCGGCCTCAAGCAGTTCAGCCATGACAGTCTCGCGGTCAGTATCAGCGCACAGTTGATACTTAATCTGATAATCACCATCATTTGCAGCTTTCAGCATTTCCGGATAGATGGAATCATGCAAGACTTTCAGAGCTTTTTCCTTGCGGCGGTTTGCCTTAACCTCGTTGGCATTAGCGGCAATCTGACCCATCTCAATAGCGTTTTTCATAGTATCAATTCCTTTCCTTTACTGTAATTAAAGTATAGCACATTTCAGAGCGTTTGTCAATAAGTTTTTTTGAAAATCCTCAGAAAGTTCTGAGGATTTCCATGATGTTCTGCACATCGTAGGCTCTGCCTGTCCAGTTGTCGCGGTTTTTGGCTTCATCGTCAAACAGAATGTCAAGAGGATTTTCGCAGAAGTTCTGCTTCGGAGTGCCGTAAGGGACGATGGTAATTCTGTCCCAGTTCACGCTCGGCAGGTGCTGAGCCAGCCAGTTCAGCTTGACCGCAGTCACGGCTTCATTGTAGGCATCGCTTCCGCTCTTGGAGAGCCAAGAGATAACCGCAAGCTGGTAGCCCTGCTTCTGGAGATTGTTCAGACGCTTGGCAAGTGCGGACAGGCGGAGCAGGGGAATGGCTTCTGCGTAAGGGGTGGTATCTTCAGCAATCAGCATTTCCAGCCAGTTCTCAACGCCGTAGAGGTCAGCAATCGTGCCGTCCATGTCAAAGTTAATGGTGATGTTCATCTTTTTCATAATCTTTACTTCCTTTCCTTTTTGTATCTTAATGATACCATAGGTTGAGTGGTTTGTCAATACTTTTTTTTAAATTTCTCTTAAAAAAGCGTAAGTTCTGTTATTATAAGAAACTCTCCGCTTAAGATGATGGGGGACGCCCTTAAAACCTGCGGAATAAAACATAGCCATAACTTGGTCCATAGAAGCCATGTAACCAGTAATAATTACTCCATTATACTGGCTCTTTACGATAATCACTCCAAGAGTGGTCAAACAACAGATAGAGCCAACATGAGTTGCAGAAGGGGTTTCAAGGATAACTTCTCCAATGTCACCCAGACAGTCAATGATGGCGGTTAGACGGTCAATGCGCTCCTCTCTTGCGTGATAGGTCATGTTCATTTTCATGGTGCTTACCTCTCTTTCATTTGTTGAGTTAAGTATAGCACAGCCGTCCGTAGAAGTCAAGCGTTTTGGGAAAAATAAAAAAATAAAAATTTCTGCTAGAAGTCTTGACAAAATTGCGTATAGTATGTTATAATAGAAATAACGCGCGCCTGGGCCGTGGGCGCGCGTGCGAAAAGTCAATTGGTAAAATTGCACAAAAAAGGACTGCGCTCACGCGAACGCAGTCCAATAAGTGGTCTTTATGCCGTTGCCGTCCACCTCTTTATCAAAGTGGCAGTAGACCTCGCCGGTATTGTTGTCCATGACATAACCACGATAGTAGCAGTCGCTGTTCATCATGGTTTCAAACAGGTCGCTTGCCTGTTCGGTGTCGTTGGTGTTCATCTCGGCATCCATCAGAGCGGAGAAACCGCAAACCTTGTATTTCTTCATCATAGTATCAATTCCTTTCCTTTATTGTATCTAAAGTATACCACAGGCTACTGGATTTGTCAAGTGGTTTGGGAAGATTTTTTAATCTTCCCAAACAAATTCCGCCATAATGTCATCCAGCATGTCTAGGTCATCGGCGAAATAGATGTGAGCTTCAAAGAAATCCTCGTTCACATCTTCACATCTGACCACCGCCTCGGGGAATGCACCTTCCACAATAGCCTCAATGGTGGAGAAAGTAGCCACGCTGTAGTCGCACAGGTAAGTCTTCATAGTAACAACTCCTTTGTTTTTTGTACCTTTATTATACCAGACAGAAAAGGGTTTGTCAACCCCTTTCAATCAATTAATTTGTGGTATTTAGCCCAGTGCTGTTTGAGGGTCTTGTCACCAATGAGGAGCTTTTTATAATCCCCATCCCAAAAGTATTTGCCGAATAGGTGAATAACCGTGGGGCGTGCCCACATGATTTCATTAACGATGATGTTGGTCGGCAGTCTACGAGTCTTAATCATAGGAACATCTCCTTTTCTTTTGTTGTATTTATTATACCATGGGAAGGGGTTGTTGTCAACCCCTTTTTGAAATTTTCCAGATGTAATACTGTTCCATGTTTGCCATGTCGCGGTGGAGAATGCCGATGACCTGACCCTTGCGCTCCAGTTCGGCAATGTCCTTTGCCAGAGAGGGATGCCACACACCCAGCTTTGCGCCGATAGAGCGAAGGCGCAGGCCATTAGGATAAGCTTTCAGCAGGTCAAGGATGCGATAGGTATAATTCATTTCTCTCATGGAAGTCAGCTCCTTTGTTCTTTGTGATTATAGTATAACAGAAGAAAGGGGTTTTGTCAACCCCTTTCGTAAATTTCTTTTGCCTTTTTCCAAGATTCGCTTTCACGCACCAGAGTGTCATAGCCAAGGAAGCGACCCTGCCATTCAAACTCTTTCAGACCGCCGTCCCACATACAATACAGAGCCTGAAGGATGTGAACAGGAATACAGATGATAGCGTAGGCAATGAAGCCGATTCGCTGTTCTCTGCGGAAGTTACCGCTGTCCTCTTCTATCAGCTTGTATTCGCAGAGGGGTCGGAGCCACTTAGCAGCGTGATTGTATTTACCGATGTAAGTCCAGTCATTCAGATTGATTTTCATGTGAGTTGCCTCCCTTGTTTTGTTATCCTTATTGTATCATAAAGGGGTCGTGTTGTCAACCCCTTTATGGAAGATTTTTTACCAGCAAGCAAAAATGTCACTCTTGCGCATGACCTGCTTACCCAGATCACCACCGCGCTTAAACACTCGCTGACAACTTGCGATAGGAGTTGCGCTATTCTGTGCGACCACTCGTGCAGTCTTTGCGTTGGGAGCGGTGATAGAAAACATCTTGCCATCAGTACCAACTGCGATGTAGGAGTTCTTCTGATTCTTACGCTTTGCCATTTTAATTACCTCTTTCTTTGTTTTGTTGTCTTTATTATAATAGATGGGGTTGAGTTTGTCAACCCCTTTTTCAATTATTTTCGGTCATCATCACGAACAGATTGTACTCGCTGTGAACGGGATTGGGGTCGCAGTTATCAGCAACCACATCACACCAAGAAGCGAATGCCCAAGCGCAGAACAGAATGTTGATGGCGCAGATGATAGTCACGATAGTCTTGCCGATAGTCTTCATAGTTATTATCTCCTTTTGGATTGGTTTGTTTCGTTCTTTCTGATTATAGTATAGCACTACTGGATGCGTTTGTCAATAGTTTTTTTAAAAAAAATAAAAAAAATCAGAACCATTAAACTCTTGCTGTTTAATGGTTCTGGTATGTATCAGCTGAACTGTGTGCGCTGCGTCGAGAGGACTTATTGCGTAGTGCTTTACATTAGATACCGACTTATTGCCCTGCGTACATTTTGGATTTATAACCCATCATAGGGATTTATACTCTTGCGAGTTTTATTACCTTGCGATTGTGTGAACTATTTTCGCTCTCCATCTTGTGGATTTAAGAACCCTCTAATGGGGAACTTACTCTTGCGAGTTTTACCGGCTTTACACAACCAATTCAGCAGTGAATTCTTTATTTAATTTATGTATTAAGTATAACACATGAAGTGTTATTTGTCAAGAGGTTTTTAAACTTTTTCCAAGAAATTTTCTTGAGGTGAAGCACCTGCCACTTTGGGAGTTTACTAACCTTTCCCTCTTGACATTATTAGTATAGCATTTCGGGATGTTTTTGTCAATAGTTTTTTTCACATTTTTCGCAAATTTTTTTCTTTAGCACTTTAGCGCGTGAAAGTTAGGGGTCGCTCGGTTAGTCACGACTAACTCGGCACATAGAGAAAAGGTTGTCCGCTTTAGCAGACAACCCAAGTGGTGCAGACCTTGCGCTCGATGGTAGCATTACCAATCTTTTCAGCGTGGGCAATAGCCTCTTTCTTGGTGCGGAAGTAGGTGTAGAAGTAACCACCCATGCGCTCGCTGTAGTTCTGCTCGTTGTAAACTCTGTACTTCATAATTTTTTCTCCTTTACTTTGTTGGGATTGTTCTTCCCTCTTTCTGATTATACTATACCACAAAGGACTTGCTTTGTCAAGCCCTTTGTGAAAAGTTTTTTATTTTTTTTAAGGTGCGTAATTAACAGTGACAGTATAGCGCATTTCCTGTGCGTTCTCATAGCTTGCGATAGTACGCTCATCAGTCTTGAAGCCGTAAGCCTCACGCAGAGCGATGATGCTGTCAATCATGTCTTCCAAAGCGTTCATCTCTTTCCAGTAACGCTCCCAAGTAGCTACGGTCTTCCAAGTGCGGGAATTCTCTTTGTAGCGGAGAATGGTGGTGCGGTAAGCACGCAAGTAGCGGAGCAGAGTGTTGCGAGTGTTGGTGTTGGTGATGATGTAATCTTTCATTGAGGTGTCCTCCCTTGTTCTTTCTGATTGTAGTATACCACAAAGGGGTTGGGTTGTCAACCCCTTTGTGAAAGATTTTTTATTTTTTAAGGCTGGTCATTGAGGTAGATGTAAACAATCTTGTCGCCCTCATCCACGCTCACGCGGTCAATACCTGCGCGCTCAATGTCGGCATCATCAGCATTCCAGCCGTATTCACCAACGGCAGACCAGCTGCCCATGAACTCTTCCCAGTAGAAGTCGCAGTTGTCAATAGCCATCAGAGTGTAGCCCTTGTAGTTCTCACGGATGTTGTTCATAGTCATCATAGTTGTTACCTCTTTCTATTGGATGTTGTTATCTCTTCCTTGTGATTGTAGTATACCATTTCGGGAGGTTTTTGTCAAGAGTTTTTTACAAAGTTTTTGTAATTTTTTTTCTTTAGCACTTTAGTCTGGTGAAGTCAGGGCGCTGGCGCCCGTTAGCGGTGACTAACTCGACACACAAAAAAGAGAGGCTTAGTAAGCCTCTCTCCATGTCTTGATGATGATGTCATCGGTTGTGTTGTTGGGTGTGTTGTTGTCGGCAATCCACAGAAGCAGGAAGTCCTCGTTGGTCACAGGTACATCAATACCCCACAGCTGACCCTGCTCATCCTCTACCACACTATCAGCGTACCACCATGCGCCGACCATGCGGATAGTGCCATCAGTGAAGCCACCGCACCATTCCTGCTCAATGACAGATGTATCAAAGGCATCCTCCTTGACTACTTCCACATACTTGACTACTGGCTCAGCGTTCTTGTAGGTGTTAGCGCCCTGGCACCAGCCAAGGAAGCCAAACAGCAGGGAGCAAACGATAGTAGCAACCAGCCAAGTCACATTGTAGGTGTCCCACACAAACTCTTTATTCTTCATAGTATCTATCTCCTTTGTTTTATTGTTTGTCCAGACCCCTCTTACTTGAGAGGTCTGGTCTCCTTGATGACATAGACGAAAGCACCAGCGAAGAAGATGATGCCTGCGATACCGATGGCACAGAAGATGTTGATGAGAGTAGTCATTGAGTTATCCTCCTTTGTTCTTTCCTTTACTGTACTTACAGTATAGCACCTCTTGGCTCTCTTGTCAACACCTTTTTTACACTTTCGTCATTTTGCACAAAAGCTTTTTTCTTTATCTCTTTACTGTGCTAAAGTGTGTAAGTTAGTACATTACACACAATTAACTACTTTAGTATACTAAAGAGTGTTAAATTTTTAACAATCGCGCTTCATCACTTTACTGTGTGAAAGAGTGTTAAATTTTTAACAAACTTCGCCGCTTTAACTCGTTAAACTGTTACGCTTTAATTCGTTAAACTATAGTACTTTAACTCGTTAAACTGCTACGCTTTAAATGGTTAAAGTGTTAACACACTAGTGCTTTAGCGTGTTAAAGTTTAGTAGATTCGGGACATTGACCAACTTTCTTTAGCGCTTTAGTGCGTGAAAGAAATTAGCTGGGCTTCCTCTTTGCGATAAAATCGGCTCGCCACGCCCGGTGCCGAGCCGAGCACGTGCCTTAAGCTATTGTGTACAAGGCTAGCATTACAGGAAGAGGGAGGTGCCCCCTGCGAGCGGACAACAGACTTTTTATTTTTGCTGGGATGTTTTTTTGTAATAAACTCGGCAAGGGGGGGTCGTTTTCGGGACGACAAAAAATTTAACAATGTAATTTCTTTTGCTCTGGGCACAACAATCCCAGAGACATTTTTAGATTTCAGATGACGGAGAAAATATAGAGACCCACCCCTACCCCTATTTCCGGGATTTTTACGAGAATGGGTCCCATCCTTAATCTGCGTAATCGGAGGCATCCAAATCCCAGTCAAAGATTCTTTTATGCCATCCCCACTCTCCACACTGAGGGCACTTCATGTGTCTACGAGTAGGAACATGTACACCAGCTACCCATCTCATAGGAGTGGGTCTATACTCTTTTCCGCACTTATTACAAACATATTTACTTGTGTTATAATCCAAATAGCCAATAATCAGTGTTCCAGCAATCAAAGCCGTACCAATGGTAGCTCCAATAATCTTATTCATTATAGTCCGCCCTTTCTTTTAAATCCAAAGTCAAACCAATCTTTCAGCTGGTCGGCTGTCGCACGACCAGTGTAAATCAAAAATGTCTTCGTGTCGATTCCCACTACATAAATAGTAGCCCATGCCGAAGCAATTCCACTAATTGCCTTTCCAATAGCAATCAGACCTTCACCAATAATTGTATCCATGCCGTTTCCCGTTCCTCCGTTCGTTTATTCCAGACCCCATCCCTCTTTATAGGGACATTCGGCATACTTAGGACAAAACATAGAGCATTGCTCATCAAGAGATTCACAAGGAAATAGTTCATCTCTCAAAAAACTAATGTCATAAGTTCTGCCCGGAACCGTGTAATCTAAAAATGCCTCATAGCCAATTTCGGCAAAAACTCTACGTGCAATATACTCATCACGCATCATAATATAAGCGTCCTTCTCTGCGCGAGTAGGCTCTTCAGGGTCCGGCAAAATTTTGCCGTTTTCATCTTGTTCAATTCTAACAGTTGCGCTGCCGTCTTCATTTCTTTTTATTCTTTTAGCAAAAAGTCTTTGACTGACTTCAAAGGGGTCTCTAATACCCTTCTCACGAGCATACTTCTTAAAATCTGATGAAAAGCCCATTGCTTTCCATCCAGTTTCACTTACAACTATTGCGTTGTTCATCTTCAACTCTCCTTAGCTGAGCGGCAAGCAATGTATTCTCCAATAGAGCGACTCTTGTAAGGAGTCCAACACCGCCAGGTACTGGCGTCACATCTCTATGCTCAGTATTAAAACAATCTCCAACGAGTTTGCCGTTTTCGTCAAAATTAATACCAACATCTACAACAGGACAATGAATTGCATAACAATTTAAAAATCCTGCTTTGCCGACTGCTGTAACAATTAAATCTGCTGTACTAATATGGTCCCAGATATTTCTTGTTTTTGAATGGCACAAAGTAACTGTAGCATCAAGCTTCAGAAGCATATCTGCCAATGGTCTGCCAACAATTTCACTTCTGCCGAAAATGGTAACGTTCTTTCCTTCAAAATCATAATTACAACCATTGGTTAAATAATCTACAATTCCAGAAGGAGTACATGGCTTAAAGCGACTGGCAGGATGGAAGCCGTCCACATCTTTCATAGGATTAATTGCCAATTTAATTGCCGTTTCATCAATATGGTCAGGTAATGGCATCTGAACAATTAGACCATCTACATAATCATTTAAATCTTTAATTTCTTGAACAAGTTCTTCAGTGGTAATCTCTTCTGGAAAATAATACCACTCAAATTTAATTCCAACTTCTTCGCAATCTTTTTTCTTATTACGAATATATCTTGTCGAAGCTTCTACATTGCCGACTTGGAATACTGCCAAAGTAGGCTTTTTTACGAAATCAGAAAAATCTCTTCTAATTACATCTTTAATTGCGGTTTTGCGTTCCGCACAGTAGTCTTTAATATTTTTGGTTAAAATCATTATCGTCCCATCCCTCCGGAAGAATACAATCCAATAGAGTAGTAAGAATGGTGTTCGCTGCGAAAATTGGACCACCAATCATAAATACTAGAAAAAATACAAATAAGTCTAAACCTTTTAATTGTTTCGCGTAAGGAATATAATCCAAACTTGAAACAATTGATAAAATACACCATAAAATTGGTGTTATAAAAGATTGCGGAAATCCCATGTATAACTACCATCCTTCATTTTATAAATTTTTTGATTGGGTAGCAGAGCAGTAATAGGTTCTCCATCGTAATCTTCATATTTGCCGTTTGACTCAGTTGTAGTTTTATATTCAGTTAATCCAATAATATTACTTTCTTCGTATTTTGAGAAATCATATATTGAACCATCAAAATCTGCTCCTTCTTTAATAGCAAGTAAAAGAGTACAAGGATATGATTCTTCTGCGTAATGTTTAAAATAATATCCCATCATTTCTTTTGGATTTTTTTCTATATATTCATCCATTAATTTGCCGAGTGCGTACCATAATACTCCAATAACAAATATTGAAAGTAATAGCAAGCCTCCTAGTATACAAATAGCGACAATCATACTAATACTCCTTTTACTTTTCTTATATAAAAATTATAACATTTTTTTTAAGTTTTGTCAAAAAATTTGACTTTGCCCAAAATTTTTGTTATAATAGTTCTAGACTTAGGAGGTGAATTTCTATTTGAAATTAGATTACACTTTAGAATCTCCGGAGGAAAGAGTCTAGTTGGTGTAGCAGATTCTAGCTGAGGACCCTGCTCCCAACGAAAAGTATTTGGAAATTTTAGCAGATTACTTGGTTCTTTGCATGGAGAAACAAGAGAAAAAGGAGCGCAAAATATTAACTGAAAACCGAATGATGACAGTTAATAAACGCGAAACGTCTTTTGAAGGTCTTGTTTCCTAGCTTGAAAATGGAGAAGATGGAATTTATAATTTAATTAGTGAAAATAATAAGAATACAATTTTTTAGCCAAAAGTTACAATTACTAAAAAAGATTTAGAAGAAATTGAACCTTTAAGATAGTTGAGAGAAGCCATTAATTTATGGGAAGCAAAATTAAAAGTTACCGAAGGGAAAGACGCATTTATTATTAAGAAGGCGCTAATTGAAATGCGCAAAGACTAGTACATTATTAAGAACGCTTATCGTCGTCCTCTTGTGCCGAATAAGCTTACTCGCTCTAAGCATTAGATTATGTTGCCAGATAAAACTCATCGTTTTGATGAAGATGGTTATCCTATCCCTGAGGGAATTAGTTTGCTGGACCCCGCAGTTTGCTCAGCTATCTTATGTAATTACTGCCGATTAAAACAAGATTCATACGACTAGTTTGATAATGACTTGTATTATTTAATGGATTCATTTGATAAGATTGCGGATGTAGCATTACAAGAATATCCCTTATATGAAAAGATTGTTGAATGTAAAGTTGATGGATTACAAAATATTCAAATTCAAGAAATTTTACAAGAAGAGTTTGGAATCAAACATAGTCTTGAATATATTTCAAGTTTATGGCGCAAAAAGATTCCTAAATTAATTGCGTCGGCTGCCGAAGATGAATATCTTGATTGGTATTATCGTGAGCAGGAAAAAGGAAAATATAAAAGATGTAGTCGCTGTGGTCAGATTAAATTGGCTCATAATAAATATTTTAGTAAGAATAAAACTAGTAAAGATGGTTTCTATTCCATTTGTAAAAAATGCCGTAATAGTAAAACCAAAAGTGTTTAATACCGGTTAGGATTTTTTATTAAAATATTAAGGAGGTAATTTTTATGGCTGAACAGCAATATTATTGTAAAAAATGTAATAGAACTATGAGTGCTGATTAGTTTTATGGGTCTACCAATTTAGCTAAGTATCCAGAAGGCAAATTAGACACTTGTAAAAAATGTATTTCAATGCATGTTGATAACTGGAAGCCTGAGACTTATATTTGGATTTTACAGGAATGTGATGTTCCTTATGTTCCAGATGAATGGAGCAAATTATTAGAGTCTTACGCGCGCGACCCTTCCAAGGTAACGGGCATGACAATCTTAGGTAGATATTTGTCAAAAATGAAACTTAAACAATATAAAGAATATAGATGGAAGGATACTGAATTTTTACAAGAGCTTGCCGATAATAAATTAGAGCAAGCTATGAAGCGTCAAGGTTATAGTGCTGCTGAAATCACTATGGCTCAAGAGGCAAAAAAGATTATCATTCCAGAAGAAGGATTTAAAGAACCCGTGTATGCCGAACCAGTTGTTGAAGATTATTTTGCTCAGCAGGCCGGTGGCGATGACATGGATATTGATTTAACTGATGAAGATAGAACTTATTTAAGATTAAAATGGGGCAAAGCTTATAAGCCAGAAGAGTGGGTTAAGCTTGAATAGCTCTATGAAGAAATGATGAGTTCTTATGATATTCAGGGCGCCGGACATATTGATACATTGAAGCTTGTTTGTAAAACATCTTTGAAGGCTAACCAGTTAATTGACATGGGTGATGTCGAAGGGTTCCAGAAGATGTCAAAAGTTTACGACAGTCTTATGAAGTCTGGTAAATTTACTGCTGCCCAGAATAAAGCTGAAACTGGCGAGTTTGTTGATTCAGTTGGCGAATTGATTGAACTATGTGAGAGACAAGGTTATATTGAACGTTTTTATATTGACCAACCAAATGATAAAGTTGATTTAACCATCCAAGATATGTAGAGATATACTCGTACATTAATTGAAGAGGAAACTAACTTGAGTAACATGGTTGAGCAAGCTTTGAAGCAAATTCAAAAAGAAGATGAGGACGCTGAAAATAATCAAGAAACCGATATTGTTGATGATGATAACATTGATTTAGAGGATATTGAAAAATCTTTAAAGGATGAAGATTTTAACGACTTTAATGATTTTTTAGAAGAAGAATCTGAGCAAGATTTAGAAGAAATTATAAAAGGGTTAGATTTGTAATGGCATTACAAGATTTATTAAATCTATCCACCTCTAAAAAGAAAATCGGTTTATCACAAGAACGTGTAGAAGCAGCATTGCCAATAGTGCGTTAGTATGCTGCCTTTTGGCGTGAATATCCAGATATGTTTGTTGACTTTATGGTAAGAGGATTCAATGAGCCAAAAGAAGGAGAGTTTAAATTCTACTTCTATCAAAGAGTATTTTTAAGAAGTGTTATGCGTTATCAATATGTATACGCAGTATTCCCCCGAGCTTATTCAAAATCTTTCTTATCGGTTATGGCATTGATGGTGCGTTGTATTTTATATCCAGGAGCACATCTGTTTGTTACTTCTGGCGGTAAAGAGCAGGGTGCTAGCATTCTACATGATAAAGTTTAGGAAATTTGTTCTTTAATCCCTAATTTTAAAAGAGAAATTGACTGGGGACGAGGCAAAACTATGGAGGGTAAGGACCGAGTTAAGTATGTTTTTAAAAATGGCTCTTAGCTAGATAACCTTGCCGCTAGAGAAAGCACTCGTGGTCAGCGTAGACATGGCGGTCTAATGGAAGAATGTGTGGGCATCGATGATGCCATCCTTCGTGAAGTTATTATTCCTGTTATGGCAATTCCTCGTAGAGCTAAAGATGGCACTACTCGAGAGAATGAGCCTGTTAATAAGAGTCAAATCTATATTACAACCGCAGGATATAAAGGAACTTATCCGTATGACCGATTAATTGGTCTGCTTGTTCGTATGATTACTCAGCCTGACCGCTGTATGGTGTTGGGTGGAACGTGGCGAACTCCAGTTGCAGTTGGATTACAACAGAAAACATTTATTACAGACCAGAAGAATGAAGGCACTTATAATGAGGCTTCATTTGAAAGAGAATATGAATCTCGTTGGTCTGGCACAGTTGAAGATGCATTCTTCAATTCTGATACTTTTAACAGAAATCGTATTTTGAATTAGCCTGAATATGAAGCTTCCGGTCGTTCAAGTAAAGCAGCATATTATATACTTGCCGCGGACGTTGGACGTAAGGGATGCGATACTGTTGTTTGTGTATTTAAAGTTACTCCTCAGCCACAAGGTTCTGCTATTAAGAGCTTAGTTAATATTTACACTCTTACTGATGAACACTTTGAGGATTAGGCTATTAAATTAAAGCGTTTATATTATGAATATAAGGCTAGGCGCATTGTTATTGACGCAAATGGTTTGGGTGTTGGTTTAGTTGACTTTATGGTTAAGCCTCAAGTTAATCCCGACACTTTAGAAATCATGCCCGATTTTGGCGTCTATGGCGGCACTCAAGAAGATGCCGCACAAGAATATAAGAAGTATAGAACTAATAATACCGAGCAAGATGCGCTTTATTTAATTAAGGCAAGTGCGCCAATTAATACAGAAGCTCATACTATTGCTCGTTCTAATCTATCTTCTGGAAAAGTGAAATTCTTAATTGATGAACGTGTTGCTAAACAAAAATTGTTAAATACTAAAGTTGGTCAAAATATGAAGCCTGAAGAAAGGGCAGAATATTTAAAACCATTCACCTTAACTTCCATATTAAAAGAGGAAATGATGAACCTTCGTGAAGAAAATGAGGGTGTAAATATTATTCTGAAGCAAGCTAATAGAGGTATTCGTAAGGATAAATTTTCTGCTTTTGAATACGGATTATATTATATAAAACAAGAAGAAGAGTCTAAGAAGCGTAAAAAGAAATTTAATGCTAAAGAATGGGCATTCTATTCTGCGGGTAGATAAGGAGGTTAGGACATGCGAGCTTCAAGAGGCGAAATTAAAATTGAAGAAATTTTAAAAGAAGCGGAATTGAATTTTAAGATGGAATATATCTTTCCAGATTTAAGAAGTCCAAATGGCCGACCTTTAAGATTTGATTTTGTTGTTTTTGATGATGATGGTAGAATTGATTTTATCATTGAATATCAAGGAAAACAACATTATGAGCCAAGCCAAAAGTTTGGTGGAAAACGTGGTTTCTATCAGTAGCAATACAATGACAATCAAAAGCGTAGATTTTGTGCTTTACATGATTTCAAGTTAATTGAAATCCCATATACCGACGAGAACTTGATTTCTTATGATTATATAATGAAACTTGCTGGATATTAAGAAGGAGGTGGGATTTTGGATACTAAAATGACTCGCTCTGAAGAAGTCCATAGCAAAGGTTTTGACTTATTTGGTAGCACCTATAGTTATCAAGATGTTGAGGACCCACTTGCTTATCGTAAGATTAAGGTTGGTCCTAAGAGTCTTGATGACGCAATTTTAAATTTAGGTTCTTATAATGCCGATTTGCCAAAGTACAATGGTATTAATAAAGCTATGATTTTACACGCTTTGGCCAATGATGATTATAAAGAGCTTAGAAGAATTTCAAATTTATTCTATAAAGTAAGTGGTATGTATCAACGTGTTTGTGATTATTTTGCTTATTTATATAGATACGATTGGTATGTTGTTCCAGAAGTATATGATGAATCAACTAAAGAAGATAAGATTTTAAAAGATTTCTCTAAAGTTTTAAATTATTTAGATAATTCTTATTTGAAGAAATTATGCGGAGATATTGCTCTTGAAGTCATTAAGAATGGTTGTTATTATGGATATATGATTGATAGTCCAGATGGATTGGTTATTCAGCAATTGCCAGTTGATTATTGCCGTTCAAGATATTTTGTTGGAACAAATCCCGCAATTGAATTTAATATGAGATTCTTTGATTCTATTCCTAATGTGGCATACAGAATGAAAGTTCTCAAATTATTTCCAGAGGAATTTGCTAAAGGATATATGTTATACAAGCAAGGTAAGCTTGTTGATACAGAAGATAGTAGCAGACCTTTTGGAACTAGTTTAACAAACTCTGGTTGGTATCTACTGGACCCAAACAATACTGTTAAATTTAATTTTAAAGGTAGCGATGTTCCAATTTTTGTAAATTCAATTCCTGCTATGTTGGATTTGGATGCCGCACAAGATTTGGATAGACGCAAACAAATGTAGAAGCTTTTGAAGATTATTGTTCAAAAGCTGCCTATGGATAAAAATGGCGATTTGATTTTTGACGTTGATGAAGCCAGAGATATTCATAATAACGCAGTTGAAATGTTGCGTCGTGCTATTGGTGTAGACGTTTTAACTACTTTTACTGATGTTGATTCTATTGATTTGTCTGACAAGAATACTACAGCAAGTCAAGATGACTTGGAGAAAGTGGAAAGAACTGTCTATAACAATTTAGGTATTTCTAAAAATGTTTTTAATACTGATGGTAATTTATCTCTTGAGAAGTCCATTTTAAATGATGAATCTACTGTAAGAAATCTTTTGTTATAGTTTAATATGTTAATGGATAGAGTTATTAAGAGAAAAAATACTAATAGTAAAAAATATAATTTTAAGATTTATTTCTTAGAAACTACCCAATATAATTATCAAGCATTATCTAAACTTTACAAGGAGCATACTCAGCTTGGTTATTCTAAAATGTTACCACAAATCGCTCTTGGACATTCTCAAAGTTTTATTCTTAATACTGCTCATTTTGAAAATGAGGTATTACATTTGAGTGAAATTATGATTCCTCCATTAATGAGTTCTACATTAAATGGCGAAGATATTTTGGGTAAAAAAGATTCAAGTGGGTCTTCTAATTCTCAAAATAATTCAGGAACGAAGAAAAATCCTGCGGAATCAAAAACGGCCGGAAGACCTGAAAAGGCTGATGACCAAAAGAGTGAAAAAACAATTAAAAATAAGGAATCTATGAGCTGAGGAGGATATTATGAGACATACAAGTATTAAATTAAATACACCTTGTGAGTTTATTAATGTAACTCCTGTCAACCCTTTAATTTCTAAGTGTCAGATTAAGGTCTGTTATGTTGGTGAAGACCCTAATCGCAACAGAAGTATTATTACCAAAGAAGTAGCTACTCAAATGGCAAATAGTTTGCCCGGCAGTCCAATTGTTGGATATTATAATGAAGCCAAAGAAGACTTTGAAGAGCATAACCGTGTAATTGATATTTCTAATGGTGAATTTAAAATTAAAGACACAACAAGACCTTATGGCTTCGTTGATATGAATGCTAAGGTTTGGTTTTAGAAATTTTTAGACGATGACGTAAATGAACGCGAGTATCTAATGACAGAGGGTTATATTTGGACAGGACAATATCCCGAAAGTCAAAGAATTATTGACAAGGGAAATAATCAGTCTATGGAACTTTCTGAAAATTATTTAGATGCGACATGGACAAAAGATGATAATGGAAAACCATAGTTTTTTATTATTAATGAGGCAATAGTCTCAAAACTTTGTATTTTAGGAGATGACTGCGAACCTTGCTTTGAAGGCTCCCAAATTACAAAGCTTGAGTTCTCTTTTGATGACAGCTTTAAGAATCAGCTGTTCTCTATGATGAATGAACTTAAAGAATATTTAAAAGAAGGAGGAGCCAAAGAAGTGTTTACAAGATATGCAGTTGAAATTGGCGATACTTTGTGGAGCGCTCTCTACAGTCATATTGAAAAGGCTTATCCTGATGTTCAGAATTGCTACTGTTCCGTTTATCGTATTGAAGGTATCTTCGAAGATAATGGACAGAAGTTTGCTGTTCTTCAGAGCCGTTCCGATATGAAATATTATCGCTTAAATTTTGCTCTTACTGAAGATGCTGGTTTTGTTCCTTCTGACACCTTAATTGAAGTTACTAAGTCCTATACTCCTGCCGAAGAGCCTCAGTTTGCTCTTGACGCTGTTGAAGAGTTTGAGACTGAGTATGCTAAGAAGAAAAAGGAAGAAGAAGAGGACAAAGAAGGTAAAACTACCGATAAGAAATCTGAAGATGATTCAGACGACGATAAAAAGTGTCCTGACTGTGGTAAGCCAAAGGATGAGTGCGAGTGTGAAAAAGAAGAGAAGTGCTCTAAGTGTGGCAAGCCTAAGGACGAATGTGAATGCGACAAGAAGAAGTATAATCTTGAAGAAGTCGTTGAGTATGCCGAATTGAAGGCTCAGTATGAAGAGCTTGAGGCAAAGTTTAGTGCTCTTGAAACTGAGCATGAGAATTTAAAGGCTGAGATTGAACCTCTTAAGGAGTTCAAGCTCGCAGCTGAAAAGAAGGATAAGCAGAACATGATTGACCAGTTCTATATGCTTTCCGATGATGATAAGGCTGATGTTATCGCTAATATTGATACTTATTCTATTGACGATATTGAAGCTAAGCTTTCTATTATTTGTGTTCGCAACAAGGTAAGTTTCGACCTTGACGAAAATAATAAGAACAATGGCGCACCTACTGTCTATAATTTAAATGATAATGATGACGACGCTAATGTTCCAGCATGGGTTAAGTCTCTTCGCGAGACTGCTAAGTCCATGTAATTAAAAAATACTATTAAGGAGGACAATCTAAGATGATTACAGATTTTTTAAAGAGTCGTATTCAGTCTCAGGCTACCTATCCTGAAGTTGGATTTGGTCAGGTCGAGCCTAATCATTTGTCTGCTCAGTACACTGGTCAGATTTATGCTCAGTTGCCTGCTGCTGCTGATATTGAGATCCTCGAGCAGGGTCAGTTTGTTAAGTACGACTATATGAACGAAGTTGTCAACTTCACTGGCGCTGGCGAGTGGATGTTGGTTTACAACGAGACTAAGCTTTACAGAGATTTCCAGAGAGATTGCGAGTTCGCAATGATTAAGGGTAACTATCAGGCTCGTGTTTACAGCCCAATGGATGGTACTGTTGCTCAGGAAATGTATGGTCCTACTCGCTTCTTGCAGGGCAAGCGTGAGCGTTTCAATGCTGCCACTGGCGAATTTGAGACTCTTGCTGGCGAGTTGGTTTATGATGAGGTAAACAAGAAGTGGATTCAGGCTGATGCTGAGCATCCTGCTCCTGACTATTCTGTTGCTTCTAAGGTTTATGATTACTATGAGGAAATGACTGATGTTAATGCTCCTGGTCTTGACGAAGTTTCTAAGAGACTCTTCATGAAGATTAAGGATTACAAGGAAAAGATGATGCCTGCTGGCACCGCTATGGTTCCTCGTGTTTACAAGACCAATGTTGGTGATATTTTCACTACCAATATGATTAATGCTGACCGTGAGACTTTGAAGGTTGGCGATGTGCTCACTCCTGGCGCTAAGGGCATCCTTGAGGTTGCTGAGGGCGACATGAAGTGGCAGGTTGTTAAAGTTTATACCATGCCCGATCATCAGAAGGGCGTTAAGTTAATGCGTATCGCTTAAGAAAGGAGAGAAGTATAATGTTAGATAGAGCTAATTTAGTTGCTTTAATGAAGCAAGTTGCTAAGGCTGATCCTACTGCTCCCGTTTCTTATAGTTATGGTGATCAGTCCTTCAGCTATGACCAGTTGAATGAGACTCTCCGTAAGGAGCTTAACGAGTACGCTGGTACTTATTCTTTATATCGTGAGAACAAGAATTTGATTTTCTCTTTGATTGAAGAGACTATCAATGAAATCCTTCCTAAGAAGGTTGAGCAGGCTTACATGCAGTTTGCCGAGACTAAGACCTTCAAGCAGGGCGACAAGCCTATCTTCCGTCGTAAGAGAGATAGCCGTAGCCGTGCTAAGCAGTTCATCACTCGTGTTGGCCTTGCTGGTATTTATGAAGTATTTAAGCTTGGTTACAACGAGGCTGAGAGCTTCGAAGTCCGCACCTCTGCCATCGGCGGAGCTGCTCAGATCGGCTTCGAAGAGTTCCTTGATGGTCGTGTTGACTTCGCTGAAGTTACCGCTATTGTCATGGAAGGTATGGACGAGCTTATCTTTAAGGAAGTTGGCCATGCTTTGAAGGCTGCTGTTAACCAGTTGCCTCCTGCTAACATTGTTGTTGCTGATGACTTTGACGAGGAAGAGTTTGATCGTCTTCTCGTTATCGCTTCCGCTTATGGTGAGCCTTCTATCTACTGCACCTATGAGTTCGCAGTTAAGATGGTTCCTAATGAGGGTTGGAGATACACCGAGTCCATGAAGCAAGAGCTTTGGAACACTGGTCACCTCGCTACCTACAAGGGTCGCAAGGTTATCATTCTTCCTCAGGGTCTTGAGGACGAGTCCAATACTCGTAAGGTAATCGATCCTGGTTACTGCTATATCATTCCATCCGGCGCTGACAGCAAGCCTGTTAAGATCGCTTTCGAGGGTGGCGCTATTGTTGACGAGTATGTTAACAAGGACCGTAGCCGTGAGATTCAGGTTTATGAGAAGGTTGGCGTTACTGCTTTGTTGGCTAACAACATCTGCGCTTTCGTTGACTTGAGCTTGGCTGGCCAGTATGACTTGGTTGGTTCTAAGTGGGATTCTTCCGCTTACATTTATGAAGTTCAGGCCTACGGCAAGAATTAATTTAACCGAATAATTTATATAATTAGAGGGGAGCAGGGGTATTCCCCTACTCCCCTTTTTCTTATTTGTGAAAAAGGAGATATAAAGAAATGAGTACAATGTATAAAGTTAAGAATAGAAGCGCTGGTGTTGCTTGTTATAAGATTCCAGATATGGGAATTCGTAGAAGTTTTGCTCCAGGTGAGATTAAAGAAATCAGCGCTGAAGAGCTTGAAAAGCTCACTTATCGTCCCGGTGGAATGGCTATTTTATCCAACTTCCTTCAGATTATGGAGCAAGAAGCTATTGCTAAAGTTGGTTTAAATCCACAACCTGAATATCATATGAGCGAGCAGGATATTGCTAAGTTAATGATGAATGGTTCCATCGACGAGTTTTTAGATTGTCTTGATTTCGCACCTCCAGGTGTTATTGATTTAATCAAGAAGTTAAGCGTTACTTTGCCTATGACAGATTTCCAGAAGGTCAATGCTCTTAAAGCTAAGACTGGTTTTGATGCTGCTGCAGCATTAAAGCATACAATGGAAGAAAAGGAAGATGACGGCCAAGATACTATTCTCAAGACTTCTGGAGAGCGTAGAGTTAAGAAGGAAGAGGTTCCCGCTGGACGTAGAACCGCTCCTAAATATAATGTAGTTACTACTGAGAAGAAAGAAGAAACTACTGCCAAGTAATTAAATTTCAAGAAAGGAGGTTGCCAATTTGGAAGGTACTAAATTTGCAACAATATATAATCGCTTTCTTGGTAAAATTACTGATGATATGTATGTTGAATTAACTCCAGAGGACACTTTGAAAGATATTCAACGACTTTTAATTAATTCACTTCCCGGTTTTGAATTTCCACGAAAAAATTTATATGATTATACAGTCAATATGAAAATTATTGATGAGAATGAATTAAAACCAGAAGACTTTTTAATTGGTGTTATTTGGAATGATTTTAATGATGAAATCGTTAATCCAGATGCTCCACCAAAAGTGCTTATAGACTGCTCTACTTTTGGTTGTGAACTAACAGCTGAAGAAGAAAATATTATTGCTATTCTTATGATGGAAGCTTGGCTTCAACGTCAAGTTACTTCTATTGAAAATACGAGAATGAAATATAGTGGTCCTGATTTTAAATTTACTTCTCAGGCAAATCATTTAAGTAAATTGCTTGCGTTATAGACAGAATGTCGTAGACAGTCTTTACATATGCAAAGATTATATAAAAGGAGAAAAATTATTGATAGCGGAGAGTATAGATCTAATTGGTCTGTATTAAGAGAAAATTCTGCTCTCAATAATGAACCTTATGTATATGACAACTAAATATGGATTTGATATTAACGATGAAGTTTTAAATAAACAGTTAATTCGTTTAATTAATCAAATGTGGAAATTAATTCCAATGAAAGAACATAATGAAAATTGGGAAAAATAGTTGGATAGTGTAATTATAGAAATTGCCGGTTTGAATGAAATATTTTCATTTAAACCGCTTTTTCTTTAGTTGCTTTCAAAATTAGAAGGGTTAAAAGTTGTTGATATTAATTTTAATATCTATAGAAAGACAGTATTTGACGCTATTAATCTTTTATAGGAGTTAAAAAATGAATAATAGTGAATCTTTTAGTGTTATAGCTAGCAATAAAAAGTATGACTCTAATGTTTTTGAAGCTTATAAAAGAAGAATTGTTAAAAATAATGACCGTCATGCTTTTTTTAGAGATGGAGTTAATAATATGGCTTAGCGCCTAGAATATCGCGGTGGCGAGCCACAACAAGATCGTATGATAAGAGATAAATACAAATCTTTTTAGAGGGCTTTGTATTATTCTTATCAAGGAGCTTTAGTAAAAAAACATTATCAAGATAGTTTGAATTTAATTGGCGGAGAAGAGCCTGTTCAAAGAGCTTTAATTAATCCAAATAAATTAAAACAAGATTATGATGATAAAATTATTTCAATCGGATTTGAGTCTGGATATAAACCAGGAGACGTTTTTGAATGGGTTAATACAAATACTCATTGGTTAATTTATTTACAAGATTTAACTGAACTGGCATATTTTAGAGGGGATATTAGAAAGTGTTCTTTTAGTATCTCTTGGATGGATGAAGATGGCGAAATTAAAAACACTTATGCGGCAATTCGCGGTCCAGTAGAAACAAAAATTAATTTTATTCAAAAACATGGTATTAGTGTAGATACTCCAAACCATTCTTTAAATATATTAATGCCTAAAAATGAAGATACAGTTAAATACTTTAAAAGATATGCTAAATTTTATATTACTTCATTAGATACAGCTGATTTAATTTGTTGGAGAGTTGAAGCTGTTGATTCTATTAGTATGGCTGGAATTATTGAAATTAATGCAGTTGAATATTATGCTAATAAAGATGAAGATAATTTAGAATTAGGCCTTGTTAAATCTGAAATTACTTAGCAGCAATTCTCTGCTGAAAGAAAGAATGATAAGGTCAGAATTTCTGGAGACGGTTTTATTAGACCGCATCAAAAATATATTTACACTTACAAGCCTGTTGCCGACGAGGTATATACTTGGGGCGTAGATAAAAAAGATTTACCTGTTAAATTTAATAAAATTGATGATTATACTATTGAAATTACATGGGAATCTTCTTACAGCGGATAGTTCAATTTATCTTATGGTCCTTATGATTTCAAAACTATAGTTGTTGAATCTTTATTTTAAGGAGGACTATTATGAAGATTGAAAGTTACAAATATCCAAAATCTAGTTTTTTGTCTATTGAAAAAGATTTAAATATTATTATTAAATATATGACAAAAAATGAATCTTTAAAAAAGTTATTATATTACACTTCTAAAGATTGCTTATCTAAGCCTAAACTTACTCAAGCAGAAGAAAATAGTTTATACGGTAAAAATATTAAATTGGTTCCAAAACTTTATATCGATAATGACGTATTAAACTATATTATTATTAGTTTTGATAATTTTACTCCGAATGCGACAAATCCAGAATTTAGAGACAATGTTATTGAATTTGATATTATTTGTCATTTTGACCAATGGTCTCTTAATGATGGTTTATTAAGACCTTATCGTATTGCGGCGGAAATAGATTCAATGTTAAATAATAATCATTTGAGTGGTATTGGTACTTTACAATTTTTAGGAGCTAGTCAAATGATTTTAACAGATGAATATGCTGGACTGTGTTTAATGTATTCAGCTATTCATGGAGAAGAAGATAAATCTCCAATGGCAAACCCAAATTATTAGGAGAGTTTTGAAAATAATTTTAATGCTATTTTTAATGCCGAGGATGAATAATGGATTTAAGATTGGCATTAATGTGTGGAACAGATATTCCCGTTATTGAATGTTAGTTAATTTTACATTAGCCAACTATAAAAGAAATAGCTTTAATGGGAGAAAAAGAATTTTTTCAAGCTGTTCAAACTTTAAGCGTTAATAAAAATATGATTTCTTAGGACGAAACTCTTCTACGTAATAGTAATAATTTTCAAATATTTATGATGATAATGAAAGAAAAACAAGGATGGGAAAAAAAGCAAGCGGTTTAGACCTTACTTTCCTTAATTTTTCCGAAATATAAAATAATGTTTACTCCACGCGCCATAGTGTTTACTTTGGAAGGTGGGCAAATCTTGGTTGATGAGAGTAATTTTGAATATTTGTAGGAAATAATAAAACTTGTTTTTTGTTCAAAATCAGGTCCAATGGACCAACAAACTTTCAATCCAGTTGATGCTAAAGCAAGAGAAATTGCTGAGAAATTGATGCGAGGTAGATAGCGTGTTGCTGAAGAACGCGGTGAAACGTAGTCAAGCATATTTTCTCAATATATTTCTACGCTAACTGTTGGACTCCATTCAATGTCATTGCAAGATTGTATGGATTTAACGGTGTATTAGTTATTTGATTTAGTTGAAAGATATACATTGTATATTAACTGGGATATTGATATTCGATCTCGTTTAGCTGGTGCTAAACCAGATTCTAAACCTGACAATTGGATGAAAAATATTCATTAATTAAGGAGGAAATGACACGATGAAATTTGGTGTTCGTGAAATTTGTGATGTCGTTTTAAAGGCAAAGGCTGCTCAAAAAATCGGCAACAAGATTTTCTATAAAAATGAGCCAGTTATTTATTTTGATACTTTGAAGACTTCTAGCATGGAAGGCGCTGCTACCACTGTTTATGCACAGGGTGGTCGTGGTAACTCTCGTTTAGTCGCTTGGGAAGGTGAGAGAACCGTTACTTTCACTATGGAAGATGCACTTATCTCTCCAGCCGGCTTCATGATTCTTTCTGGTGCTGGTCTTATCGATGCTGTTGAAAAGCCAATTATGGTTCATACAACTGAGCAAACTGATGAAGTTGTTGTAACTGGCAGCGAAGAAGCTGGTATCACTAAGGTTGAGATTACTCTTAAAGAGGTTCCTTATGATGCTAACGGCGAAGATTTTATTTATGTAATGCTTATGGAGAATGGCGAAGTTGTTACTGAGCCTTATATTCCTGAGACAGTTGAAGGCAAGAAGATTACTTTAAAGAATACTGACGATTTGCAGAAGTTCCATGAGGGTTGTGTTGTTCTCGTTGACTATTATGTAAAGAGAACTTCTGGCGCTCAGCAGATTGAGATTACTCCCGATAAGTTCGGTGGTAACTACTATCTTGAGGCTTCCACTCTCTTCCGTGACACTAACGGTGTTGACATGCCTGCAGAGTTCATCATTCCTAACTGCAAGATTCAGTCCAACTTCAACTTTACCATGGCATCCTCTGGTGATCCTTCTACCTTCACCTTTACTATGGATGCTTTCCCAGATTACACTCGTTTTGATAAGACCAAGAAGGTTCTCGCAGCAATCCAGATTATTACCGCTGGTTCTGAGACCACTGAATTGAAGCGTATTGTTACTGCTTCTCAGGACTTGGTTGACGAAGACGGTATCGTTTATCGTCCTGTATCTGAATAATAAAAACTTATAAAATTTAAAGGGGAGAGATAGAAATATCTCTCCCCTTATTTTTGTTTTTAAGGAGAGAAAGGAGATGTAATAAATTATGGCTCGATATATTGATTTAAGTAAATAGTTAGATAATATTCATAAAAAATTATAGACTCAATTTGCAGTAAAAGAAGATGTTTAGTTGGCAAAAGAATTAGAGCTTTTTTTTAATTATGTAGTATATTAGCAAGACAGTGATTTTGATAATAATGCTTTTGAAATTCTTACAAATGTTTTGCGTAAAGATTTATTAGACAAATTAAAAACGAATTCTGATTTAATAGAATTATTTACAGATACTAAGAAAGAAAAGATTGGTGAACGAGGAGAAGAAGCTTTTGCGACTTTATTAGAAGAAATTCTATTAGCAAATATTAATGATTTAGAGGAAATTGCGGCAGCTGAAATGGTTAAAAAACTAAAAGACCCTAAATCAATTATAAAAGCTGATGATTTAGCCACAGTCACTATTCCAGAAAAAATGGTTGAATTAGTTGAAAAATCTCAATAGAAATTAGTTTCTGATAATTCACATATGCGCTTCGCTTTAAGAAAAGGAAAAACCGATATAGATACATCTTCATTGTCATTTGAAGGAGCTTGGAGTGAATAGGCTTCTAAATTAATTGGTTTAACGGCATCTGTAAAGAACTATAATAATTTTGAAGTTAAATTGGAAAATGTAAATAGAAGAAAAGCTTATTTAGCAGTTATTCCATAGTTAAAAAGAGTTTCTAAAAGTGTTGCCTCTTAGTTATATGAAAATTATTTTATAAAAAAAACAATGCTCCCTGATGAAAATGTAATGTCACATTTAGAACATATTTTTTAGATTTATGCTTTGACTGGTTACGGTCAATCAGCAATTAATGATGCTGGAGAAATAGTTATGTAGAATTATTCTCGTTTCTTATTTTATAATAATCCTTCAGCAAAGAAAATTATTGTAAAAAGCACTAAACAAATTATTTAGGATGAAATTTTAACACAAAGTGGTTTTGCGTCTTTTTATTCTAGACAGTCGTCAAAAAATAAAAATGTTACTAAAATAAAATATAGATTTTAGCATTAATTTGACAAAGCCAAGAAAATATGTTATAATATAAATAAGAAGAGTTAAAGGAGGTTAGTCAAATGGCAAAAGTTAGTTTAACTAAACTTGGTTTAAAAGTGAATCAAGATGTTAAAGATATTGAATTTAATGGGCAAATTATTGAAGTAAAGTAGTATTTACCTGTCAATGATAAATTAGAGTTAATTGGTAATGTAATTAATTCAGCTCATGATGAAAATAATTTTTCTAATCCTGTAAAGGTTAGTGTATTTACTACACTTGAAATTATGTATGCTTATACTAATATTAACTTTACAGAAAAGCAAAAGGAAGACCCAACTAAACTTTATGATATGTTGATCTCTTCTGGATTTGCTTGTGAAGTGTTCAGAGCAATTCCTGAAGAGGAATATCATGAAATTGTTTCTGGTGTTGAAGATAGTATTGAGGCAATTTATACTTATCGTAATTCTGTATTGGGTATTCTTGATAATATTACCAACGATTATGATAGCATGAATTTAGATGCTACAAATATTTATAATAAGTTAGCAGATCCAGATAACATGGATTTGATTAAGCAGGTTCTGACTAAATTGGGCTAATTAAATTTATTAATCCATCCTATTTTTAAAGATATATAGGAGTAATTGGGGATAAGAGTGTATTACTCTTATCCCCAATTTTTTATTTTGCGCAAAATAAAAAATATTATGGAGAGAAAGGAGCAAAATAATGGCTAAACAATTAAATGTAAATCTTGCGTTTACTGCTGATACTAGTAAGGCAAAAGCGCAATTATAGGATTTACAAAATTAGTTATCTCAAGTAATTAATATGCCAACTGCTGGGCTTGGCGAAAAAATGGCTACTGAAATTAATTAGGCTGCTCATGCCGCGGCAGAATTAAAAGTTCATTTATAGAATGCTACAAATGTAAAAACTGGAAATTTAGATTTTACTAAATTAAATTAGTCTATAAAGAATAGTGGTAGTTCATTAACTGAATATGCGAAAAAAATTCAAAGTATTGGTCCAGAAGGACAAAAAGCTTTTATGCTTTTGGCTCAATCTGTAGCCAGTGCCGAAGTACCTATTAGACGCTCTAATGCTCTTTTAACTGAATTGTGGACAACTATGAAGAATACTGCTCGTTGGCAATTAACTTCCAGTATGCTTCATGGCTTTATGGGAGCAGTTCAGTCTGCTGTTGGATACGCAGAAGATTTAAATGAATCTTTAAATAATATTAGAATTGTTACTGGTAATAGTGTTGATTAGATGGCAGATTTTGCTAAAGAAGCAAATAAAGCTGCTAAATCTTTAAGTACTTCAACTACAAACTATACTAATGCTGCTTTAATTTATTATCAGCAAGGTTTAGATGAATAGCAAGTTTTAGAAAGAGCTGATATTACTACTAAAATGGCAAATGTTTCTAGACAGAGTGCCGAAGAAGTATCTGATCAGTTGACTGCTATTTGGAATAACTTCTACGATGGCTCTCAATCTTTAGAGCATTATGCTGATGCTATGACTCGTTTGGGTGCTGATACAGCTTCTAGTTCTGATGAAATTGCTCAAGGCCTTGAAAAATTTGCCGCTATTGGTGATATGATTGGTTTGAGTTTTGATAACGCAGCAGCCGCATTGGCAACTGTCACAGCAACTACTCGTTAGAGCGCTGATGTTGTTGGTACAGCGTTTAAAACTATTTTTGCTCGTATTCAAGGTTTGTCTCTTGGAGAAACTCTTGAAGATGGAACCAATTTAAATAAATATTCTGAAGCACTAAATAAGGTTGGTATTTCTATTTTTGAATAGAATGGCGAATTAAAAGATATGGATAATATCTTAGACGAGATGGGCGCTAAATGGAAAACTATGTCTAAAGACTAGCAAGTTGCTTTAGCTCAGACCGTCGCAGGTGTTCGTCAGTACAACCAGTTGGTTGCTTTGATGGATAATTATGATTTTTACGAATAGAATTTATTTTCTGCTCAGACTGCTGATGGTAGTCTCCAAGAACAAGCAGATATTTATGCTGAGTCTTGGGAAGCAGCAAGCAAACGTGTTGACGCTGCTTTAGAAGGATTATATGATTCTTTAATTAATGATGAAGCTTTTATTGATTTACTTAATGGAATTGAAAAAATAGTTTCTGCTACTGAAATGATGGTAGATTCTATGGGTGGATTCGGTGGAGTAGTTTCTGGACTTGGAGTTGTTTTTACCAATGTGTTTAAAAAACAAATTACTCAATCTATTACTGATGCTTCTTATAGCTTAATGTCTTGGACAGAAAGTGGTCGTCAAAAAATTTAGAAAGAAAAATTAGACCAGTTTTCTTAGATGCTATAGAATGCTGAAATCGGTAAAACTGAGCGAGATGTTTTAGAAGCGCAGTTTAAAAGCTATCAAAAATTAACTGAAAGTGCCAAAGATTTAACTGATTTAGAAAGAGAAACTTATTAGATTTTATTAGATTAGCAAAAAGCTCGTGGCAAATTAGCAATTTAGAAAAAAGAAGAACTTGATTAGGCTAAAATTTAGGCGAATGATGCTAGAGCTGAAGCAAAATGGGCTCTTAAAGATGCTTTTGATTCAGACGAAATTGAAATTGAGCCTGGTAATATGGTTAATAATGAAGGTGCCATATAGGAGTATGAAAATGCTGTAAAAAGCATGTTTGCGGCGAGAAGCAAATATTTAGAAGCCAGAAGTAATAATTCAGGGGATATTAAAACATCTGAAGATGAATATTTTAATGCTAGTAAAGCAGTTAAAAATTTAGAGGAAAAACTTAAAGAAGCTAAAGAAGGTCTTCTTTCTTACAAAAAAGCTTTAGAAGAAGAATATAAAAAATAGAAATAGGCAGATGCTGCCCTAGAAGAAGCTACTGGAAAAACAAAAGATAATTCTGACGCAACTTAGGAAAATACTGATAAACATGAAGAAAATACGGAAGTAACAGAAAAGACTGGTGACGCAAAAAAAGGATTGGCAAAGGATGCTGAAAAAAGTTCTGAGGCTTTAGAAAAAGAAAATAAAGCATTAGAAAAAAATAAATTAAATTCTTCTGATATAGCAAGAAATTTTGTTGCTGGAGCTGGAGCTGCCATGAGCGCAGCCAGTGCCATTCAAGCATTTTCTAGTGCTATTGATACATTAAATTCTGATGCTGAGCCTTTAGAGAAATTACCTTCTTTGTTTATGTCATTGTCTATGGGCGGAAGCATGGCAATGAATTCTTTAAATAGCCTAAATAAGATTACTTTGGCTGGAGGTAAATCTTTAGGCTAGGCAGCAGCGAATACTAAATTAGCAACAGCTGTTTTAGGAAAATTTGGAGTTGTTACAGAAACAGCGGGAGCAGCAGCTACATCCACAGGAGCTTCTATTGCGGCTCTTGGAGGCTATGCTTTAATTGCGGCGGCAGCAATTGCGGCCATTATAGCAGTTGTTAAAATTAGTATTGATAAATATAATGAAGATGCTACCGCAGCGAAAGAAGCAGCTCAGGCGGCAGATTCATTAAGAGAATCTTCTCAAAAATTACGCCAAGAAGCTGAAGAATTATAGTCTACTTTTGAAAATTATGATTCTTTAATAGACGCTTTAGAAGAGGCTAAAGGCAGTACTGAAGAATGGGAAGAAGCATTAAAGAAAGTTAATGATGAAACTTTAAATATTCTTGAAAAGTATCCTGATTTGTTAAAAATGGAAAATGTTTTTGATGAAACAGGAAGACTTAGTAAAGATGCTATTGATGAATATATAAAAATTGCTGAAAATAATGCTGATAATGCTCGTCTAGCTTCATTGTCCGCAAGCGCCTCTGCTTCTCAAAAGAAGGTAACATCAGATACTACTAATTTAAGTAGAGAGATTGATAACTTTGTTGATGGATATTTAGCTACCACCGCAACATATGCTGGTACTGGCGAAGCTGCTACTACCGCACAAGCTGAAAAAGATTTAATTAATAATTTAATTAAAAGCTTTAATGAACAAAGAGACTCTGGAGTTATTACTGAAGGCGCAGATGAATTTAATTCTATTATTAATGATTATACAAAATCTTTAGGATTAAGTGAATCTGAATAGACTAAATTAGCAGAAAAGCTTTAGAGCTATAGAGGAGATATTGTAGAATTAGCTAATGCCACTAAAAACGCTACAACTCAAATGGAAAATGTAGCGAAGCTTTCTGCTTAGCAAATTCTTGGATAGAGTGCCACTGAGGATTAGACTGGTGCTTGGAGCCAGGCATATATTGACGCTAAAGAAGATTACACTGGTGGACAGGGCATTAATCGTTTTACAGGAAAAAATAGTCAAGTACTATTAGACCTTTTGAAAGATGCTGGTATTACTACTGGATTATCTAATAACGCAGTTTATGATGATAATGGAGTCTTAAAAGTTAGATTCGAAGATGGCACAGAATAGACTTTATATGAAATAAAAGAATTGGCAGCTACTAATTATGCTAGAGAACAAGCTAATTAGGAAGTTGTTTACAATGCTCCTATTTTTGATCAGTTCAAAGAAAAAGGTATTGAGCTTAATGAAAATATTAGCGCTGATTTAGCCACTTCTTTAATGAATTAGGTTGAATTTAATGATACTTTAGTTCAAGCTTTTTAGACTGTTGGAGATAGTGCTGTTGAGCAAGAGAGACTTATAAAAGATATTTTAAGTTCTCAAACTGAAAAGGAAAAAGAAGCAGCGGAAATTCAAAGCATTAAGTCAGATGCCGCTTCTAAATATGAATTAGACCCTGAGTTAATAGAAGAGCAAGCTAAGTAGTTAGTATCTTTACATGGAGCTCAAGTATTAACAGAAAAAGAAGCAACTAAATTAGCTGTAGAAAATCAACGCATGAATCAAGGCGTTGAAGATTTAATTGATAATTGGGAAGATTGGAATAAAGAATTAAAGGCTGGTCAATTAGATAAAAATAAAAAAGGCACAGCTCAATACGCTAAAACAATCAATGATTTAACTAAAACTATTGCTGATTTAGTCGGAGCTTCTGCTGATTTAGAGCTTCCTGAAGATTTCTTTGAAAATAAAAAGAATTTAGAATTAATTGAAAAAGCCGCCAAGGGTAGCGAATAGGCAATTAATGAATTAGGTGTTGCCGTAGGAAAAATTCAAGTTCAAAACTTAGAATTTCCTATGCCCGATATTACAGAAGATTTAAAATTTGATGAAGAATTTAATAAATAGCTTGAACAATTTGAAGAATATCGAAAAGTTGTTTTAAAAGGTATTGATGATTTAGCTCTTAAAGTAGCTGATGGTAACATAAAAGTCGGCGATTCAGTAGGTTCTATGGGAACTGATTGGGTTGCTGCTTTAAATCAAATGGCTATTTAGACAGGAATGTCTGTAGAGCAAATGAATTCTTTATTAAGCACCATGGGCGTAGAAGCGGATGTTGTTGTTAAAGAAGAAAAATTAAAACAAAGAAAACCTGTCACAGTAACAGAGACTAAAGTTATTAATCCAGACCCAATGAATTTAAAGACTGAAACCAAGTCTTATGTAGATAGATATGAAGATGTTGAAGAAACTCTTCAAGTTGCTCAAATAAATACTGATGGCTCTGGAAGCGAACCGACAGTTAAGTTTATTGGTAATGGCTCTATATCTCCTACTTCAAAAGGCAAGTCTTCTGGAGGTGGAGGTAAAAAAGATTCCACTAAAAAGAAGTCTGATGAAATTGAGCGTTATCATACAGTTAATAAAGAAATTGAGTCTATTGAAAGTAAAATGTCTCGTGCTTCAAGCGCTAAAGATAATGCTTTCGGTAAAAATAAAATTCCTTACATTAATAAAGAAATTGATGCTTTAAATGAGTTAATTGAGAAACATCAAGAATATAAGGCTGAAATTGAAAAGAATTTAAAAATTGATGCTGCTAATATTGCTCAATATGGTTTTATTGATGCCAATGCTGATGGAATTCTTGACAATTGGGAAGCTGTTATGGAACGAGAGCTTGAAGCCTTTAATAAAGCCGCTTAGGCCTATGATAAAGGTGGAAGTGAAACCGCTTTTGAAGCAGCTACTAAGAGATATGAAGATTTTAAAGCTTTCGTCGAACAGTATGAAGAAACTCAAAAAGCCATGGAAGATGCTCTGGCTAAAGAAGAAGAGTTGGAAAGAGAGCGTATTTCTAAATAGCTTGAAAAAATTACTGCTGAAATTGAATTTGAAATTGAAATTAATCAAAGAGATTTAGATAAACTTGATTATATTGTTGATAAATTAGGCCGTAATTTACATACTGCCATTGAACAAATTGATGCTTTAGGCCAATAGGTTGGAAAATATGATAATCAATCCCAATTCTATAGACAAGGCATTGAAGATATTAAAGCAACTGCTGCGGCAGAGGGTAGAGCTTTAACAGACGAAGAACAACGTAAAATTTGGGAATATGAAGATGCTTTATTAGATATTAATGGAGCATTGCTTGATATTGTAGAAACTGTTGAGGCTAAAATACTAGAAGAGTTTGATGAATTTAACAGTAAAATTGATGATAATATTAGTCGTTTTGATACTTATAATAGCATGCTTGATCATTACAATAATATCATTAAACTTTCTGGTCGTCAAACTAAAGACAGTATGTTAATGATGGAATTGTCTGCTCAAAAAACAGAAACTTCATTATAGAAATTAAACGCAACTAGAGATAAATATCTCGCATAGAAATCAGTTCAAGATGACGTTGCTTCTAAATTAGCTGAAGCTCAAAAATCTGGAAATGAAGCTGATATTAAATATTGGCAAGAGCAATATGATGAGATTACTAAAACCGTTGAAGAATCTCATGATGAAATGCTAGCTTCTTGGGAGGAAACTCTAGAGGCTGCTGGAAGTCAATTTGACCTAGCCATTGAAACTACTATTTAGACTTTAAAAGATAGTATTTCTGAATTTGGTTTAGATAATCTAGCAGACCGTTATAGTAAAGGCCAAGAAGAACAAGAAAGATATTTAAGTAATCTTGATAAAGAATATGAGTTAAATAAACTTAATCGCGAAATTAGTGGAAAAATTGATGATACTGACAATATTAAAGCAAAACAAAAATTGCTTGAGTTATAGGATGAAATCAATAAAAAATTAGCTTCTGGCGAAGAAATGTCTAGATATGATTTAGAGCATCTCCAAAAGAAGTATGAGCTTGAATTAGCAAAAATCGCTCTTGAAGAAGCCCAAAATGCTAAATCCACTGTTCGTTTAACTAAAGACTCTGAAGGTAATTTTGGTTATGTTTATACAGCTGATTAGGATTCAATTGACAATGCCCAATAGAATTATGAAGATAAGCTTTATGAGTTAAAGAAATCTAGTGAAGATTATCTTGATGAAATGAGTGAAAAAATCATTCAGAATCAGCAAGAAATGATGGAAGCTTTAGCTGAAGTCGATAGAACTAAATTTGAAACTCAAGAAGAATATGAAGCTGAACTTGATAGAATTAAAGAATACTACATGGGACGCGATAAATATTATCGTGGAGAAATGTAGAAAGCCATGGATGAGCTTGGAATTACTTATCAAGAAACTCTTTTAGGTTAGCTTGAAGGTTCCGCCAGCTTAGAAGAAGCTCAGTCTAAATTAGAAACAAATACCAATGAAACTACTTCAAAAATGGGCGAGGCTTGGAAAGAATGGCATGATACTGTCGGTAATGCTATGGAAGAAGCAGGAACTTCTTCTGAAACTTTCACTGAAGATATTAAATCTGACGCAGAAGAAATTGGTACTGCCACTGAAGACCTTGCTGACGTTATTGATGAATAGACTGAAAATATGGTCGATTATATGGGTCGATTGGTTGAGGCTGTTGCCGATTGGAGAGACCAGTATATTTCAGCTATTGATGAAATTATCAAGAAGAATGAAGAATTGGCAAATGTTTAGGCTGCTAGTTTTGATAAAGATGCCGATTATTCCGCTTTAATTAATGAATATCTTAACAGCGGCGGAAAAGTTGGAGACGCTACTTACAAAGAATTGCGTAAGTAGAGAGACGCAAAAATTGATTGGCTAGAAGAACAAGGATATGATTCTAGCTATTGGGGCACTCGTGGGAGCGAAACTGATGAGATGTACAGTCGTATTGCTGGTGGAGACGGTTCCGCGGAAGAAAATGAATGGTTTACTAAAGATTATATAGATGATGAAAAATTAGTAGAAATCTTTAATAAATTAGAAGTTCCTCTTGGAGCTTTAGAATAGACTGTTGGCAATATAAACACTGGAACTCAAGAAATAAAAACTGCTACTGATACTGTTGGTGGAAAAATTGACGCAACTCAAAATTATTTTAATGCTACTAGCAATGCCATTAATACTAAAAATGCTGAAATTAGTGGAACTATTGGAGATAAATTAGATGCCAATAGTCAAAATGCTTTGAATCAAATTTCTACAACAGAAGGAAGTATTAATTAGGGCATCTCAGACGCAGAAAAGAGTCTTACTGAAACACTTTCTGAGACTGTCTCTGGAGGAAAAACTCTTAAAGATATTGATGATTCTATTTCTGATGCAATAACAGCAATTTCTGCTGATATTGATTCGGCAAAAAAAGAAATTCAAGAAGATATTGGTAGTTTATCAAGACAAGTTAATACCTTAGGAACTGCGGCTGTAGGAGGCGCTATGGGGGGACCTGCTGGAGCTCTTATTGGAGGATTGGTAGGAGGAGTTATTTCTGCTGCCACCACAATGGATACTGGTGGATATACTGGTAGTTGGGGTCCTGAAGGAAAAGTGGCAGTATTACATGAAAAAGAATTAGTATTGAATAAAAATGATACTAGTAATTTATTAAATACTCTTGGTGTTATGAAAGATATTATGCATATGATTGATGTTCAAGCCAATATGGCTAGTTTGTCGCATTTAAATGCTGTTTCCGATATAAAATCTTTAAACGACACTTTAGAACAAAATGTGACTATACATGCAGAATTTCCTAATGCAACTAATAGAAATGAAATTGAAGAAGCCTTTAGCAATTTGGTTAATAGAGCTACTCAATACGCAAACAGAAAGAAGTAAAATAAAGGGTGAGGTTTCTCACCCTTTATTTTTATTTGGCCAGAATACATTACTTGACTTTCGAAAAATTTTATATTATAATAGAATTACGGAGAGAAAGGAGGCTGTAATAAAATGGTTGACGTTATTGAACAAGTATGTGAAGCTATTGATTAGATTGTAAATGAGCGATTAAAAAATATCAATTATGATACTACAATCGTTGCTACAATTATTGACAATAAAGAAGCAAAAAATAATAAATATACTTGTTCTAATGGAACTTCTTCTTTTATTGCTTATTCAAAAGAGAATAATTATAAATTGGATGAAGCTGTTTTAGTAACGATACCAAACAATGATTATACTCAATAGAAAACTATTGTTGGTAAATATGTTGCTTCAACCGCAGAACCCTTTATTTTTATACAACCTTTTGAATCAATAGTAGATGTAACGGCAAATATTTTCCCTTCGGGGTAGTATAATGATTCTTTGTTAGCGAATGACGACTATGATAAGTACAATGAACATTATAGAATTGAAAAATTATTAACTGGAACTGTTTTTAAAGAAGCACAAGCTGGTTTTACACGCCTTGGAATTCAAGGATAGTTTCAAACTTGTTTAAATAGTTTGAATGCAGTTAAGGGTAATTATGGATATCGATTAGAAATATTATCCGATAATAATAATACAATTACTTCAAGTACTTTAGTTAGAACTTGGGCTAATATTTATTATCAATTGACTCTTGGTAATATTCAAGATATTTCTGCAGCTTGTAAAGATACTCCTGACAATTGGATTACTAATTTTAACACAAAAACAGAATCTAGTTTTACAAAAGATACTTTTTAGAGCGAATTTAATCAAGCTTCACCTGATTAGCAAAAAAAGCTTATTTATGGACTTTTAGCTTCCAATATCTAGATTACAGAAGTTTATTTAGATAGTTAGGAAATGTTTGGAAATCCATATAAATTTCAGTCTTATTTTGAATAGGAGAAAGTTTATGATATTTCGTCTTTAAATAATATATATAGCATTAATTTATATTTTTATCAAATAAGCAATACTTTTTTTGATGATAGAAATAATCCGATTCCTTATAAATCAGATGACCCATTTTCTTAGTCAGATGAAAGTAGTAAATTAATGAATAACTTATGGACTAAAGATCCATATGTTTGTTTAGGATATGATATTAGAGACTTTGATTCTGAGCAGGCTATTTTATACACCACAGATTCAGACACTTATATTTTCTAGGATGATACAGACCCAGAATTAAATAAAAAGAATATTCGTTTAAGATGGTTACATTAGTATGAAGATGGTATTATAAAACCAGTTGATGAATCTACTGATTTAGAAGGCTATGAAATTCGTTGGTATAGATTTAGATTAGGTTCTCCTTCAGCTGATGAATATAGTGGAGTTTATTGGGACCGCGTAGAACCATCAGAAGAAAGTGCGTTTAATTATACTTTATATCCTTCTGTAAATGTACAAACGGAATAGGTTAAGGTTATTATTATTCATGCTGGAAATGTTATTCGTAGTAATATTTTAAGTTTTACTAATGAAATTGAAGTTGTTAGTAAAGCAACTGCTGAATTAATTGAAGGCCTATCTTTATGGTGTGAAGATAAATCTTATGGCAATTATTACATATACGGTCAAAATAATAAGCTATTAGATGATAGTAAATCAAATGAAATTTTAACTTTATCGGCAAAATTTGCTGATAGTTCATTTTTATCCAATGCAGATAAGATGATAGATGTAGCAGAAGAAGCTCCAGATTTAACCGAAGCGAAAAGTATTATTTGGGAATTTCCTTTAAATTATACTATGATTGTAGTCCATGGCTTTAATTATAGTTTTGAAAGTTAGATTCGTCAGTCTATTAAAGATGGTACTGGTATTATTAATGATATTAATTATACTAGTTGCTTAGTTAATGATAAAATTGATTTTTCAAAAATAAATGAAGTAGACCCTACTGGAAAAATTTATAAATTGAAAGGTCATTTTACTGAACCTGATGAAGTAATTAAAGTATTAGGAAATACTATTTATATTTCTAGAAAAGGTGACGAAAAAGGAAAGTCTATTAATGGAAAATAGACCTACCGAATTGGAAAGACTTATAATGCTACCAGTATTAATAATACTGTAAAATGTACAATTTCTAAGAATAGTTTAAATTATTCTTCAACAAAAGAAATGTCTTTTGGACTTATGGGAACTAATGGTACAGATGCTACTATTGTTATTGATTTTGATGATAATAAAACTGCTCTTACTGCAGGTCTAGAAGATTCTGACACAATTAAGGTAATTACACATCTTTATGATTTAAATCATAAAGAAGTAGATTTTAATTATGAAGATTTAAAATTAAAATGCCATTGGGAATGGTTTAAGTCTTTAGGAACAGAAAAAGTTATTATAGAATAGCGAGAAATGTTTAATGAGGCTGATAATGAATGGGTAGTGAGAGATGATACAATTCCTATGAATGTTTGTTATTTATCTTATGGCCCAGAACTTGATATTAATGATGATTTATTCTTGATTTTAAAAGTAACTGTTTCTGGATATGGCGATTATGATTTAATTTCTTATAAAGCAATTCCAATTAGAGCTTCATAGAAATATAGAAATATTGTTGGTGCCACTGAAGTTATTTATAGTTCTAGTGGATATGCTGATTATTATAGGTCTCCATATGAATTATTTTATTGTGATACAGTTAATGAATATGATATGCCTCAAAGTGAAACTGTAGCTTTAAGCAATGATGAATTAAAATGGAGTATTTACGCTCCATATAAGACTCAAGAAGCTGAAAATAAATTTTATGGAGAGCTTTCAAAACAAAATATTTTAAAGCCTTTATTCATGTATACTAAAGATGCTGACCCTTATGGAGTTATATGTGAAGATAATGAAGGTAATCGTCTATGGATTTAGCCTTTAATTATTTTACAAAATGAATATCCATCTGCCACTTTAAACAAATGGGATGGAAAAGGCATTGAAATGGATGAAGAAGAGGGTACTATTGTTGCCCCTGCCATTGCTGCTGGTAAAAAAAATGACAATAATACCTTTAGCGGTGTAATGATTGGTGATTGGTCTGTTACAAATACTGCTGGAGATATTACATAGCAAACTGGTGTTTATGGCTTTCATCGTGGTGCGATGACGTATGCTTTTAAAGAAGATGGAACCGCTTTTATCGGAAAGAGTGGAAGTGGTAGAATTATTTTCAACGGTACTAAAGGTACTATTACATCTAGTTTTTGGGATACTAATAAAATAGGCCTGATGATGGATTTAGATGATGGTATTTTAAAAATGTAGGCTAGTAGAAATTATAAAAGAGTTTCTTCACCCTCTGAAAATGCTTTTAATGATTATTACGTTAGAATCCAATATCAACCAGTGCCTTTAGATAGCGATTATGATCCAAAAGAAACTTATTATGAGGCAACGGCATACTCTGCGAATCATAGAGGTTCAGGACCTTATATTAGATATTTTTATTATAAAAAAGATGGAGAGTCAACTTATACTCAAGCAGAGATTTTTGACGCTTCTCTTTCTGGGAAATATTATTTTCCAATTAAATTTAAATCAATAAATCTTCCTCAAACCTTAACTGATGAACAAAAAGCATCATTGTCTAAATACTATACCAAAATAGATACTATTTATACGAAAGGAAAATATAGCGAAGAAAGTGGTACTGGATTGGGATTAAATTACAGTACAGATTTTTCATATTATGTTCCTGGAGAAATGGGATATATCACTTTAAGCGCAGCAGAAGAGAATTATCCTTTAGGTATTGGTACCACAAGTTCTATTTCTTCTAGAAATTTTAGAGTTAAATGGGATGGTACTTGCTATATTACTGATGGTGAATTCTCTGGAAAAGTAACTGCTGAAGAACTATATAGTGATTATGGCTATATCGGAGGTTGGGAGATTGATAGCAACTCTTTAACAGGCGGATTGACTGTTTTAAATTCTTCTACTGGTATTTTTACCAATAGAATTGGAATTGTTGATCAAATTTCATCAGCTAATGAATCAGGTTTATTAGGAGAAATTGGATTGGTATAGGGTCTTGATGATCAAGGCCGGATTACTTATAATATAGGAATTGTCTCTAGAAATTAGAGTATTATTTTAGATACTTCAGCGGCTACAGGAGATACAACTAATATCGCTTTCAGATCTAAAAGCGGTACTTGGGCCCAATGCTCTAATTTTTATGTTATGGGCAATACTGGAGGATGGATGTCTAAAAATCAATCAATAGAATTTCATACTAATAAATTGGTTGTAAGCACTCCTAAAGCAAGCGATTAGCATGGTATTTATGCTCGTTTTGCTCCTGATGAAAAAGAAGATGATGAAGAAGAATAATTGATAAAAAGGAGAATTTTAATATGAAAACAATTACTAAAACTTTGACGAATGGCGAAATTTATCAAATGGCCATTGATATTAATAAAAGTTTCTCTAATGAGAGTACTGAAGAAATTTATTTTCCTGCTGCTGTAAATTATTGTATTCAAAAGAATAAAAATACTTTATTAGCAATTGCGGAAAAAATTGAAGAGAGTAGAATAAGTATTATTTAGCACTATGGTTCTATTGGTGAAGATGGTAATTTTAAAATTGAAGAGGATAACATTGAAAAAGCAAATGAAGAGTTATTTGATTTATTAAATGTTACTGATGAAATTAAAATTTTACTAATCAATATTGAGGCTCTTGGAAATATTAATTTATCTACTCAGCAAATGCAATCTATCATGTTTATGATTGAGGATGTTGAATAATTTGATATAAAGGAGAATGAATATGGGAATTAATACAGGATTATTGGCACCTCCATTAATTGAAGGTATTATCCCAGCATTCTATCTTGATGATGATGGGGCGGTAAAAATTACCGTCCCATTTTCTGCTAATAGGGCAGTTGGTCAAGATGAATTTAAGGGATTTTCTTTAAAAATTAAAGAAATTCAAGGTAGTGGATATTTGTTCACTGTTGACAGTACAGATTATAGTAATGTAAATAGTACTGTAACGTTCACTATTAAAGAGACTACAAATATAAATTTATAAAGTGTTGGATAGTTTTATAAATTAAAAATAGCTTATATCAATAAATTAACTAATAGTGTTGGTCATTATTCTACGGTGGGAATTTCAAAATATACAACTAGACCTACAATTGAAATTTTAGAATTGAAAAAAGGTCAAGTAAATTCACATTGTATTAATTATACTGGCTTTTATAGCCAAGAAGGAAAAGATATTACAGAGAAAATTTATTCTTATCGTTTCACAATTTATAATTCTAAAGACGAAGTTTATTATGATACTGGAGAAATTGTTCATAATAGTTCAATGGATGAAAAACATTATGAATCTAAAGATTCTTTTTATTTCAATCAAGATTTTCTAAAAAATGAAGTATTTAAGATTGTTTATAGTGTTACAACAAATAATGGTTTGACTTTATCCAGTGCTCCTTATAGAATTACTTAGAAATCTTCAATTTATCCAGACATTTAGGTTTCTGTAGTTCCTATCTTAAATTTTGATAATGGATATATTGAAATTAATTATTTAACAAAGCAAAATGTTTCTGAAGCTGAAAGTGTTGCTAATGGAGGGTTTGTTTTATCTAGAGCTTGTTTAGATACAAATTATACTGAATGGGAAGAAATTGAAAAATTTTATCTTTAGGGACAATATCCTTCTAAGCATAAATGGAAAGATTTTACCATTTAGCAAGGAAAAACATATGTATATTCTTTACAACAATTTAGTGATGCTGGATTATTTTCAGAAAGAATATTGTCTGAACCCATTTACGCAGATTTTGAAGATGCGTTTTTATTTGATGGAGTAAGACAATTAAAAATTAGATATAATTCTAAAGTATCTTCTTTTAAACGCACTTTGTTAGAATCAAAATTAGATACTTTAGGCAGTAAGCATCCATTTATTCTTAAAAACGGCAATACGGATTATCATGAATTTCCTATTTCTGGATTAATTACATGCTTGTCTGATGAAAATAATTTATTTATTGATAATAAAAGTTTAGGTTTAAATGAAAATTTAAATTTAAAACGAGAAAATACTATTAATAATGATTATAAATCAACTGATGACGAATATTTTTATTCATTACCGAGCTCTTTATTGTCTATTAAAGGCTTTGAAGAAGCTTTAAGAAAAAGCTATGAAGGTCATGAAAAGCATGTTGATATGATTGAAACTTATCGCCAAAAATCCACTAATTTAACCAATCATATGTATTATGCAGAAAGAGAGTTTAAATTAGAAGTTTTAAAATGGTTAACAAATGGAGAACCAAAATTATTTAGATCTCCAACTGAAGGAAATTATTTAGTTAGATTAATGAATGTTTCTCTTTCTCCCAATGATTAGTTAGGAAGAATGTTACATAATTTTTCAGCCACAGCCTATGAAGTGGCAGACTACAATTATGATAATTTGAATAAGTATAAAATTATTGCTATTAACTAGGAAAAATAGAAACAATTAAAATACAGCTCATTGCCATTAAGTTCATCTGATGACAAATATAAATATGATAATAGATATATACAATATAATAATATGTATTATGCTAAAGGTGTTATTTTTACCGAAGCAGACAAGGTTGAATCTGTTTATATTCAAGATATGATTCCAGGAGATATTATTTATATCAATAACGAAAAAATTGTTATTGGCTCAACTGGAGCATATGAATTAAAAATGCCAGTTTATAGATTAGAAATCCCTGCAAATATCACTCCAGGATATTAGGGTCTAATTACTTATAGCTATTATGGCATAATGGAAAATAGTTTTAATAGACTAGAAAATGTTGAATTTAATGAAGTATTGGGGAAATAGTTTATTGGATATCATAGCAATTTAATGACAGAATTGGAAGACGCTAAGCATAAAATTGGAATATTATATAATATTATTTTTAAGAAAAGAAATGTTGGATAGGCCTATTATAAAGCGACTTATGAAAAAATTAATAATGCTGATATTGATAATTATAATTTTGAAGATTTATATGTCGCTCCTCCAAATCCAAGAATAGATGAAACTCATTTTAGGATAAAAGATTTACCCGATTTAAGAGATTGTTTTTTTGACCCTATGTTTTATGAATCTCAAGAGTTATTATGGGCAACATTTCTACATGATTGGACTACTTATAATGACGAAAGAGCGTATTTTATAAGAAAAAATGAATTTTATAGAGATTTAGCTTATACTACTCCTATAAAAATTATTGCTAAAAACAAAAATCCCAATTGGGCAGAGTTAGAATATTATGGATTAACAAATTCAGACCCGCTTCAAGTGTATTCATATGTCAATAAAGATGGAATTTAGATTAATAGACAAATAATAAAATTATATCGTCCATTGTCTTTTATTAATACATCAGATATTCAAAATGAAACCTTAAATTTAAATGAACGTGTTACAACAAATAAATATATTTGTGATATTCGTGATTTTAAAAATTATACAGCAAAAGGTAATATTTACCGACATGTTAGTGGCGTGAATTTTGCCTTAATTAAACCCAATGAATCTTATAGTGAAAAAATTCAATATTTTATTCTAGAAGATGCTATATAGTATTTAGATGTCTTTAATCCTGATAATAATATTTTATCTTCAGAAACTTATGACAATTATATTGCCATGTTCACTGCTATTGAAGAATTTTCTATGTTAAATTATTTTACTAATTTTTATCAAAAATTTAATTATAATATTAACATTGAGGGTGAAACCTTAGATTTGGAAGAAATAGGATTTTATGAATATAAATTAAATTATATTCCTAAAAAAATAGGTCTATCTTGTGGGGTTTACGCTGAAATTTCATATCAACAATAGGAAATTATATATGCAATTGAAACCAGTCAAAAATTAGGTCAATTACATATATATAAAAATACTTTAGATGAATATAAAAATAAAGTGTCTAGAGAAGGTTTTGATTCATTCTTTGCTGACGAAAAGAATACTGACGCAGATTATATTAAAGAGTTAGAGGAATATAGAGAAAAATATAATGATATATATAAAGCATATATTGAAATATTAAGTAAAGAATTAAATAAAGGAGGATAAGAAAGATGAATCCTTTAAGAGATAAAGATTTTTTATTTGATTTGTATTAGCAAAGAAGCCATGAAGTTTATGCTAGAATTATTGCTTTAACTTTTGATGAACGTCCTATTGAATAGATTGAAGGAAAAGTTACTTCCGGCTCAGTTAATATTGATGCTGCTTCCGCAGTAAGACGTACATGTAATCTTACTCTTTTAGCTCATGATGTAAAAATTAATAATTACTACTGGGGAGTTAGTAATAAATTTAAATTAGAGATTGGAATTAAGAACAATATAAGTCCATCTTATCCAAATATTATTTGGTTTAAATAGGGGTTATATGTGATTACAACTTTTAATTCTTCATTAAGTACAAGTGGACATACCATTTCAATCAGCGGAAAAGATAAAATGTGTTTATTGAATGGAGATATTAGTGGTAATTTACCTGCTTCAATTGATTTTGGGCAAATTGACACATATAATAAACTGTATACAAAAATTGAATTTGGAGATAAAAAAGAGTATGAAGCTTCTAAGTATTATGTTCTAAAAAATGATGAATATATTTTATCTTTAGAAGAATATAACCCCAATGAGACTTATTATACAAGAGATAATTTATTAGAGCGAGAAGATTTATCAATTAAAGATATTATAAGAGAATCTGTACGAGTATATGGTAAAGAAGAATACCATAATATAGTTATTAATGATTTAGATGAATTTGGATTAGAATTAATGGAATATCGAGGCAATAAAGATTTATTTTTACTTTATGATGAAGATGCTGCGATATATACTAATATGACTTATGATGAAAATCTTAAAGTTGGAGATTATGAATTAAAAAATATTCCTCCTGATAGATATAATACGGCAGTTAATAAATTAAATGATAGAAGATATATTTTTACTTGGACTACTAGAAATAAAGAAGAAAAACGCTATTCGGTTACAAAATTAAAAACCGGAGATGTCGCAGGCTATAGAACAACAGATTTAACATATGCGGGCCAATTAATCTCTTCTGTTGGAGAATCGCTTACATCTATTTTAGATAAAATAAAAAATATGCTTGGAGCTTTTGAATATTTTTATGATTTAGATGGACGATTTGTTTTTTAGGCTTCTAGAGTCTATCAGAATAAATCTTGGAATACTTTACAAAATATTGATGGAGATGTATTCGCAAGAGATGCTGTTGAAGAATCTCCTTATGAATTTAGTTTCGATAATTCTAATTTAATTACCGCCTTTTAGAATGCCGCGGCAATTAATGAAATTAAAAATGATTATTCTGTTCATGGAGTTAGAAAAGGTGTTACGGGAGATGATATTCTTATTCATGCTCGTTACGCTATTTCTAAAAAGCCTTAGTATTATAAAAGTTTTGATGGCACTATTTATATTGGTGATAAAAATATTTTAGATGATTTAAAATAGCACATTTCCAATGAAATAAAAATAACTTTATTAGATAAAGTTATAAATTTTGAACCTAGTTACACTTCTTCTTTACCTATTTATCTCGACAAGCCTGTAAAACAGGTGGATGGTTCTTGGAGTCCAGGATGGTGGGATATTAGAGACTGGCATGATTATTATGTATTAATTAAGCAAGAAGAACCAATGTATAGTATGAAAGAGTATAGTAAAAATAATATGACTGGATGCCAACCAGTTAAAGATTTTATGGATACAAATAGTACTTCTTATGCCTGGTTAATTATTATAGACCCTGATAGACCCAATAACGTAATTTTATCTCATGGCTCAGGAAATCCGAATAGTTCAGGAAAATGGTGTATTAGATATCGTTCAGAGTATTTAGAAGACGGTTCTTTGTTTACCTATTATGTAGATACAAAAGGAAATAAAAAAAGTAATTATATAAGTGCGCCTAGTAAATATTTAAATGAGAATACACCAGAAGCACGCCAAGCTATTGCTAATACTTTAGATATTCCCTTAGAAGATGTAATATGGTTTATCCCTCCATATAGCGGATGTTCAAATAATCATACATATTTGGAATTCTTAGAGGGAGATATAAAACAAGATGGAAATTATGTGTATTTTTATAATCCTAATTTTCCGGGCACAACTTCTTTTGAAGAAGTGATTAAGGATTAGGTTGAAAAAAATTATAAGGATAAAATTGAAAAAGGTGAAATTAAAATAGTTGATTGGCGTGAATTAATTTATCAAATGGCCAAGGACTATTATAAACATAATCAAGAACCATCGTTTTTAAATAGTATTATCAATAATAATAAAAAAATAGATAATATAGATAGTTATTATCCAACAGGAAAAACTGGCTATGAAATCTTTTATAGTGATATGCAAGCCTTTTGGAGACAGTTATATGATATTGATCCAGAAATATCGTATGATTATGAAGGTGGAAAATATTAGGATGAAAAAGTGTATTCTGAAGATGGAATAACATATACTATAGAAACAAATTGGATTCCTTATAAACAGTTAGATACTTTTTCATGCGATTATTATCTTGATGGTGAATCTGATGAGCAAGGTAATTATTCGAAAGAAAAGAAATACTGGCATAAAAATGTAGATTAGGCACCAGAATTACTTAATTTCTGGATTGATTTTTTTGATAACGCAGATTCTTTAAGTCAGTATTCTATATAGGCAATCGGAGATAGGCCAAAAGTAGTGAATAACTCTAAGATTACCTCTATATATTTTAGAAATGTTCCACAAGTTATTTTATGTAGGCCAGAAGATTATTAGGATTTAAATATTAAACCTGGGTATACATATATACACGTTTCAAATTTAATGGGTGATTTATTTACTATTAGCGCCAGAGGGAAAAGTGCTGAAGAAGAAATAAATGAATTATTTTATAATCATTCTTGCTGCGCTGAAAATATTACAATAACGTCAATTCCCGTTTATCATTTAGAGCCTAATACTTTAATTTATGTTAGTAATAAAGAAAATAGTATTAGTGGAAAATTTAAAATTTAGCGAATTTCTTTACCATTAAATTATAATGGAACAATGACAATAACTGCTTCAAAAGTTATTGATCCAATTTATTAAGGAGGTTTAGGAGATATGAAAAAACAAATTAAACAATTCCGTTATTACGGAGATAACCATGTCAAAACTTAGCCTGCCACAATTTCTGCTGAAAATATTGCTTCAGGAAGTATATTTTTTGAGGGAAATTTAATTTCAATTACTCAGCTAGGAATACAAACAATTCCTGGCGTAATGGTATATATTAATAGCCCAGTAGAACCAGTTATTATTGGTTCTACTGGTATCTATGAATTAAATTTGGAGAATATGTCAGAAATTTCTACTTTAAGCTTTGACCCAGATTCTTTAAAATTAATTAAAGATGCTAGTAATAGTGCTTATTTAGTAATTGATGCAATTTATAATGTGGAGGATTTGTAATATGGGTTTTTATGGAGAAATTTCAAATAGCGCAAAAACAAATATCTCTTTTGATAAAATTTATCCAAATAGAAAAACCATGGAAGAAAATATGACTTCCGATGGAATATACGTTGGCAGATTTGTTTTAATTGAGTATGATGACGCTACTACGATTTGGAGACAAGCTTATACAAATGATAACGTTACAAATTTAATTTCGACAATTTTATACAGTGACACCTCTTGCACAATTCCTTACCAAGCAACTCCTGACGTGATCGGAGAAACTTATGGAATCCAAAAAGGTGACATTGTTTTTGTAGCCAATGACACTACTGGATATTATGATTATTTTGAATGTATTGGAGCAGAAATTGATGGAAAAGCATTATTTACTTTTTTAAAAGTAAGTGACCAAATTGTTCAAGATAGTTCTTATATTGTTAATTATAATATTGATAAAAAACATTATGCCAATGCTATTGGTAGAGGATGGGATTCTACAATATGGTAGAAAGTTTATGACAATGGCGTTGAAAAATATGTCATGATAGCGGAATTGAATTCTGTTGTACCAACTTTTTCTTTAGAGGCTGATCCTCCAACTTCGACACCTATTGTCCCTCACTTTGATTCTAATAGTAATAATATGTTTTATACTTTACATTGGCAACCCAATTGGGGTTTAAGAGTAAAATCTTCTCAAAAATATGAAACTCCTCTTTTAGATGTGAATGGAAAACAATTATAGAGTACTACAGAATCTTGCCATGATGTTGGTTCTACAGCATATTAGAATCTTGGAACAATTCCAAGCGATATTAATATAAAATGGTCTAAAACTTCATTGGGTGCTGATGGAGCATTACATAATACTTGGTTTAAATTAGAGGATGGTAGTTCTACTAAGGGCGAATGGACAGATAATCCAGCTTTAGCAACTTCAATTCCAGCAGCTATTTATTTTAATAAAGATGGCTTTAATCCCGCTGAAATTAATTATAGCCCTGGCTTTGATCCAACTAAATTTGTCTACACTTCTGATGGCACTAATAATGCGAACAATACTGTTACAGATATGATTGTTGTTGAGCCTACAGGCCGTAGTGGTTTAATTTATTAGTCTCATGACAATAACAACTATGAAGCTAGCGAAGATATTCAAGAATTTAGTATGATGCTTCCAACTCTTGGAAATGTTATTGCTAAAGCTTGGGACATGATTTATTGTGATTCTCAACAAGCAAATAAAGTCGTCGATGAAGATGGTAACACTCATTTAATGAGAAAAACCGATTATAGTTGGAAAGATGGTACAGACCCAACTAGAAATGGTGCTCATTTGTTTGAAGTGGATGGTAAAACAGGTTTACCAATTTATAATCAAATTGGTAGCAATAGTATTGCAGGCTGTATTAATTCTGTTCATGACTTAATGGGAATGATTGTTGTTAATAGTGGAGAAAATTTACCCGATATTGATAATGCAGATGAAAATAAAATTTATTATATTAAACAGTCTAATTACGGTTACGACTAGGGATATTATAGAAAAAAATTATCTTATGAATGGGATACTGAAAATTTAAATTCTTTTGAATCAATTATTTTACAAGAATATGACCCAACTGAAAAATATTATTTTAAAGAAGGCGTTAATTACACTCTTGCTAAAAATGGTTCAGATAAAAGAAAATATTATTATTTTGAAAACTTTGAAAAAGATCTAGTCCCAGTAGATTTAGATGCAGCTTTTGAACAAAATAGATATTATTACAAAGATACGAGTACAGGTTATACAAAATATATTCTATATAAAGGTTTGGAGCCATAGGCGGGAGTTCAATATTATGAAATCACTCCAGGAGAGACTCTTTATCAAAGATTCTTTAAACCAGGAGTATATTATTATTTTAATAGTGTTGGATAGCCAGTTCCAGATGAAAATGATGCTCCTACAAAAGGTAGAACTTATTTTACAAGAAAAATTACTCAAGACCCTGAAACTTTATCTTTTACTTATACATATGATATAGTTCTTGATACCTTATACTTTTTTGACCCTGTAAATGACCCTCTATTCGTTTTAGAAAATGAAACTTATGTTCATTTAACTTCAGCGCCAGATACAGTTGTTCCATGTTTTAGATTAACAATTAGTTCAGATAATACAAATTTTTATGCGAAGAATACTTTTTATTATCAAGACGAAAGTGGAAATTTAATTTACTGTGGAGATAATGAATACGATGATACAATTGATTATTATCAAATGGTAAAACATCCAATTGAAGTACCAAATAAATTTTATTAGCCTGATGTTTATTATTGGGAAGTTACTGATGATAATTTTATCATTGATGTAAAAGATACTATAACTGAAGGCAGAATATATTATACTAAAGGTAATATATATGTAAAAGAAGACCAGTTAGGTATTATTGCTTCTGGAGCAATTTGGCACGGGGATATAGAGAATCCCCCTCAAAATATTACTCTTGCAACAAAGCGTAATAAGTATGTTATGGAAAAAATGCCAGAATTTGCCTCTACTTTAAATACCTTAAATGGATTAATTTTAAAAATGAATACAATGCTTGAATTTGGTGATGATACTATTAGAGATAATAACACACTTCAAGGTTGTATTAATACTTTAAAGGATATCATTAATAAATTTACCAATTTAGATTCTGGAGACTTGATGGTTGTTGATAGCTATGGACGTCTTTATGGAGCTAAAGTCACTAATGATTCTTGGATTAATTTCTCTGTAAATAATGAAGATGCTCAATCTTCAGTAACTATCTCTCATGCAGCATCTGGAGCGGCGCAAGGTACATATGGAGAATCTACTTCAAAAACAATAAATTTTGGAGATAATTTTAATGTGCCTATGCTAACAATTGATACTGCAGGTCATATTACTTCTATTGATAATATTTCTCTTGAAATTCCAAACGTTAGTGAATCTGTATTAACTAATTACACCTTCAATGCTGAGACTCAGACTAGAGGGGATATTTAGAATACTGATACAATTAATTAGGCTTTCGCAAAGTTAATGGCTGAAAATAAATATTTATTAAGTCAAATTAATGATTTACAATCTAAAGTCGCTGCTTTGGAATTAAAACATCAATAATTTTTTAAAATTGACTCGGTCTAATATAGGCCGAGTCAATTTAATTTAATTAAAAAATTTTTTATAGAATAATGAGAAATTTAGGAAAGGAGAGTTATATATGGCTTTTGATCCACATAAAAATGTTAATTATGTAAAATTTGTCAGAGGTTTAGAATCATCTTACAATAATCTGGAAGTCAAGCAGCCAGATACTTTGTATTTTGTATATGAAAATGCAGATTCTGTCACTGGCTCTTTATATTTAGGTTCTAGATTAATATCTAGTAGCATTGGTTCTTTGTCTCAGTTACAAGACATTGTAACTACTAATGTTACAGATGGAGATGTTCTTGTTTATAACCAAGAGCAAAATAAATGGATTGCCACTAGCATAGCTAATGCTTTTCAAATTCCTGTAATGGAAGGCGCAGACCAAAATCAAGATGGTCGAGCTGGATTAGTTCCTGCGCCAGTTGCTGGAGAAGAGAATTATTTCTTGCGTGGAGATGGTACTTGGGCTCCAATTACAATTGACACTCCAGGTTCTGCTGTAACTAGCCAAACTAAAGTTTTTGAAACTATTGCCGAAAGTGAAGACAGTCATGAAATTGCAATTTCACAAGCTGTTGGAGAAGCAGTTTTATCAAAAGGCGATATTGCTATTGTTAAAGTCTTAATTGCGAACGATAAATATCAATACACTGCTTATGTTTATAATGGTAGTCAATGGAAGGCTATGGATGGAAATTATCGTGCCGATAACGTATATTTTGATGAAGATTTTACTTTCACCAAAGCAATAGGCACTGTAACAATTCCTTCTAGTGGAAGTAAAAAAGTTTCTGCAGCAGGTAAAAATTTACAAGAATTTTTTGCTGGTTTATTCGCAGAAGAAGAGTATCCATCCACTCCTACAACAAGCGCTTCTTTAAGCTCTAAAAATATTGGAGCAAAGGAAGTTGGAACAAATATTGCTATTAGCTATAGTTTTGATACCAGTTCAAATAATTATAAATTTGGACCTTCTAGTAATGGTGTTTCTTGGAGTAATTATAAGGCTACTTTTAATGGTGAAACTTTAACAACTAAAAGCGGCACTTTTTCTACCATTCAAGTTACAGATGATACTAATGAAAAAATTACTGGTTCAGTCGACCAAAGTGCGGGTGTTATTCCTGTAACCAATTTAGGTAATGAATATGCTGATGCTCAGATTAAAGCTAAAAGTTGGACTGGATTAGAAAAAGGTACTTTAACCGGCTATAGAGCTTGGTTCTGTGGTTATAAAAATGGTGACAATGCTCTTGTAGACCCAACAAAAATTACAGGAGATCAAATCCGCGCTCTTGAAAATTCTGCTAATGGTTCTTGGAATTCTTCTATGGACATTTCTTAGATGAAACAAATGTTCTTTGCCGCTCCCGCTGGTAAAGGATATAAGCCTGCAGTTAAAGATGCTGCAACTACAGCGCCTCAAACTGTTTTTGGACCAATTACAGTCTATGTAAAAGGTGCTAATAATTATATGGCTGAGAGCGAAGTAGAAAATGGTGGTATGGCTTATGATGTTTGGTATGTAGCAAATGCTGATGCGGCATCTGGAAGTGCCACTGTCAATATTACAAAAGCCTGAGAAAGGAGGAAGTAAATAATGTCAATCCGCGATGATTTTTTTGCCAATAAAGCTGTTGGCGCTTTGTGGGATGTTGCTGTATCTATAAAGAGAGGCAATCCGCTTCCTCTTGATTCTAATTCTGTATTTGCAAGTTATGAAGCTTTAGAAGCTTATGTGGCCGGACCTTTAGCTTATCCTGGTCAAATAGTTGCTGTTGTAGAAGAAAATTCTACTCATATTTATTACTTAAATCAAGAATTAGGTATCCAAGCTGTTGGTGGCATACCCGCAGTAGATGATAAAACTATTGAATTAAATAAAGATGTTTTATCTCTTTACAATTTTGAAAAAGCTTTTTATAAATTTATTGAAGAGACTACAGATGAAGCCACTGGCGAAGTCATTGAGGCTCATTATGAAAAAGTTGAAGTTTCTGAGATTAATCCTTGGAAAGCTGGACTAGAACCAAAAGTAGTTCTCGACAATGGCGAATATGTTATTGGTTGGTTTGAATCTAAAGAGGATGTTGTTGAAGAATTACAAACTACAATCAATGAGTTAAATTCTAAAACTGAAGCTCTTGAAGAAGCAATTACTGGTGATTCTGGTTTAAATCAGCAAATTGCTGATATAAAACAGGACATCGGCACCAAAGCAAACGCTGAAACAGGTGCTAGTGCTACTGGTATTTTTGCTGAGCTAGATAAAAAAGCTGATGCTAATAATGTATACACTAAAACAGAAACCGATTCTTTAATTGCTAATGCCGCACATTTAAAGCGAAAGATTTTTAATACTAAAGAAGAAGCTCAATTCTTTGTTGATACAAATTCAACAACTGCAGATCAATATATCTATATGATTCCTTCTGGATTACAGTTGGACTCTAATAGATATTATGAGTACATGGTTGTTGAAGGTGTTTTAGAGCAAGTAGGAAATTGGGAAGTTAATCTTGATGATTATTTCACTGAGGATGAGTTAAAAACTTATCTTAATGATTATTATACTGAAACCGAGGTTAATACCATTTTAGCTGCTTATGCTAAAGCTTCTGACTTAGAAGGGTATTATACTTCAGAGCAAGTTGATAGCTTATTAAGTAATCAATTTAGTAAGGAAGAAATTAATAATCTTTTAAATGGCTATGTTGCTAAAGAAGAGGGAAAAAGATTAATTACTGAAGTTGAAATAGCAAAATTAGACAGTATTCAAGCTAATGCTGAAGTAAACTTTATTAAGTCAGTTTCTTCTGATTTTAACGTTTCAGACACTGGCAATTTAACTCTTGTTAGTATTTCTACTCAATAGGTTACAGGCCTTAATGATTTATTAAATAATAAAGTTAATAAAGTATCTTCTTTATATGAAGGTAAAGAAACTGAATGGATACTTTTAAGCCCTGAGAATCAAGCAAAATTAAATGCTTTGGTTGTAGGCGAAGAGGGCGTTGAAATTTCTGGTAAAGTAAACGCAAGTAATGTTGAAGAATTAGGTTCTTGGCTTACTAATAATAGAGATACTGTTGCTGGACTATTTTCAACAGTTGATTCAAATAAACTTTCAGGTATTGAAGAGGGAGCATAGGTCAACTTTATTAAAGCTGTTAATACGGCTCAAATGTCTGTTGACGAAAATGGAATTTTAACCATTATTAATGCGCCAAGTGAGCATACAATAAATGGTGTTTCTAATGACTTTGTTATTAATGAAAATAAAATTCTTGAACTCTCAAAAACCTATCTCGAAGAATCTGTTTATAAAACAGAAGTTGGAGATTTATCTCTTCTAATTCACGCAAGTGGAGTGGAAGAATCTACTCTTGTTGATGAGGTTAATTATATTAATGAAAAACTCAAATGGCAAGAATTATAAAAAATAGGAGGAAATAAATAATGGCTGAATTATTATTTAGACGCGGTACACAATCTGCCCTTAATACTATTAAGGACAATAAAACCGCACAAGATGGTACTTTTTATTTAACCACAGACACTGGTCGTATTTATGCTGGTATTGGTTCAGAATTAGTTGAATTAAATAAAAGTATTACCACTGTCAGTTCCGTCTCTAATTTACCTACCACTGGAGTTGAAAAAGGCCAGTTCTATTATGTTGAAGGTAATGCTGATGGTAAAGCTGAGAATACTCATGGTGGCAATATCTTAGCTGTTTATAATGGTACTTCTTGGGTACAAATTAACCCAGATACAGACCACTATTTAAAAGAGAATACTTCTGCTACTACTGTTGCCGCAACCACTGGCGTTACCAATAGTGCTACAGTCACCACAACCGTTCAGGATACCTTAAATGGTCAAACTGGACTCAATACAGTTCGTGGCGCTTTCTCTATTGAAGGTAATGATAACATTTCTGTTACTGTTGATGGTACTAAGATTAAGTTAGCTGTAGCAGATGGCGCTCTTTATAAGTTAAATACTGCTACTAAGACTGTTAATGGAAGCGCTGGTGTTTCTGTTAGCTTGGTAGAGAATCCTGATGCTACTGGCGCTGGAACTGATGCTGGTAATTTTGTAATTCTCCCTGGCACTTTTACTTCTGTCACTCGTGACTCTAGCGGTAATATTACGGTTGAAGCAAACGATCCTGGCATTAAAGATTTTAAAATCACTGCCAACACTGGCGATACTGCTGGCGTAAAGTTTGAGATTAAAGATGCGAATGACACCAATCATTCAAAAACTTTAAATGTTCCTGTTAAGTTAGATGGTGTTTCTGGAGAAGAAACTGTTAATATTATCAATGGTGCTTATGATTTGCCAGTTTATACTGCTGGACAAACTGACGCTAAGATTGAAGCTGCTATTCTTGATTCTCATAGAAGTTTAGATGCTTTAAGATATCAAGGTTTAATCGCAGATGTAACAACTTTAAATAACATTGTAAATGCTACTACATTGACTGTAAGTAATGGTGATGTTTATAAAGTTTCTGAGATTATTAGTAGTGGAATTTCTACTAAATTTAAGACTCCTGCTGGAGCTGCTATCACCGAGTTAAATAAGGGCGACTTGATTATCTTCAAGGGAACTGAAAATGCTAATGGATTCTTAAATGCTCCTACCGCAGAAGTTGTTCCTTCTGGCGATGATCAGCTTATCCAAGGTTCTGTTGATGCTACTAACAACACTATGACTGTTGTTGATAGTATGGATCCTGCTAATAAAACCGGTATTAAAGTAATTGCTGGTACTGCAATTAATGTGTCTAGCACAAAGACCAATGATATTTTAAATACTACAATTACTCATGTTGATGTTACTAAAGATACTACTCCAAATTCAACTAAAGTTAATGTTGGATTAACTAGTACTGATATTAAAGATTCTGAGACATTCACTATTGTTGAAACTGTTGAAGCTAATGCACAGGGTCACGTAACTAAAATTACAACCAGAGAAGTCACTATCGCAGACACTCACACCGATATTGATACTGTTAAGAATACTATTGCTAATGTAAGCAATAATAATGCCGCTGTTACCGTTACTACTGGAGTTTCAACTGTTGACGCTCCATTAGCTTTCCATAATGGCAGTTATACTATTTCTGGTATTGGAAATGTTGTTGCTCGCGCAGACGGAAATTCTAATGTTAAGTTGAGCCTTGAGTGGGGAGAATTTTAATATATAAATTTCTTCGGGCAAAAGTGATTTATTAAATTAAATATTTTTTGATATTCTATAGAAGGAATATCCTTATAATGGGGCAGGGATAATTTTTCCTTGCCCCATTATTTTTTTATGTTTTGATAGAAAGGAGATAAATACTTTTATGAGCGATAAAGTAAGATTTACTCCGGTTCGCGGAAAAGAAGAAAAACTTCTTGCTTGTCAATATGAAGATGGAAATGTTTATTTCGCTTATGACACAAAGAAGATTTATCTTGATGCGAATGGGCAATCTAAAATCCCTATGGGAGCGAGTTCTTCTGGTATTTATTATGGTAAAAAAATTACCACAGAAGAAGAAGACGCCACAGAGACAATTACTTTTGCAATTGCCGATATCGACGGGGAAAAAATGCCAAATCCTAATGATTTAGTTTTAAATGACCCTGATAAATGTTTTTATCGTGTAATGACTGTGGATACAGTACAACTTACTTTTACAGCAAAAAGATTAGCTGTTGCGGGCGCTGGTGGAGATGGAGTTGATTCTGACGCAGATGATATTACAATTAATATGACTCCTCTTGAAAGAGATACTTATATCTTTGGAGAAAAAAGTTACATCACCATTACTCCTCGTTCTAAATTAAATAAATAGGGCATTAATGTTGACACTTATTTAAATGTTAACTGGACTATTCAAACATCTGATGGTAAATAGAGTGTTTCTGGTATGCTAGAAAATGTTAAACATAATGAGCCTATTAATTTTGAATTTGGTTCAAAATTATTTGCCAATCAATTTAACTATATTTCTTTTACTGCTAATGGATTGAACTCTGGTAGCATGAAAGGCCCTGTTTCCGCAGCTGTCTCTTGTGTAAAAATGAGTTTAAAAGAACACAATGACTTTTCTCCATTAACTCTATTTAATACAGAATTGAATATGGTATGTTAGGTTGAAGGTCAAGTTGAAAAAATCTTAGAGTGGTATTTCGACGGTTTATTAGTCCGCAGAGATTTCCTAGAAAAAGAAACTGAAGGACGTTAGATTTGTCCTGTAAGCAATATTAAACATGGCGCTCATACGGTTGAAATTAAGTTATACCAATCTTTAAGTGGCGAATACGGAACCGCCGTAAAACCATTGGCTTTCGAAATTGCCTGTAAAGATGGTTTTAGTAATTTACCTATTATTTGGACAGGTAGCTATAAAGATACTTACTTTAATTATGAAAAAATTCAAATTCCTTATATGGTTTACAATCCAAAAGGAGATAGTAGTGTCGTTAAATTTTATAATAATGGTAATGAAATTGCTGAAAAAACAGTAACTTATTCTGCTGACAATACAGAAAATTTTGAAATTTTCGAAATTATTGATGCAATTGAAACCGTAGATGAAAAAAATCCAATTATTAATTATTATACTATTACTTCTGGAGAGGCTCCTCCTAAGGAAATTGAATTCCAAGTGGTGGTTGATAAAACTAGACCTATGAAACTTGCAGCAGATGCTAACTTATTAGTAAAATTTTCTTCTGCGGGTCGTTCTAACAATGAGTCTAGCCTTACAAAGAGTACTTGGTCTTATCAGAAGAATGAAAATAATCCAAAATTTGTTGGACAATTTGAAGATTTTAACTGGTATAATAATGGTTGGATTAGTGATAAGAATGGAGATACTTGCTTACGTATTAGCAATGGCGCAAAATTCCGAATTCCTATTGGAATGATGTTCGGTTCAAAAAAGAAGCCTGGTGTTACTTTTAATAGTAATGAACAAGGCAATTAGTCTCAAGTCTTTGAATTTGAATTTAAAATTAGAAATATTCAAAATTATGAGCATTTGATTAAATTAGTTACTCGCTATAAGGGCGATGATGAATATTATGATGAATATGATAAGAATCAGCGTAAAAACTATGATTCTTATGACCAATTCTTGCAAGCATATTTACCTACTATTGGAAAATCTTATGACTCATTAGAATATCTTAAAGTTGTATCTGTAATTTCTATTGATACTGCTTTATGTAATTTCTATGATGAAAATTCTAATGTCGGTTTTTGTCTCGGAACTCAAGACGCTTTCTTTACTACTGGTGAAAATACTTTGACTGTTAATTATGTTGAAGATAGAATGATTAATTTGTCTTTAGTATTCTCTAAAAATGAAAAACTCGTATCTATTTATTTGAACGGAGTTTTAAGTGGCGCAGCAAAAGTAACTAAAGAAGAGCCTTTTACCATTGGAAAAGAATTTATGGTATTTAACTCTGATTATTGTGATGTTGATCTTTACAAATTCAGAATGTATAATACTGGATTTTCTATTTCTGAAGTTTTAAATAACTATGCAGTAGATACAAGAAATGTTCTTATGTATGACTAGTCTACTAAGCTTTCTAAATGGGACGCTGATATTGAAGAGTTCGTACTTGATTATGATAGTATGATTACATTCAATGATAACAACCCTGATAATTATCTTATGCCTTATTTGCTTTTCTCAAATGTTCCAGGAGATGCTTTACCATATAGTAAAAAAGATGAAAAGACTACTGATGTTTCTTTTGTCAACACAGGACTGGATAGAGCTTGGTCTCTTGGTGAAATTGAAGAAATGGCAAAAGAATATTAGACTGGTGAAATTTTCCAAGGATATTTTGAAGCTTCTAAGCTTGAATCTTATTTGCCTGAAACTAAACTTTCAGTAGGACCTTATTATGCCACAATTGATGGTTAGAAAGTATATTTCACCAATCCTGAAAATACTTTACACACAGTAAGTAGAAAGTTTAAAGATAAAGATGGAGTTTTAATTCCAGTTCATCGTATTTTAACTAAAGCTGAAAATTATTATATCCATCATGGAGCATCATTCTTTGCTAAAACGGTTGAATTTGCTACTCAAGGTACTTCTTCACAGTTTTATCCTCGTAGAAATTATAAGATTAAATGTAAAGAATTGATGTACGCAGACAGAGGACCATTTAGAAACGATATTATCCATATGCCATTTTTCTTTATGGATAATGATAGTGTTGGTACTACTAAGTTTACTTTGAAGATTGACTATATGGAATCTTCCGGTTCTTATAATACTGGTTTTGCGAATCTTGTTGGAAATGCTTATACTAAACATCCTTTAAATGACTATGAAGATGCATTAGATAAAGAAGTTGATTTAAATGGATTTAGAACTTCTGTTTAGGGTTTCCCCACTATGGCTTTCCATGCTAAAAATGATAAAACTCTTTATATCGGTCGCTATAATATGAATATTGATAAAGGCTCCGATGAAATGTATGGATATAAGCTTTATGAAAATAATGACACATTCTTTGGTTCAAAAATTAAGAATGTTTATTTAATTGATGATAAAGGAAAACCAATGTCTGTTAATGATACTGCTGAATGTTGGGAATTTTCTGATAATAACCGCGGCTATTGTTCTTTCAGAGACCCTCTTGGTAGAAAAGAGCTAAGTTTCGTTATTACTAAGGATGATATCGAAAGAGCCGGCCAAATTCCTACTGACGCAGAAAAGAAAGCTGGTTATAGATTAACAGCAAAAGGTACTTGTCCAATTGTTGCGGATAGTTTTGAATATCGTTATCACGCAGATGGTGATATGCTTGATTATTTATATGATCCATCCGAATTTGATGATAAAGCTAAGTCTGAACTCCTTGAAGATTATGATTTAACAGCAGCAACTGTTGATGATTTAACTTGGAGAAAAGACTTCTTAGATAAAAAGATGAAAAATTGGGAGAAAGCTGTTGCTTGGGTTTGGAGTACTTGTACTGAAAATGTTAAACCAGAAGAAAAGATTTATGACGTTTATGCCGCAGCTAATACTGATTTAACATACGACAGACCTGTACAAAAATACGATAAAGAGACAGGCTCTAAATTAGAAGCTTTGTTATTCAATCCTCGTATTGATGTTGTAGATAAAAATGCCGTAGAAAATGCCTTAAAACAAATTTTTGGATACGATGATACTGATTTATTAACTATTTGGGGATAGAATGTTTCTGTAACTGATGACAAAGGTGAAATAACTACTTCTAAACAATTAACTGCTGAAAGTTATTTCTTAGCTTATGCCGATAACTATGGTTATAAATATGTCTCTTATGAATTAGTAGATGGCGTTCCTAAAGCAACTTTTGAAAGCGGTATTGTAAAATTACGTTCTGCTGTTAATGATGAAATTATTAATAATTTAGATTCTTATAAACCTAAATTAGCAGAATACGAAATTGATATTTTACCTCAGCCTTATGTAGTTGGTAATGTTGTTTATTACTTTGACACTCAAGAATATCGTTTAGCTAAATTCAAAAATGAATTTGACAAACATTTTGATAAAGAATACGCATTTAAGTATTTCATGATGACTGAAGTCTTTATGACTTATGACTCTCGTGGAAAAAATGCTATGTTTGCTAGCTGGGGACCTCATGAAGAAGGCGGAGATTATATTTGGTATCCTGTCTTCTATGACATTGATACTCAGTTAGGTATTAATAATACTGGTATTCCTTCTTTTGAATATTATGTTGACGCAACTGAAGATGGATGCTATTCCACTAATGATAGTGTTTTATGGGGTAATATTTATAAATGTTTCTTAGACGAGTTAAAAGCAACTTATCAGGCTCTTAGAACTTCTATTGTTAACTAGAATGACCCTAATAAGAGAAATAGAGCACCTATTGCCGCCAACATTGAATACTTTGGACAGTCTCCTGTTGAATGGATTGAAAATTGGTATACTTGTAAACCAGAAACTTGTGATAACTCTATGTGTATGAGAGGACATAGACCTTTATTGGCAATTAATTTTGATGAATATTATAAATATATTTCTATTATGAATCCTAAGGGCCTTGGTTATCAAGGTACTGATGGTAAACCAAAATTTGATGCCGACGGTTCTTTCTTATATGCTCTTTAGGGTGACAGAGGTTTGTCTCGTCAACAGTTCTTAACTCGTCGTATTAACTTTGTTGACTCTTGGTTAACACAAGGTAATTATGTTGAAGGAACTGGTACCACTATTAAATTTAGAACTTCTGCTAACGACCCTGCGAATACTTCTGACGTTTGGGTCGATAATGATAGTAATAAGAACTCTGTTGGTAATCCTGTCGCAGGGTTATAGACCAACGCAGGATATTACGCATTAGATGAAAGTGGAAAAATTCAATATGATTTATTTGGAGATCCAATTAAATTAAATGAATTAGATGCAGACTTCTTCGTTAAATTAACTCCATTCCAGCGCTCTTATGTAACTTTAGCAACGGATAACGCACCACTTCCTTCTTTGCCATATGAAGGCAGTCCAGTTCGTTTTGAATTCCCTGCTAACGTTAAGACTGGCATTCAAAAGAGTCCAGAATATGCAGAACAATTATTATATCTTTATGGCGCAGATTATTTAAAAGATATTGGAGATGTAAGTTTATTATATCCTCGTGAGTTTGAATTAAAAGGAGCTACACACTTATAGAGAATTATTCTTGGTAATGATAATATTAAATACAAGAATCATAAGTTAAAATCTCCTCAATTTGACGCCGGTATTTCTGCTACTGGAACAGGAGGAAAGCCTCTTTTAAAAGAAGTTGTTTTTACCAATGTCCAAACAGATGATAGCGTTAATGTTACTTTAGACTTCCAAAGTTCAGAAAAGCTTTAGATTTTTAGAGCTCTTGGTATGAATCTAGCTGGTGTAAAATTTGCTAGTGGTGTAGCTTTACATACGCTACATTTACCCGCCACTATTACTGCATTAAGTTTAAAAGAAGCTCGTAATTTAACAAATGTTATTAAAGAATATGTAATTCCTACAAGAGATAGTTCAGGTAACTGGCAAGCTCAAGAAGGTTTATATATTTAGGGTTTGACTGATAAAAATATTGGCGAGACTGGATTAAGTTCAAGCATTTCTTCTTTTGAAATGATTGGCAATTCTTTACAATATCAAAGCTATGAATTATTAGAAAAATTATTCTTTATCAAAGAAGCTGATAAGAGTAATTTAGCTATTACATTAGAAAATGTTAATTGGAGTCCTTTTGATCAACTTGAAAAAGGATATGCTTATAATGTAGATGAATTAGATAGTTATTATATTGATAATGAACACTATCAGCTTATTCAATTAAAAGACTATGTTGATGCAGATAATAATGCTTTTACTTATTCTGAGTCCTCTTGGAATGAGTTAGTAAAAAATGGAATGATTTATAAAATAAACGATGATTTAATTGATAAAATTTCTACAATTGAAGATTTAGATGTTCTTAAATCAATCGCTGAAAAAGAATAGTATACCAGTACTGCTCAAACAAATAATGAAATTCCTAATATTTCTGGAAATATTTACATTAATAATACCGTTCCTATCGATGAAAGTTGGTTAAAAAATACTTTCTTAACTGAGTATTATCCTGAATTAAAGATTTTTGTAAAAGAAGTTAATAAAGCTTATTCTGCAAAATTTGTAAAAATTAATGATAATGATGGCAGTATGGAAATTGTTGGCACTCAAAAAGTTTCTCCTACTGAAGCAGTTACTAAAACTTATTTTGATAGTCCATATGAACTTTATAGTGATTTAACTCATAAAGATAATTATGACTTCTATGGTTGGTCAACTGTGAAAGACGATGAAGATAATGTTATTACCAGTGAAAATTGGTCTACATAGACTTATGTTGAAAATAAATTTGAGTATACATATTATATTGTTTATAAGCCACATCCATATAAATATTATTTCTTAAATAGCAATGATGTTAATGTTCTTCAAGGAAACGATAATTATTATCATGAGGATGGTTATTATACCACAGTTCCATATGGTCGTCCAGACTTAACTGAAGCTGTACCTGGTGTAATGCCTTGTTCTCCTGAGGAGAAAGATTTAGTAGATATGTTTACTTGCTTAAAGTTTATTGGATGGACTGATACTAAAAATTCAACCATTCCTTATGATTTTAAACGCGCAAAATCTATTAGAGATATGACCTTCTATCCTATTTATGAAGAGAAAAATGTTTATGATAATGAATGTGTATTAGGTAAAACTTACTTCCATATTGAAACTAATGAAAATAATCAAAATATATTGTTTTTAAATTCAGGAGTTAAGTTAGCGGGAAAAATTACTTTACCAATAGAACTTGATGGTAAGAAAATTCATCTTTTAAATACAGGAATTTTCTCAAACCAAAATGATATTACTCATGTATTCTGGAAGAAGGGTTTAAATTCTTTAGTAGAAATTAGCACTGAGGCATTCAATGGTTGTACAAATTTAATTTATTTTGAAATGCCTGATAGTGTAAAAACTATTAACAACTATGCCTTCTAGGGATGTGCAAATTTATTAAAAAATAGTGAATAGACATATAGAGATAAGATGTTTGAAAATGTTGAAATTATCAATAGAAATGCTTTCACTGAATCTGGAATTACAGGTTTGATTCGTTTTAGAAGCAATGTGAAAGAAATTAGAGGCTATGCTTTTACATCATGCCATGGAATTTCTGAGATTGAATTTGGTTCAATAAATGAACCCACATAGGTTATTATTTAGCCTAATGCGTTCTTTGGATGCCATCCAGATAAAGTCACTTATTATATTAATAATGCTGATAAAAATACGTGGCTAGAGTATGAATAGTTGAATAAATTTAATTTCAAACATCCTGAAGATGATCAATACGCACCACAATATCAACCAGTAATTGTAGGAGGTACTGTATGACAAAACAAGTTTTTTACAGATATCTTGGAACTAATGGAGTAATAGAGTCTCCTATCCATTTGGAAGATATTTATTATGTTAGAGTTATCCGTTTAATGGCAGATAAACACATGGTTTTAACAAATGGTAAAAAAACAGTCTCTATTATTTCTGTTCCAGAAGATGAAGTAGATTTATGGACAGAAGTCCCTGCTCCTTAAAAGGGCAAAATTGATTATGATAATCAATTAAGTTTTTAGATATTACGAAGAGAGGCTTAACCCCTCTCTTCGTAATATTAATAAATTATAGAAAGGACGATTATAGAGTGATTACTAAAGTAACAAAAGAAAATAAAGCTCTTTATCAGGCCTGGTTTGAAAAGGCTCGCGAAGTATCTGAACTCCAAGACATTTCTTCTTTGGATACTTACTTTGCTGTTTTAACTGACTTGGCAGCCAAAGATGTAATTTTTACTAGACTTCCTTTAGATGAGCCTACTTTTGATATTGACGCCAATGCTAGAACTATTAAAGTTCCTGAAGAATATAAAAAGCATGGAGTTTCTGTACAAGGCGACGAAATCGCTGAAATTATCTATTTTACCGTAGATAGATATTTTGATGCTGTTGACTTGTATGATGAAGATATTAAAATTGCCATTCAATGGGAAGGCGCTGCTTCTCCTGCTGGTAGAGGTCAATAGGGTATTTCTTCTGAGTATATTAGAGATATTACTACTTTTAAAGCTGAAAACAAAATGATTTTTGGTTGGCCTCTTAACTCTCATATTACTAAGAATCCTGGTACTGTTAAATTTGCTGTTCGTTTTTATAAATTACAGCCAGATGAAAACGGTAATCCTGAAATTACTTTTAGTATGAGTACCTTGACTCAAAGCGTTACTATTAATCCAGCTCTTGATTATACCATTAAAGATGGACAGTTTGAAAGCAAAATTGTTTATGATGATAGCGTTATGATTAAGAAGCGTTTGACTGATAGTGTTACTCCAGAAGGATTGCAGCCTGCCGCAGAGCCTTACTTCTTGGTCAATTTCCCCTTATTTGGAACTGATGGAGATGCTTGGGGTCAATTCATTGAAGAAGATGAAGATGGCAATGTTCTTAATACTTATAGTTTAGTAGACTTTAAGACCAATCGCGCTAATGAAAAGCCTGATGGATATTTATTTAGCGTACAGGCCGAATCTGATGATGCTGGTGTTATCAGCTATCAGTGGTTCCGCAGACCTCTTAATGCTTCTCCAGAAGCTGAAGAAGAGAAATTGAGTGGCGTTGAAGTATTCCATGAGACTGAGGATACAGTATTTAGTGACGAGCATCCTTATTATACTCAGCATTTCGTTGAAGGAAGTACTATTCCTGCCTATAAAGTGTATCCTATTACCCCAGAGCAAATCGGCACTCCAATTGAGTCCAACGGTGAAGTAATTGAATTATTTGAAAAATTCAATGAATTTGACGCTATGCAGACTGGCTATTATAGAGTTGAAGCTGTTAATCGTGTAGGAATTGTCAAAAAGGCTAAAGAAAGTAATCTCGTTAAGATTCCTGGACCAGAGCCTTTAAGTCTTGTTCATGATGACATTAGCGAAGATGGCTATATCAGTATTTATTTAGACGAACAAGGTAATGCTGAATTGGATATGACTGGTTACACCAATCAAGCTGGCGATGTTGTGACTTATGTTTGGGCCAATAATAAAGATTTAAACACTGCATTACAAACTGTTAGTGTTGAACAAAACACTCCAGATGTTTATAGTGTTGAAAATGTTGAATTAGGCGAACGCGCTATGTATGATGAAACATTTACAGTAGCTGTAGACGCTTTGAGAAATACTGATCATACCGAATCCCAGCACGTTCAGTTCAGAGTTACTGACTTGGCTCATGAGCCAATTGTTGATGTTGTTAGCAGCAGTATTATGAAAAAAGCTGGCGAAACTGCTGAACTTAAGCTTAATATTAGCGTTGATGGTATGGTTAGCGATAAATTAACCTATCAGTGGTATAAGCTTAAGTCTGATGATGATGGTAATAATATGGATTTAACTAATGACCAAATTATTCCTGATGCTACCGAAGCAACTTTTAATGCTATTGACCCTGTAGTTTATTATTGCTTGGTTACTAACCATGCTAATAATAGCACTGCAATCACTAAGAGCGACAATATCTCAGTATCTGATACTATTTAATATTACAATCTGTAGAGGAAAGGAGTAAAAAATAATGAGTTATACAATTCCAGAGAAGCATTATGGTTATATATCTTCTTTGTATGACATTCAGAATCTTGCCGATGAAGAAGGCATAAAATACCCTCAATTAGCACATTTACTCCCATCTGATGCTCAGATTTATGATATTGATTTAAATACTCGTAAAGTTAATATTCCAAAAATTTTAAGCGTTCAATTTGATCATAACGCGGAAATTATCTATTTTAGAGTTCCGCGTTATTATCAAAATATGGATTTAACAAATACTGTATGTGTAATTCAATATGTTAATGCAAATAAAGATGCCGGAATCTATTGGGTTCCTTGGTATGATACAACTCATTATATTAGAGACCCAGAAGACCCGGAAGTAGAAACTCCCACAATCTTAGTTCCTTGGGCTATTGGTGGACTTGCAACTGCCAAAGCAGGAATGATTACTTTTAATGTAAGATTTTATCGTATTGATGGCGATGGTCACACCTTCCTATATAACATGACTACTCGTCCAGCTACTGGTGAAATTTTACATGGTATGCAATTCACTGAGGGAGATTATGAGCAATTTGTATTAGATTCAAGTGTTGTAAATTAGATTTATTTTAATTTAAATATGGCTATGGAAAATGCCACAACATATTGGGAAGATGTTTAATATTTTAACGGAGATAGTAATTTATTTACTATCTCCGTTTTTTTTATTTATCTGGGCAAATAAGATTAATTAAAATTTAAATATTTTTATATCCTATGAAAGGTAAGATACTTTTCTCACAATTTGATATAATTTATATTTTATTTAATATAAGGGAGAGGTATATCTACCTCTCCCATTTTTTTATTTTTATAGGAAAGGAGAAGTAAAATGGCACTTTTTAAAATTTTAAAAGGTAACGAAAGTAATCTTCCTGCAACAAAAACAGAAGGATATGCTTATTTTACTGAAGACAAAGGTAATTTTTTCGTAGATGTAAGTAGTTCAAAAAGAATGCAATTAAATGCAAGTCATGCTCAGTATGATCTCGAAGAATTTACCTTTCCATCTGGATAGAATTCTACTAAACTTCCAATCCATGAAAAATATTTCAGAAATAATGGTGGCGTAGTTGATGGAAATGTTACTGCCGATACTTTTATAGGCGTACACAAAGGCAATATTTTAGGAGTTACTGAAACAGAGCCTGCTTCAGAAACTAGCTATAGTCCATTGTTTATTAACACTGGCGGTTCTGCGGCAAATGCTACTACAGAATATTCTCGTAGAGCAAATCAAGATTTTAATATTCGCATGCTTTAGGGCACAGCAAGTGCAGCTGGTTACGCAGTTTTAGATTTAGGAAATGCTACAGCTACTGGAACTGCCGGAAATAAATATGGCGCAATTAAATTATTTAGCGAAAAAACAGGCTCCGTAACTTTAAAAAGTAACACTGCCTCAACTAGTAATGTTACAGCAACATTCCCAGCTTATTCTGGAAATGTTACAATTTCTGCTACTTCTGCTCAAAACCCAACTTCAGCGGCAACTTATAATATTCCTTTTTATATAAATAATAGTAATAGAATTAGTTATAATGATGGATTAAGATATAATACTGTAGAAGGTACAGCGAGTGCGCTAGGATAGAGTAATTTATATCTTGGTAATTCAACTGCTTCTGGAGTTGCGAAAAATAAATATGGATGTATTCTTATATATGGTCAAAATGCCAATTACACTAGATTAAGAGCTAGACAGACTCCAGCTTTTAATCAATCCACTTTTTATTTACCCGCAGGAGATGAAGCTAATGATGCTTGTTATGCCATTTGGAGTCCAAATGAAGCGACTGCTGTCGGCTCTGACACTCAACCAGTTTATATTGCCGCAAATGGAAAAGCTGTTGCTTGTACTGCTTACTCAGGAGGTACTGCAGTTACTTTAAACGGCACTTCTAAAGCAGGTTCCACTGCAAGTATTTATACTCCTACCGCAGCAGGAACTAATGGTTAGATTTTAGCTAGTACTGGTGGAGCACCAGGTTGGGTTAATCAATCTACTATCGCGGCAGGCACTGCAGCAAAATTGGCTAATACACGAGCAATTAATGGAACTAATTTTGATGGCACGGCAGATATTACCACAGCAAGATGGGGTACTGCTCGTACTATTAGTATTTCTGGAACTGCTGGAACTACTGGTACTTCTATCAATGGTTCTGCGAATGCAACTTTAACTATTCCTACTACATTAAGTGGATTTACAAAAATTACCTCAAGTGAATTCGTTGGTGCTTTAACTGGTAATGCAACTTCTGCTACTACAGCAAATCAAGCAATTAAAGTATCATTTGCCTATGATAGAGATACTTCTAATTATAAAGATATTGCTTTAATCTATAAAGCTGATGGTTCAACTGTATAGCAATTTATTGGAGGTCATAATACTCCTGACGAATATACGAATCCAAATACCAATCAAGTTACAAGTGGTTATATTTTTATTAATCCTTAGTATGATATTGGAGATAGATGGGATCATTAGAAAGGTTTAGTGATTGGTAGAACAGTATTAAAATTCTGGAATCAACCAATTTTACACTCTGGAAACTATACTACTTATACAGTTAAGAAAGATGGTACTGGCGCAACTGGCACTTGGGGTATTAGTATTAGCGGTGATGCTGCCACAGCAACTAAATTAAAAACCGCAAGAACAATTAATGGAACTAGTTTTGATGGTTCTTCAAATATTACAACTGCCAATTGGGGTACTGCTCGCACTGTGAGTATTTCAAGTACAGCTGGAACCACTGGAACTTCTGTTAATGGTAGCGCAAATGTCTCTTTAGTAATACCAAAAACTATGACAGGTTTTACTAGTATTACTTCTACTACATTTGTAGGAGCATTAAATGGAAATGCTACAACAGCATCTGCTTTAACTGATTTAGCAAGTACTGATGCTGCAAGTAGTACATCTACTAAAAGATACGTTTGGTTTTCTTATGATAATAATAAAACTGGCAGACCAGCTTATAATGCTAATTTTACTTATTAGACTCTAGAGGGTTTATTAAGAGTTGAAAAAGCAATTTCTTTGGCTGATAAAGTTAAATTAGAATATATTGATTCAACAGAAAGTTTAGATTTTATATTTATTTAAGAAAGGAGAAAACTAATGGGTTTATTAATATGGTTGCCTTTACATGGCAATTTAAATAATTATGGTTCTCTCCCAATAACATTTAGTTTAGTAACCACTGGAGGCGGTGTTGCTGCCGCCTCCTCTGGAGGAAAAACCAATGCGAATTGTTATCAAAGAACTACTGTTAATACTGTTTCTCATATAACTAGTAGTTCAACTGTTAATTTAGACGGGGATTTTACCATGGCATGTTGGTGCTATCCTACTACTCCTGGAGCACAAACTTCAGCCAATGGAATTTTAACAAATCATGACCACTCTTATAATAGTAATAAAGGTAGTGGAGCAGGAATTACTTTAAGATATGATGATGCCGATGCCACTAAATGCTATATGAGTTGTAATACAGCGACTAGTTCTGGAAGAACTTATCGAGATTATTATGGAACAACAAATATTTATGGAGCTTGGCATCATTTGTGTTTAACATTTAAAAAAGCTTCTAAAACATATAGATTATATGTTGATGGTGTTTGTGAAAAAGAATTTACTTGTGATAATGTTGCTTAGCCAAATAAATTTAATATATTTGATTGGTCTACTGGGCATTCTGCAAATGGTTCTTATAGACCCTTATGTAGAATAAATGATGTTCGTGTTTATGACCATTGTTTATCTAAAAAAGAAGTTAAACTACTAAGTCAAGGATTAGTAGCTCATTATAAATTAGATTGCGGTGGAGCTAATAATTTATTAACTAATACATCTAATCCTTTAGATAAAACAGGCTCTGTCAATAGTAACTATGGTAGTGTTGTATATGATGATATTTTGGGATTAAATGTATTTCAAAGTTCAACTACTGCGACAGGAGAAACTTATTTATATTCTTCAAGAACACCTGTTGTTTCTAAATCTACTCAATACACTTTTTCTTGTGACTTATATGCCAATAATTTGGTAAAAAGTATTGATGTCTTTTGGCTTTCTGACACAGATGCCACTCAGAAGACAGGGAGTGGCTATGTTAATGTTACAAGTAAAAGCCATACTCCAACTTTAAGAAATGGTTGGTATCATTATACTTGGACTTTTACCACAAAAGCAGATGATAGAACAGGATATATTAGAATCGATAATAATGGTTCTTCTACTGAAGGTTCTACCGCAATTTTAAAAGCGGCAAATTTAAAACTTGAAAAAGGATCTAAAGAAACTGGCTATAGTCGCTCAATGAGTGAAATGCATTTTTCTCCTGCTGATGATTGTTCTGGCTATAATAATAATGGAACTGCTTCAGGAACTTTTAACCTTGATACTGATACTCCAAGATATAGTATGAGTTCTATTTTTTCTGGTTCTAATTATATTACAGCTACTCATTCTATGGACGGAACAAATGCTACTATTTCAGCTTGGGTCAAAGTAAATTCTTATCCAACAGCAAATTCAATCATTTTAGCGGATAAATCTACAAATATTGCATTAAGTTTTTATGGTAATAACTCAATTTTAAGCTGTGGAGATGGCAACAATACCACTAGAACTGCTACAGGACTTAAAGATAAATGGGATACCACTAAATGGAATCATATGGTTGTAGTTAAAAAAGGTTCAACTTATACATTTTACTTAAATGGTGTTGAATGGACTGCTCAAGGAGGTACTTACGGCAGTAATAATTATTGGACTCACACGCCTGCGAATGAATTATTAATTAGTGGTCGTCATAATGGTTCAACCCATGAACATAAATTCACTGGCAATGTTTCAGATGTAAGAATTTATTGTACTGCTTTATCTGCGGAGGATATTAAAACTCTCTATGAAACAGCAGGTTCTGTAACTAAAGAAGGCGGTTTAATTGTTTATGAATTTAAAGAACAATTAAATCATTTAACTAAAATGAAAAAAACTGGTGTTTTTATGGCAGAAGATTTTAGTGAACGAAGTCAATTATCAGATATGAAATTTACCACTCTCTCTGACGGCAGTGCCTGGGCTAGAGTGTTTTATCATAAAACAAATACTGGTGCAACATTGTTCACAAGCATTGATGAGGTATTATATACTACTTCAGAATATAAATATAGTCGTTTAAAATTTCTTCCATTTTTAAAAGGCTCTGATGGTAAGTATGAATTTATGTTAACTTATCCAACAGACGATCCTGGTAAATACAACAGATGGAAACAAACAAATGCCCCTCAAAATGAATTTGTAGCGATTGGAGATGGCTCAGCCTTTGCCGCAGGCTATTAGGCAATTCATATTGATTGGACGTCATATTTTTGGGGAGGTTTAACTCGTCAAAGCAGTGATGCTTCTGTCTTAGTAGATACCTATTTGTCTGGCTCTGTTGGACATGGCAATTGGTTTTATGCTATTGGAGCAAAAACCAAATGGGGAAACCCCAATGGTGTTCCTGGATACGATGGAACAAAAGGAATGCAAGAAATTGAATTATGGGTAAGAGTAGATACTTTACCAAAAAATTCAAAATTTAATATAATGAAAGAATAGTTTGTCTCTGGCACGCTATTTCAAGAGATATAAAGGAGAGGTGAAAAATGGCACAATTAAATGATTTACTCGTATTAGGAAAGTCTTATTTTGGAGGAGCTATTAAAGCAAATTCAGACCATGATTTATTAGCTCATTCTAATGAATTTAACTTTGCTTCTCCTAAATTTAGTGGAGATATATATGTAAATTATAGAACGGCAAGTGGTTCAGACGGAAATATAGAGAACTATAGATTTTGTAAAGGCGCAGGTAATACTTTATCTAACATTTATGCTTCAACTTTTTATGGAGCTTTAAGCGGTAATGCTACAACTGCTACTGGCTTTGCTTCAGCAAAAACCATAGCTTTAACAGGCGATGTAACTGGTTCTGTTGCCGGTGGAAATGGTTCTAATGGTTGGAGTATTGCTACAACAGTTGCTAGCGTTCCAAATGCTGCTTTACCTCGTAGAATACAAAATTACTCCACATCTGGTTATGATGACGCAAATGACGCAACAGAGCAAGGCTTCCATTATATGACTACAACGGCCACTAATAGGCCAAGTTTTGTTGGAAATACAACAAATAAAGACTATAGGATTTTAACCACTGCTTACTCTTCTTCTTGGGTTTAGCAAATTGCTACAGATTTTAGATGTAATGAAATCTACTATCGTAGAAGAGAAAATGGAACTTGGAAATCTTGGGTTGAAATTCCAACCTTTGATAATGTAATAGATAATACTGCTGTAGGACCTTCTGGCTGGGTTAGTGGAACAGCAAAACGATAGTTAATTAATCATAATACTTTAGCTTATTGGAATGGTGCTTATGCTGGAACAAGCTCTAATTTAGCTTATTGTAAGCTTGGTGCTTTTGGAACAATGGCTACGCAAACAGCTACAGATTATCTTGCTAGAAGTGGCGGAACAATGACAGGAGATATTACTTTAAATAATTCTAATGTTAATATTGTTCGTGCAGGCATTTCACAATCTTGGTATCAAGGTAGAAATTCTGCCATGATTAAAACAACATCTTATTCTGGATATGATGCTATTTTATCAATGAAAACCACTGCTGGCGATTGGGCATTAGGAGTTTATAATGATAATAAATTATATTTTACCTATATTTTAGACAGTAATTATAACACCAACGCAAATACTACAACAGCTCAAATTAGATTCGATCCAGACGGAAATATTGCTGCGACAAAATTCTCTGGTAGTGGAGCGGGATTAACATCTTTAAATGCTAGTAACATTTCCACAGGTACTTTAGCCGCAGCAAGATTACCAAATCACGCCTCAACCGCAACCACTTATGGAGTCGGCGACGCTAATAACTATGGTCACGTAATTTTATATCCAGCTGCTTCTTGTACAAGTTATACTTCTGACTCTGGTGGAGCTTGTACTCCAGCAGCAGTTAAAAAAGCTGTTGAATTGTTTGGTGGCGGCGGCGCAATAATTTATAAAGTAGGTGAATAAATGGCGGTATATTTAGGTTCAACTCCCATAGAAGGAGTTATTACATCATTTGCTACAACCACTTTTGATACCCAAGATGCTACTGCTACGGCCGATCAAATTCAAAGTGGAAAAACAGCTTATGTTAAAGGGAGTAAGGTTACTGGAACTTTGAATCCTGCTCCTGCTAATATTAAATAGAACGTAGTTATCGCTGGTGTAACAGGTACTTACACTAGCGATGCTACTGCTACAGCAGCTTTAATTCAAAGAGGTTATACTGCTTATGCTAAAGGCTCAAAATTGACTGGAACTGGACCAAAAATGTTTTATCAGGCATCAGCTCCAACTTCTGGAATGAGTGCTGGAGATATTTGGGTGAAAACTGCAACTACTGCTCCAACAAGTGGTAATTATAGTGTATTTACTCCTAATACAAATTTTTCTGTCGCTTTTACAGAAGACATTGCCTATGTTACTTATGCTAGAACAATGAGTGGTGTTACCAATTTTACTTGTAATGGAACTAAAAATGGTACATCTTTAAGTGTTAGTTACAATATTTACTATTTATTAAATGACCCTCAAACAACAAATGATTATAATGCTACGTTTACTTATAAGTTAGAGTTTGTTGATACCGCTGGAACTGTAACTTCTATTGTATCCAGCTCGAAATCTGTAGCTCATGGTGCTAGTGGTAATGTTACTGCAACTGTTTCAAAAACTGTTGCTGATTTAGATGGATATTTTAGATTAACATATACGATGTCTTTGCCTCATATGATGGGTGAAGATAACAGTGGCAATGATGATGGTTCAGGCAGTCCTGCTAAAGCTACTGGAACGATAAGAAGTGCAAATCTATTTTCTGGAGGTCCAAGTACTTCTGGAGCTTATTGGACTGAATTGTGGTATTATACATCTAATGGATGGAGACGTTAATATGGATATTAAAAATAAATATTTAGCTTATTTTTCAACAAAAACTGGTAGTATTATTTCTTTAGAAAAAATATATGAATTAGATGGATTTGATAAAAATTCTAGTTTAGCTTTTTTTAAGACCGTTAATAATATTGAAGATGAAATTGATTTAGAATTTTTTGATTTTGAAGAATATGATAAATTATATGAACCAGATTTTATTAATTTGTTTTATATTGATGTAAATAAAAGAAAATTAAAAGTTTCATATTCTTATAAAAAATCATTTGTTTCTTCTTCTCGTTATTTGTGGAGTAATATGGACCCACAAAGACCTTACACAGAAGAATAGGTTAAAGAGATGTATGAGCAAGACTATATTAATTGTAATCTTAAAAATGTATTAGCTCATAAAGATAAATTTTTCTAGTATGAGTTTGTGCCTCTTGATCAATTGGTTTTAAGAGAGGATGTTATGTCAAAGAATTGGGATACTTATTTTAAAGACCCTTATCTTTTAGATAGTGCAAGTGATAAAACCAAATTGGCCAAATCAATTATGGAAAACGGCACTTACTATCCCATTCAAGTTGTTACTAATGGAGATTGTGAAACTTATACAGTTAGAGAAGGAAATCATAGAATTGCCAGTTTAAAAATTGGTCAAGCCTATGGAATTGTTCCAGAAGATTATAAAATTTTATGTGTAATTATGACCCCTGTAATGTTTTCCGCTTCAGTAAAAACATTACAGGGCGTTTTAACGACTCCAGTAATTGGACGTTATAATATTGATCCCGTTTGGACATCAAAAAATGTTACAGATGAATTTTATCGCAATAAGATAAAAGAATCTGTAGAATTTAATAATGAAAAATTTATAAATGAATATACTGTAGAGACTCAAAAAGATACAATATATGATGCTTATAAATTTTTATATATTTATCCATTATTTTTAAGAGACCTTTTGTATAAGTATCCTAATATTAAACCATCAAAAGTTATTAATGATGAAAAATTATTTAATGAATGGATAAAACAAGAGTAAAAGGAGTAGATTAAATGTTTTCAAATATTCAAAGAATTGATTTTGAATTTCATTCTTTATGTAACCGTTCTTGCGAATGGTGTCCGAATTCTTTTATTTCTAGAAGCAAAGAAAATTTTTTAGATTTAAATGTATTTAAAAATATTATTCAAGAATTATATGATAATAATTTTAGTACAAAATATTATTATAATGGCGCCTTTAAAACTGGCGCCATTATGAGTTTTTTAGGATATCAAGAGCCTTTAATGTAGGTTGATGAGTTAAAAAAATATATTAAAATTATTAAAGATATCTTTGTTGATAGAAATGTTGTTATTTTAACAAATAGTAATGGAGATTTATTTAGTGAAGAAAATCTTCAAGATTTAAATTTATCCATTTTAAATGTTATGGATTATGATTGTCAAGGAAAAGAATATTGGAAGAAGAAACTTAAAGAAAATAAATGTATTTTAATTAATGATAGTGGATATATATTATCTGCTATTCATAAGAATATTAATTTAATTTAGGTTACCGTTGACTGGCCTAAGAATAGATCCCTTGAAAATCGAGGAGGCTCTTTAGAACCTTCTAAATTATCTGAAGATTTATCTTGGGTCAATAATTGTGGAATAAGAGATTATCCGTGTCCAGAAGCTTCTTACTATATCAATATCACTCATGATGGCTATGTAATGCCATGTTGTCATTTAAGAGCTGATAATGATAATCATAAAGAATATATTTTAGGTAATGTTTATGAAAGTACTTTAAGCGATATTTTTTATGGAGAAAAAGCTTCTAATTTTAGAAAGATAATGACTCATTCTAATTATGAAAATTATTTTTCTCCTTGTAAAAATTGTCATAAAAAAAGAAAAATAAATTTTGAATTTAAAGATGGGGAAGAATTTCCTAGAATTATTCAAAGAAATGCTGAAAAATATGAAGAAAAGAAACTTAATAAAGAAGAAGAATTAAGCGATTCTCATATTTATTTAAGAAACAGAAAAACTTGGAGTGAAAATCAATTAAGAGTTTGGGAACAAAGTAAAAAATACTATTTAAGAGAAGTATTTATTAATGGTAAATTATATCCAAATTCTTATTATAATATTAACGATCTATGGTATGATTCTCAAAAAGCTAAAGACTTATATTATTATTATACTAAAAATTGGGAGATTTTAGCTAATTTTTATGAATATTTTTATATTGATGGTCCAAAAGCTAATATTGTGGATGACCGTGGAGGAATTAGTTTTTCAAAATTTTCTTTCACGAAAGACTCTTTAATAAATGAATTTCTTTGTAATAGAGGTTTTTATTAGCCTTATTTAGCATATAAAGAGAAAAATTTAGGTTGCGCAACAATCGTAGCAGGACGTCATAGGCTTGCGGCACTTGAACATATGAAAAAAAATAATATGGAAATTCCTATTAAAACGATTTGCTATTATTTAGATTCATATGACCCAAATTTTGAAGATTGGATTTATTTTCCTAAAGATTTATATGATAATATTTTAAAAGATTTAAATTTAAATATTAAAGAATTGAATGAAAATTATTATCTAATTCAAGTATCTAATGCTGTTGACATTTGGATATTGATGAAAATTCTTGAAAAAGAAGTTGATTTTTTAATTGAATATTATTTTAATAATGTCATGGAAGATGGCATAACTCCTAGTAAATATTTTAATATTGAACTCAATCAAAATTGACTTAAAACAAAAAATTTGTTATAATAAATTTATGGGAAAATATACTAGAGAAGATTTTAAAATAATTCTAAAAAGTAAACAAGAAAAAATAAAAAGAAAAGCGCCTAAAAAATTTCCTTTCTCTTGGAATGAAAATTAGTTAAATGTTATGGCAGACATTATGTATGGGGCGCCTCGAATTAGAATTGAAAATGAAGTTTATAGATTTTCTATCTTAAATGATACCGATTTAATTCATAATAATTTCTTTTTAATACAATTATTTAAACATTATTATGAAAATGTTTTAATAATTAGAGATATATTTGGCTATGAGTATTTAGATTTTAATTTATAGAAAAATTAGATTTTCGATGCTTATGGTAAAGAAGTTAGTTTTTCTGGTTTTACTTTTTCAGAAAATTCGCTTTTACAATCTGTAAAAAAGGAAAAAATTTATATTCCTTTTTACGCTTATAAAAATAGAGAAAAAAACAAACTTTTTATTTGCGGGGGTAGACATCGTTCTTAGCTATTAAAAAAAGTAACAAAAGATATTCCTTATGTTTTCCTATGTATCTATTGGGATAATTTAGAACATGATAATATTTTATGTGAAATAACTATACCTAATATTTTATTAAATACATCTTTAAAAAAATTAAATAAAAAAATAATAAAAACTGATGATTATTTTTCAAGAATTTAGATAAACACAGCCGTGGATTTATGGCTATGTTTAAAAGCAGTAGATAAAGAAATTAGTTATTTATTAGATTTTTATAAAGATGATTTGTTAAAATTAAATATTTACCCCCCAAATAATATTACCTGGAAGGAGAAATAAATAATGATTGTTCATTTTTCTACTAATGTTCCACAAAAACATTCAAATAAAGTTAATCAAATGCGAGTTTCAAATATTGAATTTAAAGATTTTCAAGATTTCTTTAATGGATATTTAAAAACTTGCTTTTATTTTAATCATTATGTACATAGTCGAAATAAAGATTTTTCTTTAATTTTTAAATATTTTAATAAAGTATGCACTTTAGAATAGCATACCTTAGTTCCTTTTGAAATTAAACAAATTGATAATGGTTAGTGGCTTATTGGAGGATATATTTTGGAAATGGATTATTCTCTAACAACAGCAGAATTTGTAATTGAAGATTTAAATGAATTACAAATTATTAATTATCTGTCCCCTGCCGCTTATTGTTTTCAAAAATGTTAAATTTTACTGATGTTCAAAAAAAATATTTAAAATAGAAAAAATCATTATATCGAGATAAAGAGGGTAAATAGAATTATGAATCTATTTTAAACTACACCTCTTTATCCGATATAATTCAATTAATTAATTATTTTATTTTAGATATTAAATTATTGTCTGAGAATGGATATTGTGAAATTGGATATTGTGGGAAAGATTTTTTTTTAAATTATCATTCAGATAATAAAAAAATAGTTACATATGATACATCTTTTTTACCAGAAGATACCTTAAAACAAATTATTTCAAATGTAGGCTCATATTTACCTATTTTAATGTTTTTTGATGAAGATGAATGTATTACGGCAATTGAATGTATTCATACAAAACATTCTTTGCGCGCTATTAAATCTTTATTTGAAGAGAATATTTTAAATAAAGAAAAGTTTTTATTTATTATAAAACCAAGTGAAAACTTTACAAATGATAAAAAAGGTAATATTATTATACCAAAAATTTTATTTGATAAAGCTGGTTATCTTTTAAATTTACAATATGAAATTTTAGATAATAATTGGGTTAATGTTTTTAGTAATAATACCGCTGATCTTTGGCTCCTTTTTAAATTATTCCATAAGGAAGCTAGTTATCATATAGCAAAAAATATGGAACAACTTTATAAAAACAATATTTTCCCTTCAGAATATATTACAAAAAAATAAGAAAGAAAGAGGTGTTTTATGTTTATTATTGCAGAATTAGCAGGTGATGATAGTTTAGCAGCAATTATTACTCATTTAGAAAATTATCCAGAAGATATTATTATTCCTACACAAGTAATTACTCCTGTTGAATTAAAAGATAATGTTGAATTAGTAAAAAATAATTATACATTATTTATATAGCAATTGAGAAAAAAAGGTTTTTTAATTAAAGATTTAATTGTTTTAGAAAATAATGAAAATCTTTGGAGTTTATTAATGGAACAAGCTTTTATTTCTCCTTGTGTTGCTTGCCATTTATATTGTCATTTATTGCGAGTGCAATTAGCTCTATAGTATAAAGCAAAAATTTTAACAGGTGAAAGAAATTGGCACGATAAACAAATCAAAGTAAATCAAAATACTTTTGTTTTAAAGTATTTTGAATAGTTATTTTCTTCTCTTGGATTAATTTTTGAAAGACCTCTTATTAATATTATTGATTCTAATAAAGTAAGATCTTTGTTAAAAGACGTCCCTTTTAATACAAAAGATAAAAATAATTATATTAAATGCTCTATTAAAAAAAATCCTTTCTATGAAAAGGATTTAAATACAAATGAATTTTTAAATTATTTGAATAATAATTTAAAGCCTATAGTGGAGGACTATATTTATGATTGCATGTGAATCTAATAATTGTGATTTTACAAATCGAATGAAAGATTTAGAAAGTGGTAAACCATTATCTTATGGCAAGGCTTTATTAACTAGCGATGAACCTTATTTTTTATGGGATAAAAAAACTGACACTTTTAACATAGATAAAATTATTTATTTATATTCACTTTTTAAAGAAAATATAAAAATATTAAAGAATGATTTTCCTCATAAATGGGTTCATCCAAATGAATTGCTTTACGCGACAAAAGGAAAAATTTGGGATTGGACCACTGAAGAAGAATTTATTATAACTAAAGAAAGTATTGAAAAGCATGGAATGTATTTTCCTTTATTTGTATTACCATAGGGTATTTTACATAATCAAATTTGTTCTTTGGAAGAAATGAATTATTTGGAATCACTTCAAAAATATAATGCCTATAATGGAAATCATAGAATTGATATTTTATAGCATTTAAACAGTATTGAAGAAGTTTTAATTATTTAGATTCCATTGTTTTGTGAAAAATCTTGCACTGGTTTTAAATACACTCCGATTGACTATAGAGTTAAAAATAAATTAACCTCTTTTAAATTATAGAAACCAGTTTCATTATTTCACTTATCTTTTACAGAACAAGAAATGAAAATGTATTATACGCAACCAAAAGAATTTTTAGAAGATGGTATAACAATTTTAGAAGTGGATGATTATAATACTGCCTTTAGAATTTTAACAGCTTTTTAGAATGTTTTAGAACCTCCTTTAACTAGATATTATCAATTATATCATAAGCTGCCAGAAGGTTTAAATTGTGATTGTTTTAATATTAAAGAGGAGTGGGAGAAGTATGTTAGCTAAAAATTGTAATTTTAGAAGTTTAGAAATTCCTGCTTGTAATACAAAAAAAGATTTAAGAGGTTGCGATTCAATTATTTGCTGTTCAGTATGTCCTAGAGTTGAATATTGCTCTCACACTTGTGGACGAGTTTTATATGAACAAGAAAAAACAATTAAACAAATTATTGAAAATTTGAAAATTGTTGAAATTGAATTATTTTCATTTTGTAATAGAAAATGTGCTTGGTGTCCAAATGGCGCACTTCTTGATAGATATAGTTTTAATAAAAGTTTAAATCAAAATACATTAAGAGATTTACTCAAAGAATTATAGAAATATGAATATTCTGGCGTTTTTTCTTTCTCAAGATATAATGAACCATTTTCGCATTTCGATATATTACAGAATAGTTTATCTATCATTAGAGAGTTTTTTCCCTATGCTAAATTAGTAACCAATACAAATGGAGATTACTTAAATAAAGAAAAAATACATAATTGTCTCATTGATGAATTATCTATTATGGACTACGATTGTCGTGGAGCAGAATGGTGTTATTCTAAAATGATTGAATGGGAAATCGAAAATATTATATAGTATGAAAATTATTTTGTTGGACAATTAAAAGATAAAACAATTCTTTATTATTGGGATTGGCCAAAAACTGGTACTATATCTGACCGTGGAGGGAATTTAAAAGAATATTCTTTAACAGAAAGAACTGACCCCTGTTTTGAACCATTTAGATTTATTGGTATAAATTACGATGGAACTGTTAGTCCTTGCTGTAATATTCGTAATGATAGCGAATAGCAACAATCTTTTATACTTGGAGATTTAAATAAAAATACTTTAGAAGAAATTTTAATGTCTGAAAAAAGTAATCAATTTAAATCAAAAATAATTAATGGAATTTATGATGAAAGTATGCCTTGTTTTTATTGTAATAATGCTGGAGGACGTTATAGTAAATCTATAGGCGGAATATTATATTCATAAACATTTTAAAAGGAAAGGGAGAGATATGATATGGCTTTTAATGTTACTTCTACTTCAGTAAGCCCACTAAAAATATATAATTTAACCAATAATGCCTATCGAACTCTTGTTCAAGGTGGTTCAGTTGGTTCCCATTCTTTAGACGCAAATGCCATATATTTAACTTATGATGATAATGGAATTTAGAGTAATGTTTATTATGTAGATGGAAGTTCATCTACTACAGCTGGAACATGGTTAGGAACTAACCCATCCATTACCTCTTATTTTACTGGATTAACAATTGCCTATAAAGTTGCAGTAGCTGGAGTTAGTGGTGGAACCACTTTAAACATTAACAATTTAGGCGCTATAGCAATTAAAAGAAATGATGGTAATCTTACCACTCACGTTCCTGTTAATTCAGTGATTATTTTAACTTATGATGGTACTTATTGGAGATGGGCAGATTATAGTTCAAACTCAGTTAGTTAGACAATTACTACCGCAAATACGAATTATCCAATATTAAGTTGTTATACTGCCGCAACAGCAACAACAACTAATTCAACTCGTTTTTGTACTGGTATTACTATGAATCCTAGCACAAAATCAATTAAAGCTTCTATACTTTATGGAGCTGTATGGAATGACTATGCTGAATACAGAAATTAGCTTGAAGATATAGAGCCTGGTTATTGTGTAGCTTCAAAAGATAATGGACAAATTTATAAAACTGTAGAAAAGTTTTAGGCTTGTGATGGTATCGTTTCAGATACATTTGGATTTGCCATTGGCGAAACTGATGAATGTAAAACTCCATTAGCAGTTGCTGGACGTGTTCTTGCTTATTGCGAAGGAGATAGAAATGATTATCATGCCGGAGATACAGTTTGCGCCGGCCCAGAAGGAAAAGTATGTAAAATGACCCGCGAAGAAATTAAAGAATATCCAGATAGAATTATTGGAGTTGTATCTGAAATTCCTGAATATGAATTTTGGGGTACTGGTAATATTGCAGTCAATGGACGTATTTGGATTAAAGTTAAATAAAAAAAGGAGACTCTTTTAAAGAGTCTCCTTTTTTTTGTTTTTAATCAATAATCCTATTGTAATTAATCCAAGCATTTCTTAAATTATCATATTGTTTCATTGGAAAATACAATACATCATCATTTTCAAAAACAATATTATCTTTATTAATAATCTTAATTTCGCCTAAATTAATTAATAAACTTGGAGCTAAAAAGATAAAAGATTTATGTTTATGAAGTGGGTCAATAGCTTTTTCAAAAGAACTTCTTAATGTCTGTCCATCAAACATTGCTCCATCTTTTAAATGGTAGCATAAACATCGCCTTACGATGTTAATATAATTCAAATTATTAATTCTAACACGACGCTCTCCAGAAGGAATCTTGATAATAATACTATCTTCTTTAATCTCTTTTTTAATTTCATTTAGTATTTCGGCAATCTCTTCTTTATCAAAAGGCTTAGTAATAAAATAATCAGAGCGTACCTTTGCGGCAATATGAGCTACATTTGGATTAATACTCATATAAACAAATTGACTGCCTTCATCAATTAATCTTCTATTCTTTCCAAGTACAGTCGCATCATTAGTAGAATCCATATCCATAAAATACACATCATATCTATTTGGAATCATCATTACTTCTTCTGGAGTTGAGAAGCAAGAAATTTTAGCCATTGTTTTACTTTCAATTAAATAATCTTGAATTAAAGTTTTTAATGTGGCTACATCTTCAATCTAATCACTATATATCGCAATAGATAACAAAATTATCCCTCCTTTATATTAAATATATTATACCATATTTTTGCGATAAAATCAAATAAAATTGTGATAAAAATATTTAGAATTATTTTTGTGTTTTTGCGTTTTAAAAAAGAAAATAAGTGTGAGAAAAAATAGCGCAACTTTTGTGTATTTGCCGTGTAGACAAAAGTTCGTGTAGGTGAAATTCTTATCAAAAAATTCGTGAGTTTTTGAGATTTATCTTTCACCCTCAAATTTTATATAGTAATGGAAGGGTGAGAGAGAAAAAAATTTTTAAAACAAAGGAGGCGCCTACATGAATTATAATTACACTCAACCACAGTTTCAACAAGCCACACAGCTTGGATATGGTGGAGCATATAAACCAATGCCACAATATCCTCAATGGCCAGTGACAAGCAACATTCCTCAACAGGTGAGACCGGTATCATCTATTGATGAAGTAAGAGCTTGTCCAATAGATTTTGACGGTTCAGTATTTTACTTTACTGACGTCGCAAATAAAAGGATTTATACTAAGCAAATAAATCTTGATGGAACTGTATCAATCAACTTATATGAATTGAAAACTGACCAGGTAACTAATTCTACTCAATATGTAACTAAATAGGAATTTGAAAATGTTATTAGTCAATTATATAATAAATTTAATCCATTATTAAATCCAATAGCAGCAGAAGAAAAGAAAGAGTAGACTATTTAGGCACCTGCGGCACAGCAATAGCAAACACAGCAAAAACCATTATTTGAATTTTAATTAAGGAGGAGTTTCCGATGTTTGATATGAATTGGTTTATGGGAATGATTAAACAAGGTTATAATCCAGAGTAGGTTATGATGAATGTGTTAGAACAACGCATGAAAGGAACTCCTATGGGTGATAATCTAATCTCTCTCGCTCGTTCCGGCAACCATTCCGGTATTGAGAAAATTGCCCGAAATATGGCCGCTCAAAAAGGAATGGACTTTGACAGAGAGTTCGCAGCATTTCGTAAACGCTATGGACTCTAAATAAAACAAAACAAATGGAAAAACAAATGGAGGTAAAAAGTTATGTTTAATGGAAAAGGTTATAGTTTATCTGATATCGCCGCAGTAAGCGGTGGCGCTCGTAATGGCGACGGCATGTGGGGTGGAGATGGAGCATGGTGGATTATCCTTCTCTTCTTATTCGCCGGTGGCTGGGGTAATGGCGGAGGCTGGGGAGGCGGCGGCGCAGGCAATGCCCGTGATGCTGTGTCTTATGGCTTTGACATTAATGGTCTTGAAAATGGTATTCGTGGATTAGAGCATGGTCTTTGTGATGGCTTCTATGAGTTGAATACCGGTCTCTTAACTGGTTTCGGCAATACTAACATGGCCGCAATGCAGAATACCAATGCTATTACCGCTCAGTTGTCTAACATGGCAGCTCAGAGCGCAGCATGCTGCTGCGAAACTCAGCGTTTGATTGAGCGTGGATTGTGTGAAGTCAATTACAATATTTTAACTCAGTCTAATGGAATTAACACCGGCATTGCCAATGCTGCTCGTGATATTATTGAGAATAATAATAATGGTGTTCGCTCCATCCTCGATTTCCTCACTCAGGATAAAATCGCTACTCTTCAGGCTGAAAATCAGGCTCTTCGTCTCACAGCTTCTCAGCAAGCTCAAAACGCATTCTTGATTGACCAGCTCGGCACTAAAGTTCCAGTCCCAGCATATGTTGTAGCAAATCCTTATGCTAACTATGGTGGCTGCGGTGCTGCTACATATTATAACGGTTGCGGTTGTGGCTGATATTTAAGGAGGTAAGTTTATGGAAATTATTGCTAATGCTTTACAAACAGTTCAAGCAAATCAAAATGTTTATTTCTCTGATACCGTCGTGAGTGGGGGAACTGCCATCTCCCACCGCGACGATAGCGGTCTAATTACTTTACGTGGCAATACAGGTCAATGCAGAGCGAGATTTAGAGTTACTTTTGGAGGCAATATTGCTGTTCCTGCCACAGGTGGAACAGTAGGCCCAATCTCCCTCGCGATTGCGATTGAAGGCGAGGGAATTGCTGCTTCGACAATGACAGTAACTCCAGCGGCAGTCAGCGAGTTCTTTAATGTTCATTCTTCTATCTTTGTAGATGTTCCAAGAGGATGTTGTATGTCAATTAGTGTGAAAAATATCAGCACTGTTCCAGTAGATGTTGAAAATGCTAACTTAATTGTTGAAAGAGTTGCGTAAGTGAGGAGGTTTGTATATGCATATTGAAAAGTTAAAAAGTATCCAAGAGTGCCTTGCTAGCGCAGCAGAAGCTCAAGTCTATGATTTGGAAAATGTTGATGCTCAAGAACTGGGAGAAGTTATTGATATTATTAAAGACATTGAAGAAACTATTTACTACTGCACTGTAACAAAAGCCATGAAAGAAGGCTCTGAAAATCACGAACCGGAAGTCATGTACTATGGCGGATATCGCAAAGAACATCCCTCCTGGAGAGAAAAAGATATGGAGGATTGGTCTGACGAGCGTCGCTACTATGATGGTAAAGGGTCTCAACACACCAGCTCCAATAGCTCTAGTCATATGAATGGTGAAGCAGGAAATAGCAACTCTTATTATACAGAGAGAGAATATCCTCATGCTTTTGAAGACGGAAGAGAAGGCAAAAGTTATCGTTCTCGTAGAATGTATATGGAATCTAAAGAAAGTAAGTAGGATAAATCTATTCAAATGAGGGAGTTGGAAAAGTACACTCAAGAATTAACTCAAGATATAATTGATATGATTCAAGATGCCACTTCTGATGAGAGACAGTATTTGAGTAAAAAGATGGTCGCTTTAGCCAATAAAATTACCCAATTAAATAATGGTTAGAGTTAATGGATATGATTGGAGGATAATGTTAACATCCTCCAATCACCCATAGCTAATGCGACCAGACGGTTCTTTTACTCTTGGATGCTGTAATAGCGAAAATAAAACAATATATATAACAGAAGGATTGAATAAAACTTATTTTAAAAAAGTTCTTTGTCATGAGATAGTTCATGCCTCTATGTATAGCTATGGCATTATGTTAAATGAATAGCAAGAGGAAGTATTAGCTGATTTAATAGCTACTTATGGTTAGGAAATTTTAAATATAACTAATTCAATTTTCTGTAGGTTAGTAGAATGTAGAAACGAAAATAAGGGGTGTCTATGTTAGGAATAACATAGACACCCCATTTTTTTATTGGATATCATTATCTTTCTTGATTTCCAATTCAAGAACTTTATCATAATACTCTTGAGCTTGACCATTTCCGCCGAGACCATGATATAATTTATACATTTCAGTAATTTGTTCAAAATCACTTTCAGAAATATATCCATCTCTAATATGTGTTTTACATAACTGAATAAGTCTAAACTTGTAAGAATTAATAATAAGTTTAAAGTTCTCATCATTTTTCGCTTGGATTTCATTTAAATCGCTATACATACACTGTTTAGTTACGTCAGCCTCAGTTTTAAATTGAGTTAATGCTACTTTCGCATCAGTATCAACTTTTGTAATTTCAGACTTTAAACGAGTAATTTCATTGATAATAGGTTCAATCTCATCTAAAATCATTTGTCTGTATTGACGATTTTGATCTGCTTTCTGCATTTCTTCAAGCTTTTTATTTTTGCCATAAAGATGTTTGCAAAAGGCTAAAGCGCCCGCTGAGACCAATCCAAAGAAAATCTCAAGAGCATACTTTGTAAGAATTTCCATATGAAAACATCCTCCCTTTCCAACTCTAAATTACTTCAAAATTAGACAGGGAGGATTATTAAGTTAGGCCCAATTGAATTCGGAGCCTTGTTTTTTAATAATATGAGCACCAATACATGTAGCATCAGCCTCATCTTCAGTACAATTCATGCCGTAGGTCGCTAGCACGTACTCTTGAGCTAGCTTCTTTTCCACCTTACGACCTTTTCCGGCAATCTTAAAAGTAGCTTTCCATACTATTGGAGGTACAATAGTATAATCCATGTCTAACTCCGTCATCAGCTCATGGACAACACCAAACACTTCGGCAAGAATTTTGAATGTTTTAAGTCCAACATCTTTTCCTCCTGCCATGTCTTGAAGCTAAATATCTTCAAAGACTACTTCATCAATTTCATGCTCATTGATTAATTCAACGATCTTGTTTCTTAATTGTTCTAATCTTGAACCTAAATCAGTTCCTTTAGCAGTAAAGTGACTGATTACTACTGGTTTACCATCTTTAAAAATAGCATAACCAGTGGTAGTAGATGACTGGTCTAAAGCCAATAAATTAGACACTAGTAGAACCAAATCCGCCTACGCGCTGACCGGAAGCATTGTCGTCTTCAGTGGTCAAGTAAGGCTTAATAATTCCTTGTCCAATAATATCGCCTTTCTTTAGCTGAATATCATATGGACTAAGGTTAATCATCTGGAAGAAAATCTCACCTTCATTATCGGGATTATTGTAATAATCAGCATCAATAATACCAACGCTATTAGCAAGAATTAGCCAATATTTTAAGGGACAAGAACTTCTTACAGAAAGTTCAAGATAAGTGCCGGAGTCAAGTTGGCACTTCATACCAGTAGAAACAAGAGTTGGCTTTGCCTTGGTGCGTTTAGTCAAAGCAGCCATTTCATCAAGAGTTAAGGCTCTAATAACAAAATCATGACCATTTTCATTCGCAAAAATGTCAGCCGCCTCTTCGGCAAGAATTCTTTGCCAAGTCAAAGAGGAAGGAATTACAATATCCTCCGCGACCTCCATATCATAACCTGCCGAGTCAGCAGTCTTGCGAACAGGTAGATTAATATCTACTTCGGCAAATTTACTTACTTTTTCAAATTTTGCCATAATTAAAACTCCTCGTTAAAATCAACAACCAGAACACCTTCTGGTTCCTTTTCATTGTCAATAGAAATAGTAGCAGTTACAACCTGATACTCTTCAACAATTTCACCCTTAACCTTAATATACTTGGTAGTATATTTAAAAGCAGTCAGCTCACCGACACAAGTTCTCTCAAGATACTTGCGCAGAGCCAGAGCATCTTCAACGGTAGGAACGCGATAAGTATTTGTAGTCTTTAAAGTATATCCCATTTTAAATTACCTCAACTTGAATTTTTCTTTCATTATATTTTAAATTTTCTGTGGTTTCAATGCCATACTCAAGAAGCTGACTGTATTTAGTGCCTCCAGCAATCTTAACATTATAAATGTCTTTATCATGTGCCAATTGAGAAATAATTTCAGGCAACTGTTCAATTGTATATGAACCAACCTGATACATATCTTCATTTGGAGCGACAATAAATACAGGGTTTTCACGAGCAAACATATTAATATTAATAATAATATATTTATCCATAATAAACTACTCCTACATCATATGGGAATAGATAGAAAGCGTAAGGACTTTCTTCTCCAAGTGGCTTAATCCAAATTTCAATGGCACCTTCATCATTTAAATCCAGACTATAGACTGCGCCTAATTCAGTTGCGATAGCAATAACAGCCTCAGCAAAATTAGAAAATTCTGGCTTTACGCTAAATGCGAAAATCGTATAATAATTATAATCCTTACATAACAACATATGATAAGTATTTTCTGTTTTATTATAGTAATCTTCTAACAAACTAGTTTTTAAATTAATTTCATCCATTGTCAAGGGATTCAGCTAATTAATAATACTTTTATTTAAATCATATAAATTAAGCTCAAGGCCCTTACTATCAGCTTTAAATTTCTGCCAGCCTTTTTCTTCATCATAAATCCACAGTTCGGAAGTGTCTTCGCAATAAGCGATTTCTCCATGGACATGATTTTTAAGAGCGTCTAAATGAGCTTTGTTTTTAACAGTTAAATATTGCGCCAATTTTCTCACTCCTTTACTTCTATATTATAATAACATATTTTTTAATCTTTGTCAATTTCACGCAGATTAATAATACGTTGATTTGAACTGCCACGCATTTCAAGAGTAATATCTCTTAAGTTTTCAACATAATGACCATCAATTAAGAAATCGGTCATATCAAGAATTTGTTTTATATGTCCGCTTCTATGAGATAGCTCTTCATAACGATATCCAGTCCAAATATAAATAGGAGTATTTGGCAATTTCTCTTTTACAGTTTTAATTACTAAAAGAGTTAAAAATTCATTTTCAGAACATAAAGGTTCTCCACCCATAATACATAGATTACGCTCAATGCCATTTGCTGTCAATCCGGCAATCAAATCATCTAGTACTTCTGGAGTAAATTCTTTACCACCTTCAAAATCCCAGGTATTAGGATTGTGACAACCGTGGCATTGATGTGGGCATCCTTGAGTGAAAAATGTCACACACAATCCGGGTGCCGCAGCGATGTCATTATAAATAACACCAGAATATCTCATTGAGATTTCCTCCTTCCTTCTGGATTAATAGCCCAACTCAATTGTAGTTAATTGTAGCTAATTAAAAACTAGTTCCATGACCACAACTTTGAGTTGGGCTTTTTTCTTTTGAATTAGGTATAAAGTGAATGTTTTACTCTGTGTTCAACCTCAGACTGCTTACCCTTATTAAAGTTGCGATAGTCAGTAGTCAAATAGCCGGTGACACGGCGCAATTGCTGAATATTTGTTCCACCACATTCGGGGCAATGGTCATTAAATTCAGCCTGATAACCACAATCAAGGCAAGAGTCAATAGGGAAGTTAAATGCCAAGTAAGGAATATCCAATTCCTTAAAAGCATAATCAATAATTTGCTCAATAGCTTTTTGATTCTTTACAAAAGTACTATCAAGTTCTACATAAGTAATACAACCACCAGTAGGATACTTACAGAATGGAGCTTCAATCTTTAACTTATCAAAGATACCCACTTCCATCCAAACAGGAACATGGTGGCTATTAGTAATAAACTCTTTATCAGTAACATTCTCAATTACACCATATTGAGCGCGCAAAGCTTTGGCAGCGTTATGGCAAAGACCCTCGGCAGGTGTAGCATAGCAAGAGAAGTTCAAACCATTTCTCTTTGTAGCTTCCTTTGCGTACTCATTAATTCTTTGAACAATCTTCAAAGCAAATTGATGTACTTCGACATCTTCCGCATGATTCTTACCGAAGAGCGCGGTCATAGTCTCAGCGATGCCAAGATATCCCATAGCAAGAGTGCCATGCTTAAGAGCATTGTAGACAGACTCATGGCAAGACTGAGCATCTTTCATAGTGCCATTCTGATACATGAAAGGAGCAGCTGCTGCGCACTGGTTAACCATTACATCATAACGCTCCAAAAGACCCTGCTCACAAAGTTTGAGTAAATCTTCAAAAGCATTCCAGAAGCCTTCAAGATCAGCCTTTTCACGCTTACCAAGGCAGATACCATATTCAATACCAAGCTTGGGAAGAATCATAGTATTAGGAACAAGATTACCTCTACCGACACGATTATAAGGATTTTCCTTATCATGAATATCCATGCCAAGCATAGTGCGGCAACCCATAGTTGCGAAGAAAGTATCTGGATTCTCTGGATCTTCATGAGCCTGAGAATAATCACAGTTTACAAAGTTAGGATAAATGCGCTTACTCAAAGACTCAATGGCATGCTGCTTCAATGCATAGCCCGGAGTACCTGGCTCGGCGTTTACTCCACTCTTATATTGGAAAATACTGATTGGGAAAATAGGAGTCAAGTGATGCTTACCAACACCGGCAAGAGAAGCATTCAACATCCACTTCTGGACAAGCTTGCCCTCGGTAGAAGTATCACGACCAAAGTTAATAGAAGTGAAAGGAACTTGGCTACCAGCACGAGATTCAAGAGTATTAAGGTTATGATAAAGAGCCTCAGAAGACTGCTTACCCTCTCTCTCAAGCTGTTTCATAGCATAGTTATAAGCATCAGGATAGCCAGACATGCTTTGTAATTCAAGGTTATCAATACAAATTTCACCATGCTCTTTTTCAAAACCATCCATAAGCATGATGGCTGTTTCATCACTATAATACTGAACATCGGTAAAATAATTCTTTACATGCTTGCGGAAAGACTTCTTAACAAAAGGAGCAAGGTCACGGTCCAAATGAACAGTTCCAACTCCGCCGAACTGAACTTGAGACTGGCACTGGAAAATAACAGCATATTGCTGACAAGCAGTGGAATAACTGGAAGGTGGACGAATATCACCATTTCTAGTTACAAATCCATCAGTAAATAACTTTTTAAAGTCAACAAACAAACAATTATGCTCACCAATATTAGTCTTTTCCATGTCATGCTGATAGAGTAACATGCTTCTATGAGCATTTGCTACTTCTGGAGAAAGAGTATAATCAAGAGCGATAATCTTTTGAATATCAGAACTTGCTTCTTTCTCACGACCGGAGAAACTCTTTTCATCAACATTTGCATTTGCGTTTTCAACTGCAGTAGCATCAGTTCTACGCATTACAGTGCGAATAAGCTTGGAACGACGGTCACGCTCCTTAGTTCTCTGGTCACGATATAAAATATATGCTTTCGCTACATCTGGGCGAGAGCTCTTCATTAATTCTTCTTCAACACGGTCTTGGATATGCTCAACAGTCATATCCTTACCCTCAGAGGCGATAATAACCGCAATCTCTTCTGCGGTGTCGGTCTCATAGAGGCTTCCATCAACATGAATCATGGCTTTATTAATAGCATTTACAATCTTGTTAATATCAAATAAAACTCGTGTTCCATCTCTTTTAATTACATACATATAATAAACCTCCATCTAAATATAGTGTATTCCTCAAAGGGAATACACTATATTTGGGTTTCGTGAGTAAATAATTATCCAGTTTTGCCCTCAGGCCTCACGAGAGCCCGAGCGAGACCATAATCGCATGAGAGGCGAGGTCTAAATCTTCTTTGTCATTATTTTCTACTTCAGTATACTTAAATTCCAAATCATAGAAGTCTTCTTTATCAGTTTTATATCGTCTAATGATTTCATCTACATTTGGATTTTCTTCTCTATTAAGCTAACGCAAAAGCCTTACCTTATCAGAGCAAGTAATCTTAAAAATAGTTACATCAACATCTGGCATTCCAGACATAGCACGTATGCCATCAGGATTAAAGACTCCGATATTGGGGCAATCTGAGCGTAAAGAATCATAGCTTGTGCCATAAAACCAGTCATTAAAACTTGTCGCCTCCAACATTTCACCATTTAGAACTTTTCCCGCAAACTCTTCGGGGGTTAAATAGAAATAATTTACACCTTCCACTTCGCCCTCTCTCATAGGACGAGTAGTACAACTAATAATCTCATTAAAAGCAAGAGGGTATCTCGCAAGGATACGCTACATAATCGTATCCTTGCCAGAGCCAGCTTCGCCAATGAGAGCAACAATCTTAAACATCTTCTTCAATTCCTCCTTGATAGCGAGCATCTTTCAAGACTAATTCGCCATCCGGCAAAATCGCATCAATCTTATACAACTGATGACCTCCAGAAGATGCGTATTTTTTAGGAATAAAGTTATCACCAGAGCGGAAACCCTGAACGACAATCATGTTACCACGATTGAACCAAGACTTCTCAACGACGTGCTTCACGCCGTCTTCGCCTTTTTCAGAAATCTGTTTGTCAAACAAGCTGAAATATTCTTTTCTAAACTTCACATTAACAACGCCAGTAGTTGTCAAGATGGTGGCAGTAGAACGAGTTTTATTTTTCGCAATACATGTGCCGCAAATCTTATGAAGTTTAAGCATTTTAATTTCTCCACCGCCACGAGCAGGGAATACTCGGTCTACTTCTGGCTCTTCTGGCAGAGAGAAGAAATCGACAAAACCATATCTATCTGTATTTACATTTTTCAACTCATGATCATGATAATAGAAACACAGAACTTCCATTTCCCAAGCGGAAATAGTTCCCTTCGCATATTTATCCCAATCTTCTTTAAAAATCTTGGTGTTTAATGCTTCAAGGATACCATCTTTATCGCTAGCAATCCATTCTCTAAACACATCCATCCAAGGCTGATAAACCTTTTTATCCCACTGCTTAACATCAAGCTTGAAGTTTTCAGTCATGAGGTCATCGTGACCAATCTCAACTAAGAAGTTGATTGCTCTTTCATCAAGATTATAATGTGTTGTAGCTCCTTTACAAATTGCCTTTAAGTAACGATTAAACTCATAAATTCTACGAGCCATAATCTGGTCATCGGTATTCTCTGGAAGGAGTCCGTGTTTAATAAGACCGCCCATATTCTGTAAGGTCAAACGCTTTTTCCTATCACAAGTTTCCCAAATATACCAAGCCATACAAAGCTTTCGTTCCATCATGTCATCAAAAGCTCCGCCCTTAATCAAAGAAATCATGGCCTGCTTGCCGGGCTTAACTCTATTCAAGAAATCACGCGGGGAGACATAAGGACGATTTGCGATGATAGCATCAACCACATCGTCACCTACATTCAGCATACCCTTCAAACCAAACAGAATACGATTATTTTCAACATCGGGTGCGAAACCAAACAAAGACTTATTAATATTTGCCAAGCTAACATTGATACCTTTGCTACGAATATCTCCAATAGCCTTAGCAACCTTGCCGTAGTCGGTGCTCATAGTTCTACGAACCTTGGCCTTACCGTCCGGTAGGTCCTCAAACGTCACGCCTTCAGACAAATCTTGTCCTTCTGGGTCATAAATATCTACGACTTCTTCTTCACTATTATCTTCCAAAGAGCCGCTGTTAACAGTCAAACAAGCTGTATCCCAATAAATAGGATTAAAATGCATTGCCAAATAGATTGTCTGAATGCCGACGAAGGAATAAGGTAGAGAGTGGTTTAGAGAGAATGCGTAACCCAGCTGAGGAGCAATCGCATTTTCCCAGAAATAATGAGCTGTCTTCTCATTATCAAAACGACTAAATACCTGTTCACGCAATTCGGGAATCTTGCTCATCTGCTTCTTTGCGACAACCTTACGAGCAGAGTTTGCTTCACCCAGAGTGAAGTTTGCTACATCCATAAGCATCAACATCATCTGTTCCTGGATGGCGCAGCATCCCCAATACTGGTCACTATGCTTGTGCATAATTGCTCGCTGTTCATCGGTAAAGCCTGCGTTTCTCATTTCTTGGTCAAAAACACCAAGACCTTGCTTCTGAATACGAACATATCTATCTTGCTGGGATTCCTTGCCCTTCTCGCTCATGAGTCGCATCATAGCGTTTGCGGCAGTCATCTCCATAGGATTTTGACACTTCAATTTCTTCGCAATTGCCAGACCTACGCCAGTTGAGAACTGGAAGATATCCATAACATCGCCGGCAGCCAGATGATCCCAAATACCTTGTTCAGTCGTATCAATTACTTCTGGATGGATGTATTTATTATAAATCTCACGCAGAGTCAAATCAGTTTCAATTTCTCCATCATTTTGAAGAAGTTCAAAACATTGAATAATCTTATCAGAAATTTCAGTAACCAGGAAGTCATACTTGGTATCACCGGCCGCCTCAGCCTTATGTAGGTCATAACAAGTAATTAACTCACCATTTGGAGCCTTCATGAAACTTGCGGTCTGGAATGGGTCGTCACCATAAAGAATTGCGCCAGATGCGTGAATACCACGCTTGTTAACAAGTCCTTCAATACTGACAATAATGTCTAATAGACCAGGATACTGATTCACTTCTCTAATAAATGCCGCGACAGGCTTACGACCTTTTTCTTCATCGCCATATACAACTTCATGGATAGACCACAAGAAGCCACGTTCCTGCGGAATCAAAGAACTCATATACTGGGCGATGTCAACATCAATTCCTTCTGGATAATCGTCGCTTCTATAGCCACGGCAAGCCGTGAGTACAGCTGATTTAGTTCCTTCTGTTCCGAAGGTTGCGACTTGAACCAATCCCAGCTCTCCTCGCTCTTTGCGAATAGCTCGGAAGATAGAGGGTCGCTTACTTGGTGCCAAGTCTATATCAATATCGGGCAACTCAGCACGCTCTTTGTTGAGGAATCGCCAATAGGGAAGCTCCCATCTAATAGGGTCTAGCTGGGTAATTCCAAGCAAGTAGTTAGACAAAAATCCTGTGGATGAGCCACGACCCGGTCCAACAATTGAGCCACATTCCCAGAATAAGTCAATGTAGTGCTTGAAGGTATTGAAATAGGCGAATAGGCAGTCATTTAATTTTGCTCCAATATCAATAATAACATCAGCTTCGGTTTCAAGTCTATCCCAATAAACTGGATTTTCTTGAAGACCTTTCTCCCACAAACTCTTTAAACACTCTTGAATCCAATATCTTTCTTGAGGCTCTTTAGATAAAATTAATTTCTGAATGAGTTTCCATCTAGTATCAAAATTATCCATAATGAGACCTGGCACCCATTGCCAATCACCAATCTCATAATTAGTTACCTCAACTTTTGGAATCATTTGCTTGTTTTCCAAAGAGTAAGAAGTGATTTTATTTTGGATTTCAATTGTGTTATCTAAAATTTCATTGATAAAATCATCGTCATTATAAGCAAGATTCAAAAGCTCAAATACTTCCTCGGATTCCATAAGGCGAGAGAACTCATAAAAGTCATCAACTTCTCGCTCACCATTCTTGGAATTGAGATAAGCTTTATGAACCTGCCGTTCAGCAGTAGTTAAATAATGAGCATCTGTTCCTACTACAAGTTTAACACCAAGTGCTTCACCAATTCGCTTTGTGCGACGATTAACAGCAATCTGGTCTTCCTTTGTAGAAGGAGCAATTTCTAAATAAAAATCTTCACCAAAGATAGATTTACAAAATGTTACCAAATTGTGAATCTTTCCTAAGTGAAGCTGAGCAGTATCATAATCTCTTACGGCTTCAGCTTCCTCGGCAAGCATGATTTCAGAACCAAGTTCTCCGCCGATACAAGCTGTTGTCGCAATTACATGACCTTTATAGCGACTCATAATATCCGCTAACTCAGACTTCAAAAGAGGAACACGTTCCATTTTGCGATCAACATAACTATTACGCCATGCCTGTGTGCTCATTTCTCTCAATGCTTTATGACCTTCGGCATCCTTGGCAATCAAAATAAAGTGATAATACTTCTGACCTCTATCTCTTGTGTCAGTAAGATAAATCTCATTACCAAGAGCAATTACAAAGTTAGGATACTTATCCTTAATCTTCTTCGCATATTGATTCACTTCCATATGAGCAGAAAGACATTCATGGTCTGTAATAGCAATACCACTTAATCCTAACTCAATGGCTTTATCAATAAGTGCCGTTGGACGATTAATACAGTCCAGCAAACGAATATTTGAATACATTGTATGGTTGTGACAACCAAAATAAGGTCTGTGAATCCCGGAATTAACTCTCATTCGGCTACTCCTTTCATCATTCAATTTCCATTTATATTTATATTATAACATATTTTTTAAGTAATGTCAACTTATAGCCGATTTTCCAAGAGGCTTATTAACTGTTTCTTAAAATCAATTTCTCTATTGATTTCATTTTCAAAATAATTACAACGATTTTCAAGCGCTTCCATGCTTTCTGCTGCTTTCATTAAACTATCAGCGACAGCATGAAGAGCTTGAGCAGCGTCTCTTAAATTATTACTATTCATCTGAAATTCCTCACAATTACAAGTCGCTCTTTGGCACGGGTCGCCGCAGTATATAACCATCTATCATGGTCACTGCCTTTTAAGAATTCTTCAAGCACAAGGACTTTATCATATTCACTACCTTGCGCTTTATGACAAGTGATACAATAACCATAATCAAAAGTTAAAGGTCTAAACTGCTTAGGAAAACGACGGAAATTCTTCTCTGTTACTGTTGGCTCGCCAGTAGTAAGTAATTTATAATCAATGTTTAAATCTCTAAAATACATATCTTGAGGGCAATATTCAATATCTTCAAGACAATCATCAGAGAGAAAATTAGCTGTCATTTGAGGCTTTAAAAATGGATGATAATGATTATATTTAATACTGGAAATGGTTCCAATAGTACCATTAACGAGCACATCACCAGCTTCAGTCACAGTTTCCCAATCGTTACGAAGACAAATAATCTTATCTCCCTCTACAGGAACATCGTTGTCAACATCAAAAAGCATATGTCTCATTTGCGAATTAATATTTCTACGAGTAGCATTTTTAGCAACAATGATTTGGTCCGCCCATCCATACATGCCACCTACAACGTCTTTGGGGTCAATTACTTGAACCTCATTACCTTTAAACAGACTAAGAGGCTTGCCATTTCGGATATCCATCGTTAAACGAATAATCTCACTCTCTTGAGCTTGACGCATAATTTCGTCAAGAAAGATATGCGGTTTATAAAGAACTTGATTATCCTCACCAATTGGAGGAAGCTAGAATGGGTCTCCCAGGCAAATTACATGAATATTATGAGAAAGTAAAAGTTCCCAGATTTCCTTGGGAAGCATAGAAATCTCATCCACAATAATTAATTTATAAGGCCAATCAAGAGGTCTTTTTACTTTATGATAAAATGTACCATCGGCACGAGGGAAAGATTGATAAAGAAGTCTGTGTGCCGTCATGGCATTAGGGCAGCCTTTCTCTCGCAGAACTTTCGCTGCTTTGCCAGTGTATGCGATATAACAAACATAGTCTTCTGGAATATCAAGTGCCGCAACAATAAACTTTACAAGCGTACTCTTACCAGTACCAGCATAACCGGCGATACAAGTCCAAGCCTCATGGTCGTTATAGCGCTGAACGGCAATTTTTAGTCCTTCTTCTTGTTTCTTTGTAAGAACCATATTAAGCCATCCTTTCATCTTTATATAAATATTATACCATAAAAAATAAGTAAAATCAATTTAAGAGGTTTTTGGTTTAAAAATAAGTAAAGCGATTTTTGATTTGGGATGACGATTTGCTCGTCTGTGGCCGGCCGGAGCAAGTTCCATAAAACGAAAAAAACGGTCTATATGTTTCCATATAGACCGTTTGATTTAATTTACGAAATATTCGTATGCTCTTGTAGCGTTGTTTTGTCTAATAGTATAAGTACTAGAACTACAACGCTCGTAGCACTTCGCAAACGCTTTCGCGACTTCTCTTTCATTAGACATATTTAAAAATGAATTATAATTAAATCCTTTGGCATAAGCATATCCAAAAGTATCTAATTCATATTTAATGGTATCTCTTAGGAAATCACACTGGGTTGCCAAATCTGCTCCCCAAACTTTGCTATATCCCCTACTCCATTGGCACATACCATAATATCCATTACCTCTTAACCAGTACTGAATATTAAGAGTTTGTCCACCAACTTCTGCCATGAGATTTCCCATGATACCAGCGCATACATAGTCACTCCAACCAAGTTCTTTCATATAAAGCCAAATTTCTGTAGCTGCTGGATATTTTGCTTTTCTAGCTTCCCACTCAGCCTTTTCAATGGCAATTAATTTTTCTTTCTGTGCGTGATAAACATCAATTGCTTTCTGTGCGTTATACCATTCAGAACCTGCCGAATAGATAGTGTCAGAGTCTTCAGACCATCCGAGCTTGCGAGCAGATTCGGCAAGCTTATGAGCCTCTTGCTGAATAGCAACTTGTTCATCAATTAATGCTTGAAGCTGTTCTTGAGTATAATTTTCAAGGTTCTTATCTTCAAAGGCCTCAATTCTTTCAACTCTGAAACTCTCTTCAATCACTTCTACCACTTCTGGAACTTCTTCTTCAAAACCAATTCCAGTAGCTGTGAAAGCACAGCACATAAATATGGTTGATATGGCTAATATAAATGCCACAATCTTCTTTTTCATTTTTATTTCTCCTTCTTGTTGTTTATTAGGCAACAAGTCAGGGCATGTAATTAAAAGTAATAATCGTTTCTTCCTATAATTTCGTAATCAGTAATCATAAATTGCGGAATTCCCCAATTGCTCCGCGTACAAGTTCCTACTGCGTTAATAATTACATAACCTAAATCTGAATGTAAAAGTTCATATTCTTCTTCAGATGACTTGAACTTGACTAGCGAACTCCCGTCGTCCAATTGAATATTCAGTGTAGGTTTGCCTTTTTCCAAACCGAATAATCTCAATTGTCTACCGTATACTCTGAAACCTTCAATGGCAATGAGGGGATCTTCAACCCCTTTACCCCAGATTTTCTCTTCATCAGCAATTTCTGCGAAAGCTTTAGAAGATAAATCCTTGGTGCCATCCCAAATCAAGTCTACCGAGTATATGGGAGTGCAGTCAAAATCTTTGTAAGCTTCATCAACATACTGAACAAGAGCATCACAATTCTCTTCTGGAATTGATACACCGAATGCCATCGCATGGCCTTGAGCATATTCAACTAAACCAGATTGCTCTAGCAGGTCTCTGAGACTACCAAGATTTGCTTTATCGTATCCTCTGCCGGACCCTCTCCAGTAGGTCTTACCATCTTCTTCAACTTTATTAAGAATAAGAATTGGTCTACAGAAAGTGTCCAATAGTCCATTTGCAATCAAACCAGTTAGATTTTTATCTGCTGCGTATTTGGGATCTAATCTAATTGCTAAGATTTTATGTTCAAGTAGATTTTCGTCTTTAATTGTTTTAAGAACAGCATCCATAGCCCCATCTTTGGACTTGGTTTGTCTATTCTTAACATTTTTACAAGTTCTTACTGCTTGTTCAACTCTTGTTTCAAATTGACCTTTACATCCACGCTTTGTAGATGGAACTGTCTTATAAGCCAAGAATTCAATCATAGACTCAAATACTACTTGTTTCTCCGACTAAGTGCCGGAACGGGTAATTGCGTTAATATAGGGAGCAATATACCATGCGATATTGAATGGTGTTAATGCTTTGCCCTAAAAATGAAAGTTATCCTCTGCCACCATAGTTTTCAATAGTGGATTTCTGAAACCTTGCATTCCTTTAAGGATAATCTGGCGAATCTCAAAATCCTTTAACGGCATGACATCCGCGATAATGCCTGCTGTTGCTAAATCAACATAATCATCGGCATATGATGTGCCGAGTAGGCTGTCCATATAGCAACAAAACTTATAAACTACGCCAGCGCCAGATAATGCTTTTGTTGGATAATCGCACATCTGGTTGTTAATCACACAAGCAAACTCTGAATACTTTTCAGCTTCATGGTGATCTAGCACGAGAACATCAATTCCTTTGTTGTGAAGTGCTTCATGTTCTTCATAATCATTGGAACTGGAGTCTGGTGTGATGACGAGTTTAATGTCTTCGGGAATAGTGTCGGTTAGCAATCCATGTTGCTTACCATCGTGGATACGATAGGAAATTTTTGTCTGAACAAAATGGGGGAATAAACAGTTCAGATAGTTGATGAGTATTGCAGCCGATGTGTAACCATCGCAGTCACTATCCACCTGAATGAAGATTTTGTCATTTTGTCCGACGTGTTTCATGAGCATCTGGACGCCCTCATGCATATGTTCCAAGCAGAGAGGGTCCACAATGTCATTTTGACTTGGATACTTAAATCGTTCCATGTCTTCAAGTTTAATACCTCTGTTATGTAGCACCTATTCTACGGCGCTCATGGCCTCATCTCTAGGTGCGATAAGTTGATATCTCATAAGATTCAACCTCCTTCCAAGGTATCAAACCCCTACTTATTATTTAATTTTTGCCAAATATGCATTAACCAAATCTCTCCTTACAAAACGATGCGTTCTTTGAAAAGCTGTAAGAATTTCTCTGGTCCTTCGTCGATTGGACTGGCTTTATATCCAGTAAGCATATTTTTATCAAATATAAAAGTAATCTTTACGAAGTTCTTATGTTTATTATGAAGTTTCAATAAATTTGATTTTAAATGCTGAAATTCTTTATCTCCAATTTCTTGGAACTGTCTATCAAAGGCGACAATTATTTCTTCCGCTCCATGTTCTACCAAGAGTTGAATTTGATAAGCAGATAAACTAGAGCCACAGCAGGCAACGCTAATATCATTATCAATACCAAAATAACTTTTGTAAAGCAGGCAAGACTTTTCTCCTTCAAAGACGATAGCTTTTTTAATAATCTTAATCGCATCTTTACTGTTATTTAAATTATACAAATTCATTCCAAGAGGATGATTATACATCATTTTATTTACTCGCAAAGGGCGATACTTGCCGTAAAGCTCGCCTTCTTGCTGACTTAAAGTTCGTCCTCGCAGACCGACGAAACGGCCCTCGGCGTCAAAATGAGGAATTGTAATCTGGTCGCCTCCTGGATAAAAACCAATACGAGATTGCTCAATAGCTTCTTGAGAAATTCCTTCTCTAAGCCATGGGCCAATTTTTAAACTGTAATTAAATCTTGAAAGAATAGTATCGTCATATTCTTTCAAAGTTACAACTTTCTTTTCACCAAGTTCAACATTTTGAATTCTATCATAGTTAGATAAAATTGCCCAGTCTTGAAGTTCACTTTCTTCTGGAGTATCTTCAAGACGGCCTCCATAACCGTGCTTGGCAGCGATGTATCTAACTGCGTCATTTAAATCCATCTTTCGGTTATGTTGGATTTCAAATACTTTAATTGT
>JAGCLR010000229.1 GCA_017646885.1 Methanobrevibacter sp. | reverse complement strand
TTATATATGAGTTTCTTGGCAAGCCTATGTGTCTCCCTACTGCCATTACATCCATATGCATATGCAATGGCATGTGGTGTGGGAAGTGCAAGCATGAATGCTGCAGGACTAGTTCCATTAGTGAATTTATACCCTGCCATGGCTACTCAGTTAGAGGCTTTTGCAGGATGCAGTAATGTTCTTTCAAGCGCTTTTGGTATCTACCTATTCATATTTATTTCATTGCCTCTTACAGAAAAATTATATTCATGGTTATCTCCGGTTCTAGGCAAAGGTCATGCCATTGAGTTTAATGACCTAATTCAGGGTGAAGACAATGATGATAATCCATTTGGATTGAAAATGGATAAGCTTCCTAAAATGGTAGCTGCGTTTTTAGTATTTTCAGTGATTGTTGCTATCGGAAATGTTTTTAGTGTCCATGCCCCATTTCTTGATTCATTAATTGGAATGCTTGTTATTTCAGCCATTGCATTCCTAGGTCTGTGTATTGGAGAAATCATTCCAAAAAATATACCGTCAATCATCCTAATATGTTTAATTGGGATGTTCCTCGCAATCCCAGGAGTTCCAACCGCAGATTTTGTGACTCATTACGCTTCTCAAGTTGATTTAACTACAATCTGTGCAGCATTTTTAGCTTATGTAGGTATAGCATTGGGTAAAGACTGGGATGAGTTTAAAAAGATCGGTTGGAGAGGAGTTCTTATTACTTTAGTTGTGATTACTGGAACTTACCTCGGTTCTGCAATAATTGCAAACGTAATCTTAGTCTTATCAGGATCAATCTAATTGATTCATTTCTATTTTTAATATTGAAGAAAAAAATAAAAGGGATTTAAAAAAAAGAATTCACATGAAACTTCCTGAGAAGTCTTAGTGAAAATAATTTTAACTTTCAAAAGTTGCATTAAGGTTTTCAAATGTGTCGATAACCACAACACAATCGGGACTTACATTTTGCATTATCTTAACCATGATATTTTCAGGGACTGCAACACATCCTCCAGTATAAGGCTTTTTAGGACCAAAACAGTGCAGGAATATAGCTGATCCCAATCCAGAAGTTCCTTTTTCGTTGAAGTTGATGTTGAGACAATACTGATACTCGTATTCATAATCGATTATATGCTCACTATTGGTCATGTTTAAATTTGGATAATCATTGATATCCACCATTTCATTATAATGCATGCCATTGGCACTGTCCCCTGACCAATATGTGGAATTGTTAACCTTTGTATAGGGAATTGCACATCCAGGATCATCTGCAATTCCAAATGCAGCATTGAATTTGTACACTCCGATTGGAGTTTGAGTTACCTCTTCAGAATGTTTCTCTGCAGGACATAACCCGTCCTTTCCAACAAATCCTGGTGTTGACAATATCTGCTTCCAATTGCCATCGACATCCCTTTCATGCATGGAAATTGTTGCTGTTGAGTTGTCCATTCCCATTCCCGCAACGATGAAGATCTGGTTTACAGATTCATTTTGAGCCTGAGGCAAATCTTTTACCCACTCTGGGGAGTCAACAAGCTCTTGAGAATTGGAATTAAGTCCTATAATTCCTTCTGCTTGAACACATCCCATTAAAAAAATCAGTAGCAATGAGAATATAATTATAGTTTTTGCTGTTTTTTGCATGATGCACTTCCGTAATTTTTGTTTTACTTAAACTGAAAAAATCATTTATACTTTTGGATTTCTCTAAAGAAGTCTGCATAAGGCTGCAATCCTTTATCCGCCCAAAGCTTCCAAATATTTAACTCATTTGGAACAACCCCTGCCTTAGCGCAAGCTTCTTCAAGTGTTTTTCCCTCTTTCAAATAATTTAAAACATTTCTTGACAAAATCATGAATCGAGGCAACTCCTCTTTGTAAAAATCTAATGGATTTCCATTAAAAATGGTAAAACCTCCCGAAGTTAAAGTTTCGTTAAAGATATGTTTTTAAGAAACTTGGAAAATATTATAAAAATCATAAATATTTATGAATAACTTAATACTAATTTAAATTGTTTTTTATTTCTTCTGTTTTATTTTCC
>JAGCLR010000228.1 GCA_017646885.1 Methanobrevibacter sp. | reverse complement strand
ATCGAGTTCCTTATCGTGTTCTCTGATGAGTCAATTATGCTTATTCCAGACAAATAATAATTATTGATCTTTTCATTTGTATTTACAATCTTAAGATTTTCCAATACAGAGCCGGAACTTCCCTTTACAAGACGTATAAGACAATTTGATAAGGTCGCACCATCATCTGAAATTATGTTCAATCTCTTATCTATTGTAAATATCTTGTCTGAGATACTTTTGATTTTGATTGTATCTCCATCTTTCAAGGTACCTGATTTGATCTTTCCATCGGAATCAAAGTATTGCAAGTAGCTTGAGCTATCTATTATGATTGGTTCAGCAGATAGTATATCTGGCTCTTCATTAGAGCTTCCAATCTTATCTGATTCCTTTGAAGAAGCAATTTCATCATCCAAATCATCGCTATCAATGATTAAATCATTATCAGTGATTTCATGATTGGAATCATCAAAACTACTTGATAAATCATTACTTGAATCTGGTATTGCTATAGTGTCATCAATTGCACTATCTGTTGCATTAGTGACAAGATCAATATTTTCACTTGCACTAACTGCACTCAAAGATAAGAATAATATTACTATTAAAGCAAGAATAGAGGGCAATTTCATTTTATTCGTCATTTCACCTCCATTCAAATTCTTATGAGTTATTTTTTATCGTACTTATTATATAAAACTATCCAAATAAGTTGAAAAAAAGTAAAATATAGTTAATTTAATTTGATAAATAATTAAAATAGAGTTTAAAAAAAAGATATGAAATAATAATAAAATTATAATTATAAAAAAAGAAAAAAAGAAAAAAAGATGGGAAAATTCACCTAATGATTAGACATAAAGTCCAATACTGCATCAGACAATACATCCAAATTAGATAAATACTCTTCATACCATCTGTTTCTAAGTTTTGAAATAATGTAAGCCACTGCACCGGATCCAATACCAACAACAGTTGTATCGAATGCTACAATCAATGATTGTGATAAGGTGTTTACATCACCTGAACCAAGTGCTGCAAGACCTGTTCCAAGAGGAATCAAGGTACCCATCAAACCTAAGGTAGGTCCAATACGGGTGATGATATCAGTCACTTCAAGAGACTTGTCTGTCAAGTTTTCCTCATTTTCAATCAATTTACGAGCAAATGCCTCTCTTGAAGCATCAGTCAAGTTTTCTGTGCTTGCTATCTTTACCAAAAGATTCTTTTGAGCTTGTGGAAGTGGAGAGCCATTGATTTTAGCTTTTAATGAATCAATAGAATCTGAAGCTGAAATGTCAAGGATCAGATTGGAGACCTCATCTACAGAAACCCTTGTTCTTGAGGTGTATTCGTAAATGAGTCCACCTAATGAAACCACTACAACCACTACAAAAATCAATAGTATAATTACTACCGGTATCAAAAGACTTTGTGAAATCAAGTTAAGTCCAGTGGTTAAGAAGTCACCACCGGGAATTGCCATTGCCATTAAATCACCTATAAATAAATATCAATAAATATAATTTTTTTAAATAAATAAAACTATTTTAACTCATTTTAACCTATTGTTTCTCTTTTTGAAAAATGCTCCAATGCCTAAGCAAATAGCTAATATTGCTATAAGAACTATTCCTGCATTAACTGGCATTAAAGTCAATTGTGTAGATGGATATTCCAGCACCTGACTAATTGTAGGGACAAAGAATCCAAATACAACAAAAATGAAAGCAAATATCACCATCATGCTTCCATAAATGATAGGATAATGAGTTATTCTATAATCTTCAATGAAATCTGAAAACCTATAAGCTATAAGGCTCATTATAATCAATAAAAGCGCTATGATGATAGCCAAATGAACTGTTGAGATAGTCACTGAGAAATTGGTTGTGTCAAATACAAAGCTTGGAGATAATGCTGCAGATGACATTAGAAGCAATCCATAGGATACTGGTATGAAATCAAAGTAGAGCAATCCCTTTAAAAGATTGTCATATTGATTCTCCTTCTGCCAATAATAGAAAGTGAATATACCTAAAACCAATGCAATGATTGCCATGAATATATAGAAGAAGAAATTATTCACTGTCAATCCTATTAGACTTTCATAAAATGGGCTTAATGCAATTATTATTAAGGCAATCACTATGGAAATAATCAATGTAATGATCAAGTGTTTCCTTAAGTCATTTTTAAAGAAATTGGACAATAATCCAGTTCCTATAGCTAATAATAAGACTGCTAGAAGAATAATTGCTCCAAATAGACTAACCAATAGATTCATTCTATCACAATTTCATTAATTTTTTTAGTTCAATTAGTTTTTATGAATTATCAATTCAAAAACAAGAAAATGATAGGGAATTATCCCTCTACCATAATCAGATTACCCGTTTTCGAATCCTTATAAACTTTACCCTGTTCTACATAACCTTCTCCAGAGCTGTTTGAAGTGTCTGGAGTTTCATTCAATTTTTCACCTTGTGTCACATTAGTGATTTCCTTGATTGACTCCATGGCAGCCTGTCTGTCTTCTGGAGACATGTCACTGAAAATGACACTTTGCAAGTTCCAGCCTATAACGGCAAAAATTAAAAATCCAAGTGCAAGAACAAGCATTGCATCAACAAGGTTTGTTGTTCCAGCCATAGGATCCTCTTCCTGTCGTTTTCGGCGTCTAGATTTCTTTCTAACCATTAGAAAACCTTCTTTAAAGTAATAAAAGAGTTATATGTAAGTATAAATTTTTTTATAATCTTAAAAATCATAAAAATTTAACTATACTATAATATATAAAAAAAGATTAATAAGTTTATCTAACTGATTTGAAAAAATGTAAAATGAAATTTAATGAAAAATAGTGTTTAGAGAATGAATAACAATTGCCTAATCCTCTAAAATGTAGTCTAAAATAAGCTTAGATGAATTTGGCTTAAATTCACCGAATTGCAATTTCAGGAACTCTTCCATCTTTTCCAATCTGAAGTCTTCCTCTTTTATTGAATCTATCAATTCATCGATGTTGTAGACTATCTTTCCTGGAACCATTTCCTTGTAATCGAAGTAGAATCCACGTTCCTTATAGAGATAATCATCAAGGTCATAAGTGAATAGTATTGCCGGCTTTTCCAAGATGGTGTAGTCTACCATGATTGAAGAGTAATCAGCAATTAGAATATCTGCCAATAGCAATAGCTTTTGCTCATCCTTGAATCCAGTGAAGTTGATAATATCATAGCGACTGGTCAAATCATCTAAATCAATGTTGTGCTCCTCATCACAGAACCTTTTATAATTAGGATGGAGACGAATGGCTAAAGCGTATTCATCACCTAATTCATTAAGGAACTTCTCTATATCGAAGTAATCGAAAACAGCATTGTTTTTAGGATCTTCCCTAAATGTTGGAGCATAAAGAACCAGTTTCTTGCCCTTCAACTGCGGATAATCCTTTTCAAATGATTCCCTCAATTCAGATAAATAGGCATCAGACAAGTGTTCCTCATCATAAAAGTCATTACGTGGAACTCCAAATGGCTTGACCTTTGACTTGTCCACATAGAAGTTGCGGGCATAGATATCCGCTACATTTTCACTGCTTACAGAGACCAAATCAATCTTAGGAGCGAACATCTCCATGATTTTCTTATCCTCATCATTTAATAAATCATAGCCGAATTTCTTGAAGAGCCCTGTTCCATGCCATAATTGCACCCATTTCATGCCTTCCACATTCATGAACGCAAGTGGGAAGAAATTGTCAACCAAAAATACGTATTTTGAACTTGCAAAGTCACGGATGTTGGCAAATGACAATGAATCCTTAGGTATGAACTTGTATTCATAGTTCTTTCCATTATTGTTCCTATTGTCAAGTTCCTTTGCAATATACTCTAAATTAGCTTCAAATGAGTGGTTCTTGTTTGTTAAAAGAGTTATCTTATTGTTCTTTTGCGGAAATTTCCTAAGAACATTGAATATTTTTGCATATATCTTATGTTTTTCATACACTTTAATGACCTCATTGAAGCTATTAATTGATAAAAATAATTGAGAAATAATTAAATTTTCTATATAATTAATTCTATTTGATTAATTTTATATACTTTTAGATATTTTAGAGGAATTTGATTAAGTTCTAAAATAAATAATATTATAACAAATTAAATACAAACTAATAATAGTATAAAAAATATGAAATGGAATTTGATAACATGGATGTGAAAAACAATATTATTCTTGCAATGGATTTAATGGATTTAAAGGAAGCGGAAAGAGTTTGTGAATCAATTAACGAGTACATTGACACAATTAAAATCGGATATCCATTGACCCTTGCTGAAGGATTGTCAACAATTGGATTCTTTAAGGACAATTTCGATTATAAGGTCATTTGTGACTATAAGGTTGCAGACATTCCAGCAACCAATGAAAAGATAGCTAACCAAACCTTTGATGCTGGTGCAGATGCAATCATCTGTCATGGATTTGTAGGTTCAGACAGTGT
>JAGCLR010000227.1 GCA_017646885.1 Methanobrevibacter sp. | reverse complement strand
CATCAGTTCATCTACAACAAGTCTTGAGTCATGGGATGCTGGAACGATATATTTCACATTATCCAGTGCCTTTTCAAGAATTTCAATGTCTCCTTCATGGCCTGATTCAGAAGTGATTGTAATTACAACAGTTGTGTCGCCATAAATCTTAGTGATTTCCTTTAGGATAGTCTCTACACCTGCAGGATTATGTGCATAATCCACCATAATGTTCCTATTATCCATTTTAGCGACAATCTCCATTCTTCCAGCTGTTCCCTTAAAACTTAAAAGTCCTTTTTGGATTTCCTCATCGGAAAGCTTCAAGAATCTTCTTGCTGCAATGATTGCTCCAACTGCATTATATACATTGTGCAATCCATCAAGAGAAATGGTGAAATCTGTTTCTCCTTCAGGAGATTCCAAAGTGAATGTCCTGTCCTTTAGAGAAATGTTCTTAGCCAAATACATTGGTTTTTCATACTTTATGCCACATTCACATTCAAAGGTTCCGCAACCGGAAATGAGCTCATTTATTTCAATGTCTCTGCCACACCAACATGGCTTGGTTGACACTCTGCATGGCTCATCTTCAAGTCCAAAGCTGATTGCATCTCCCTTGAAGTCAATTTCCTTGAACAATCCTACAATTGTTGGATCATCACTATTGTAAATCAAGGTGCCATCATTCTCTTCAATACCCTTTACAAGCTCTCCCTTGACTTTTGCATACTCTAAAAAGCTTCTTGTAATGAAGTCTGTTTCATCATTCTCATGAGGGTCCTGCAAGTGGTCAACTGTAATGTTTGTCAAGATTCCAAAATTGGCATGGGTCAAGTCAATGATGGATTTCAAACCTCCAGGTGTACCGTCAGTACCTGTTTCAAGAATAGCTAAATCTCCATTAAGTCTTGTTTGAAGTGATGGGATGAATTCATTGTTACCTTGCATGCCTTTCAGATTATGTTCACAAGGATTGATGCCTGCAGAATATGCAATATGCTTTAAAAGAGTTGTGGTGGTGGTCTTTCCATTTGTTCCACCAATGCACATAACAGGCTTTTCTGGTGTGAATAGCTTAAATATGTCTCCAAGCTCAATGACTTTAATGCCTTCATCTGAAGCGAGCTTTAAAACCTTAGCGCTTTTAGGCATGCTTGGAGGTGGAACGATAAAATCGATTTTCTTGAAGAATTCTTCAGGATGTCCTCCAAAGAATATTTCAATGTCATAGCCTTCAAATGAGGAGTAGAACCTGCAGTCTTCCTTAGATGAAATATCTGTTCCAACAACAGAATATCCCCTATCCATAAGGATTCTTGCAACCAAGTTTCCTACAACTCCACAAACACCAATTACACCAAAGGTTTTATTTTCTAAATCTAATGAAGCCAATTCTTCATCAGACATAGAAGAGAGCTCTAAACTATTCAATTTAACACCTTCATGATAAAAGATAAGAATTAGTAAAAAAAGAAAAATAAAAGATATGAAAAAATTAAAGATTAATTAATTTTTTCTGTAACTACTGGTATTTCTTGCATCCTTCTTCCAAACCATTCACTATTTTTTCCATGATTCCTTCTGGATCCTGCATCAATTGAGGTCCTAAGTGAAGGATTGTGTCTCCTGGCTTGGAATATTTGATAGCTAACTCTGCACCTTCTTCCATAGTTCCTGCAATGACCTTGACTGCATCAGAGTCAACTGCAGCATCAAGCAATTCCTGTGCAGGTTCAAGGTCTACCCTTTGATAAACTTCATTGAAACCGGTAGCTACCATTACATCAGCATATTTGCCCATTAGCTTACCTGTTTCTTTCTTATCCCTATAGGTTGAAGTGTCGAAGTTATCAAGCAATAGAACAAGACTTCTGTCACCAAGGAAATCAAGTGCAGCGGTAATACCTTCTATAAGGTAGGAAGCGTCAATGTAAACTTCCCTTCCATTGTAATCTCCAATGTATTCCATATGTACAGAAAGGCCTTTGAAGTTTGCAAGACCTTGCTTGATGATTTCTACAGGCAAGCCGTAAGCCATTGAAATAGCTGTTGCTGCAACTGCATTCTCATAGTAGTAACTCATCATATGGAATTCAGATTGGAAACTGCCTTTTTTAAGCTCATTTGATTTGTTTCTGAATTTATAAGCAATATCAATAGCGCCTTTTACACTATCACCAATAAAATTACATACTTGACCTTCTCCAATAGCAATCTCTTCAAAGTTTGCTACCTTATCGAAGTATTCGGATTTTTTGGATGGATCATATCCAGGCAAATCCTTAACCATTGCGTAAAAGATTGCATCAGGTCTTGCTTCTTTTACAGTGTCTTTACAATGAATGCTTGTAATGAAGTTTTCACTATTCTTGGCAATGAACATTTTCCTTTGGGTATAACGTTCCATTGAACCTCCGAATTCAGACAAGTGCTCTTCATAGATATTGAGCAATGCACCAACTTTAAGCTTAAGCTCTGCCATCAATCCTGCAGTTCCGTGAGGAAGTTCCAATACAGCAATATCTGACTTTTCAGGAATTCCTTTAATGATTCCATCTACGATGACTTCGCTAACAAGGTTTTGGGTCATGGATGAACAGATCCAAACTTGATAACCTGCAGTTCTGAAGATTTCAGTAACCATGTGAGTGGTACTGGTTTTACCTACACTGCCTGTAATTCCAATGATGTCAATGTCAATGAAACTGTCTGCCAATCTTCCAAAGTCATCGTTGGAAAATACATTGAGATTTGCTTCTTTGACTATCTTATAAGCTGGAGCATTTTCAGGAACGGTTGGAGATAAGTAAACTGTATCAATTCCATCAAGATTTGGTTCAAATACGCCTAAATCTAATTCTACTCCTTCGCTTTCCATAAGTCTTAAAGTCTTTTGAACATCCATATGGAAATCTTCTATATTCTTGGGATCGGTTATCTTTACCGTGTGGCCAGCATAATTTAATAATCTTGCAACAGGACGACCTGCATTTCCTGCTCCTACAACAATAACATTCATCGATTAAGCCTCCAAAAAGGTTTATGTAATTTTATTAGAATTTTTTAAGTTTTAATTTAAATTTTGAATCCGAAATGATTCATAAATTTATATGATATTATTTATAATTCTTATATAACTTAAAGTTTATTAAAAAATTGGGCAAAATAGGAAAAAATTAATTAAAAAATAGTTATGAATAAAATTAAAAATAAAAATAGTAACTAATGAAAAAAATAAGAAAAATAAAAAGAAAAAATAGGTTTATTCAAAGTCAATAAGGTTTTCTATATCATTGTAGATGACTTTCAATCCACACATTGAAGGCACATAATTAGCTGCCTTTGCGGAATTGACACCAATGACTTCATAGCCCATCTGTTCTATTGGAGCAACTACCATACAAGTG
>JAGCLR010000226.1 GCA_017646885.1 Methanobrevibacter sp. | reverse complement strand
TCACTGGAAATCTCCATTCGCTCTTAACTCCGAAACAAAGTTCTTTTGAATTTTATTATAGAAAATGTTTGCTTGTCTCTGCATTTCATTCCATTGTCTAAATTGGTCTTCGTGACTTTCAATGAATTTACAAGCATTGTCAAATTCAGTTGCCTTCTTTTTCATTTCTATTCTGACCCAATCTAACAGGTCATCATCTGCAATAAGCTTTGCAATACGAGTATCAGCAGCAACATCAGATTCAAATTGTAAAATTCCTTTACACATATTTGTTTTCCAAATAAAAGGATTTATATCAACTGTCATTTTAAAATTACGATGTTGTGAATTGTCACTGAAATCAGGGTTCATTGCATATAAAATATGAGTACCGGCTAAATGATGGTTCAATGAAATTTTATCAGATTTCTCTCTGTAATAATCTGCGCTTTTAGTTCCAAATCTAGTGTATTCAAAAGATAAACTGAGGTCTACCAAACCTCTCCATTCAGGCCACTTAGAAATTTCTTGCTCTAATAAGTGGTTCATTTGAAGTAAATTTTCTTTTTCTTTCTTTGTCAGTTCTTTTCTCATATATCGTACTTTTCCCATTTACTTTGTTCTATGGTCTTATACTGTTTCAATATACCATCAAGATACTTTTTGTATTCGTCAAAGGTTGTAGCAGATATAGTTTGTTCAGTACACTTCATTTCCCAACAATCTGGTAATGTAAAAGCTTCAAGTCCACCCAAACATATTTCCTGTTGTTCCAGGCCAGACGGAACATAAATTTTGTTTCGTGCTTTACAATACGAAATCACGAAATACCTAATGTCAGGTGAGTAAGCATATCTGGTAGCATTTATAGATTTTTCAGGTTCTATTAGATGATAATGTGATTTAAGACTTTCAAACAGTGCGGCAGTTGGGTCAAAATCATCTGCGGCTTTCTTTTCTTTGTATTCAGATTTGAGTTCTTTAAATCGTTCCATTAAACGAAGTAAAATTGCTTCTACTTCTTCAAATGTAGCATCTTCTTTAATTGGTACTGGATTTTCCCAAGTTAAATAATAATCGTCTATACTATCACCTGGCAAATATGCCCATCGTGACTGTTGGTCAGTTGGTTCAGGCCATTTCCATTTAAAATCAGGAATATAAGTGAAATGATGTCTGTCCATAGTGGAAGATGCATTTTCGCAATAAATTACACTATATTTTTCATTTAGTAATTCAAGCTCAATGTTGCACCAGGACCAATCATCTCCAGTACCAGCACCAGTCAATCCATACTTTTCTTTTAGTTTGTCTATAATGGCTTTCTTTCGTTTGTATTCAATTAGATTATTCCTTTCTTCGTGTGTAACTTGTTCGTGTACACACTTCTTAACTCTGTCAGGAATTTCTAACAAATAATCAAAAGTATTGCCGAGTATATCAACTAAATCCATTTTAGAAATCCGATTCTAGTTCCTTAATCTTCAGTTCGTCCAAGCATCTCTTATAGTCCTTAAGCAACTTCTTCAACTGCTTTTCGCCCTGAGAGAAGGTTGTAATTTTAATGTTGTCCTTCTTTGTGTGGTGAATGTAGTATTCAGATTCGCCTTGACGGACTTCAAATCCCTCTGGCATATAGACTTCTGTATTCTTGAACAAACCGAAGAAACACGGTTCAGTCTTCATCATAATCATAGTAATTTCTTTGTTATCGTGAACTTCGTCACAGAAATTACCGCTAGTGAAATCACCACGCTTTGTTACTTTGAAATTCAGGTCTTTAATGATACGCCTGAACATTGACTCTCTGCCTTCAAACAGTTCATATACAGGTCCCAACAATGATGGGAGCTTCTGTTTTGCTTTGCCCTGAATTTTGTAACCGTTCTTCTTTGCTATCTTAATAGCATCGTCCATAGTCATTTTCTTACGTGGATAAGCCATATCAGTACCGTCCTCCGAGTGTTTCTCTATCTATCATTACTTTCTCTTTTTAACTGTTAGTTCTCTTCCAGTAATGTCAAGAACCTTTTTGTCATAGAAATAAATGCGAACAAATTTGTTGCCAGCATTATCTGTTTTCCATTCCCAGCTCTTTACATTTTCAAGAATTTGTGTGTAACAAGTTTTGTCATTACAAATGTCAAACACAGTTTTGTCAGCAGCAAATGCGACTGATGCTAGAATTGCCAAACTAATCATTAACTTCTTCATTTTAATCTTCCTTTTTAAGCATACTAACTGTCTTTTCAATTAGTTCATCCATAGTCTGGAATGACAATGCCGGGAAATTCAAACCAACTGCGAGAAGGTTATAATCTCCATCATTCCACATTGGACGCATTTTACAAATCCAAACAACCTTCTTATTTTCGTCTTTTAGAACAAACGCATAATCGTCTCGGCCGTTTTCGTCCTGTTTCAATCGTTGAACTTCTTTGACTTCAAAACCAGCACCTTCAATGGCATCTTTCATTTTGTCAACTTCGTCTTTGGCGAAGTCATACAAATTAGGACGGAGAATAGCATCCTGTGGTTTACCCAAAATCAAAAGAGCATCCACGTCCTTTGCTTTGTTAATCATTTCAATGGCATCATTGAGCTTTGAAAGGTCATATTTCTGCGGGTCGCTTTTCGCCATTTTGGTAATTTGCTTAATAGCAGTTTTCTTATCCATAATTATCTTCTCCTGTCACGGTCGCTATCGTCAATCGTGTAATTATGGATGATCTGAGTAATGTCTTTGACGATAGACATCCCGCTATCACCGAGTTCCTTAGCAGTTTCTGTCTTACTGAACTGGTTCACCAATTCAATACCAGCAACCATATAAACGGCCTTCTCACTCGGCATTAAAGCACCAATCGTTACGAAAATGAGAGTAAACACCCACGCAACAATTCCAGATCGTTTGCAAAATGACTGCTTATCCTTTTCACAGGTATCAAAATGTGTAAGCATAAAGATACCACCAATGACAAAAGCGATAACTGCTAAAATCAAAAATGCGATACCAATGCTGTGGCACACACTACCAGCTAATACAAGCCAACTGAGTGATGAAAGTCCCATAGTTTACTCCTTGTTATTTTGTTTGATTACCCTTGCCAATTTCTCAGCATAGTCGGATTTCTTTTCAACCCAACCATACAGTGGGCCGTAGATGGTCTGATACCACTTGAGATAATCGTCCCTAAATGTCACAGCCATTTTCTTGTCTGCCTCAAACCATTTAGCAGTGGCATAAGTCCTTCCGTTATATTCAACTGTGTAAATTGTGCTGTTATTACGGAAGTCTGTTTTACTTCCAATCTTACAACCTGCTTTGGTTGAAATGTCAATGAAGTCTTTAAATTGCATAAGTTTTTTCCTTTTTATTTAGTTTGATGACTATAATATAATAATTTTTTAGAAAATGTCAATAGTTAAATTAAAATTTTTACAATCCATTTGGCAGTTTCATCATCTGTAAGCCAACGATATGAATAACCATCTTTACAAGCTCTATGTTTGTTACATGAATCTGTAATTTTATGATGTTCTGTTCCAAGTTCTTTTTCGGCTTCGCAGTTTGTTTTATAAATTTTTCCATTGTTAATACACATAACTGGATGATGTGTTTTTAACCATTTTTGTTTAAGTTCTAAAATTTTATCTGCATATTTGTTTCTTTCGTTTTCGTCCATAAACTCAAAATGTAAATTACCACTATTTAAATACCTACCAATACAACATCTTGAAACTTGTAAACCGGTTTCTTTTTCTGCCAATTCTATACTTTCCCATTCTTTTCCAGTTTCAATACATCTTACTGGTTTTCTACTATTGTGTTCAGTATGCCATTTAATCATTCTTTTTCTCGTTGCTTCTTTTTGACTATCTGGCATTTTCCTACCTGTACAACTTTCGGAAATGTGTTTTTTGTGTTCTTCAGATAGTTTACCAAAATAATATGATGTATCACCAACTGATTTTATATTATATCCTTTATCACGATTAAAAGATTCAAAAAGATTTATATAATATGTTTCTTTTTCATTTAAAAGTTCTAATTTACATTCTTCCAAAATTTCAAATGAAAAATTTTCAATTCCATATTTTTCAAAAGAATTTTTTAAATATGAATTTACTTGACCTGCTTTTTCATGTTTCCATCGGCATTCTATATCTCTTGATTGACCTATATAACATTTACCGATTTATCTTATTTGTAATCTTATAAATACCAATTTTTGCCATAACTGCCACCTTATGTAAAATAAAGAGAGCAGAAAAGTTGCTAAAGTGGCAGTGCAAACTTCTCCGCTCTCAAAAAATCATTATTATTGCTGCCACACAATAATTATTTCATTAGTATTTATAATTGTCCAGGAAAAAATCCGGCAAGTTTGGTTTGAAACGAGGAAGGTTAATCATTTCAAGTTTAAAACGATTACGATTGTATCGGTTTATAATTTCGTCAAAATGCTCAGTCTTTTCGCCTGTTCTGATAATCTTGTTAATTTCCGCATAAGTGAAACCAAGGTTATCTTCATCAGATTTACCACAAAGACCATCACTCGGAGTTTTGTGAACCAGGTCATGTGGTAGTCCAAGGGCATCACCAATTCCAATAACTTCTTCAGTAGTAAGTAAACCAAGTGGACTAAAGTCATTTACACTATCACCCCATAGGGTGCTATATCCAACCACATCTTCACTGCGATTACAGGTGTTCACAACACGTCCACCAATGTTCTGGGCAACACCATACAGAACAGTCATTCTCAAACGCGGCGGCATATTGATCTGCGCCTGGCTAGAAATGTTCTTTTCGTTAATCTGGTTCACCAGGTTCATATAAGCGTACTGAATGTTTACAACCAAACCCTTAATTCCCAGGAAGTCAATAATCTTTTCCGAGTCCTTAATGTCGGACTGAACACCATTTGGCATCATTACACCAATGACGTTTTCTTTCCCGAGTGCTTCCACACATAGAGCAGCTGCCACAGTGGAATCCTTACCACCCGAAATACCAATGACTGCCTTTCGTCCACCAGTGGATTTCATATAGTGCTTAATCCATTCAACGGCCTGCTTACGATTCTGTTCGTTAAGGAGACCACTGGGCATTTCGTTGTAATTGAGTTCAGTATTTTCCATAGTTGTTTTTCCTTATTAGTTTGTTGTTAGTGATTAACCATTGATGACTTCAATCTGCTGCATAGTGAGAACATACTTCGTAGCTTCGCGGCAGAATGTTTCGTCACCATTTTCATCTGCCATAAATCCACAACCAGCATAGTCCACGATAATTCGCTTGTTCGGATAAAGTGCTCGGAGAATTACAGCATTGGCAGTCGGGCAAATCGGGTTCACAGTTCCCATAATGTAGAACGCCTTAATGTCTTCAGCGTCACCAAAAATTTCCTTCCAACCAGTGAAACCAAATGTGTACTTTTCAATGAGAATCGGGGTCTTCGTGAGAACACTCAGCAATTCAGCTGCGACCTTGTGACCCGGAGTTCCCTTGAAACAATGCGGAACTGGGAGCTTCTTGCCTTCAAGAGTGTTAGCATAATTTTCATCGTGAGTGTCCTGAGTAAACGCAACCGCACGAACGGCATTACGAATCTTTTCAGCAATGTAGCCGAGCTTTGCCTTGAAATTGGCATTACCCAACGAGCCATCAATAAAATCGGGCTGGGCATCAATAACTGCGTACTGGACTTCGTCTTCAGTAAGACCAAGGTCATTAAGAGTGGTAAGTTCCATTATTTTATCTCCTTATAGAATTTGTTTTCTTGGATTTTGGTAATTTTTAAGCCGAACGCATTCTTGAACTTATTCTTTGCGAAATAGTCCAGTCGCTTTTCGGCCTGTTCTTTTGTTTCAAATTTCATAGCCCATTCAGGGGTCCTGCAATAAGTAATAAACGCATTGGGAGCAAATGTCCAATTTTGAACCAGTTGTCCCTTTTGATTTTTGATTACGAAAAATTCTCTTGTCATTTATTACCTCTCGTTTACACCATATAATATAGAAAAAATTGAGAGGGATGTCAATAAAAAATAGTCAATTTTATGTAAAATTTTGTTTACACTTGAAATCTGTTTCCAAGTTTTGTATCTTTTTGTTTACATTCATTTCTTTTGCTTTTAAAATCATTTCGGAAACTGCTACTTTTGCGGTTTCATAATCATTAAAACCATTCGCACCAAAATAGAAACATTCTCCTTCGTCGGTTTTTGATACTTCCTTTGCCACCATAATATAATCGTGTGTCGGCACCAACGCAATCAAAAATCCCGCAAATCCAGGGAGTTTTCCATACTTTTCGCCTTTTCTATCAACAGAAACTGTCAATCCAAATTCTATTGCTAATTTGTTAAAAATTTCTTCCATCAGTTGAAATCCTCTTGAGCTTTTATAATTCTTTCTTGAATAGCAGCCATTTTATCTCTGATTTTAAAAAATTCAATTTTCTGTTTGATAATCTCAGGAGTTACTTTGCTAAATGGTAAATTTTCGTCATAGAAACAAATCATACTGAAACGGCTTGCGATTACACACAAAGCAGTTTCATCTTCCATTGTATAGACTTCTGTCAAATGTTGTCCTGGAACTAGAACACAATCCAGTTTATTAAACAATACAATCATCTCAGCTTCAGTCATTAGAAATCCTTTGTTAGTTTTTTCAAACGGTCCTCTTCAATGTGTTGTTTTCTAATATAATCATACTGCTTCAGTTCCGCAATTTTTTCTTTTATGAGTTTCTTGAAATCTCTAAAATTTGTCGGGTTGTATTCAACCAACAATTCTCCTTCTTCATCATACAAATCTTCAGCCGTTAATTCACCATTATACTTCCAATAAAAATCATATACTCTCGCTTTAAATCCATATTCAGCATTTTGTAAATCGGCAATCCAAAAAGAATCACCTGGCTTATATTCGTATTGCCAGTTATTATGGCCTTCGTGGTCTTTCTGTACAATACCCAAAGACTTCATAAAGTCAGTATATAATTTATATCTGTGAGACGTTCTATCCATTAGAAATCCATCTGCATTAGTTGTAATCGTTTGTTCTCAATCAGTTGCTTTTTGTACTTTTTGTATTCGCCAAACTTTGATACTGATTCGTCTATTCGCTTTTTAAATGCGGCAAATGTCTTTGGTTTGTAACTCGTATTAAAACCACAACCATCTTGAATTGCTATTAGTTGTGGGTCATTTATTCCATCAAATTCCCATCTGAACTGATAGATACGAGGACTAAACTCACCTTCACAGTATAAATCAACTATCCAAAATGTGTCAGTAGAATCTTCGCCATATTTAAAGCGCCAACAGTTAACTCCATTACCGAGAGAATAAAACCCAGCTGACCTCATATAGTCACCATACTGCTTTAACTGTGCTTGTTCTTCATCTGTATATTCAGTCATTAGAAATCTTCCTGCATCTTTTCAAGTCGCTTTTCAATGTATCGTTCTTTGTGAAGGTTTCGGATATAACCAATTCTAGCAATCAGTTCTTCTTTGGTAAAATTTTCAAAACCATCTACCTGTGGAAAATCATAAGTAGAAGAAATTGAACCTTTACCGCTAAACGCATTTGGAAAAATCCAACAGACTGAATTATTGTCATTCCCTTCCATTTCGGAGTATAGAGTGTAGTTTCTTCCATCTCTTTCAGGAACAATCAAACACTGCATTTCAGCAGCAGTCAAAACGATTTCTTCAAAGGTCATTAGTCAGCTCGCTTTCCAAGAAAATCAAGGATAATTTGTTCGTGATGGAAACCGAGCTTCGGCAAATTGTTCAAATTAAACCAACGAGCCTCGGCAGCATCGTCAGCTCCAGCAGCCTTACTCATTTGGGCCTTCGGAACACGGACAGAAAATGCCGTATCAACAATCTTCATACGAGGGTCAAAATTGTGCCCGTAAGTCTTAATTTGTTCAAACTTCGTCGGATCCAAATCCAAACCGGTTTCTTCACGCAATTCTCTAGCTGCGCCATAGTTCAAATCTTCGTCATCCTTTTCAAAGAAACCACCCGGCAAGCACCAACTGTTTTTGTATGGGAAATTGCCACGCCTAATCAACAGTACTTGCTCACCATTATACGCAACTGTATCGGTCGTAACACTAGGTTCACCCCAACCATTCTGGGCCTTCTTGATAGCATACTCCGCAAGGAACTGCTTTTCCTTCTTTTCATAGTCAGGACCATTTTGGAAATAGAGTTCGTGTTCCTTAATGTAACGGAAGGTCTGGTGAGTTACCAAATTCTTAACTTGTTCGTAATGACAATCCGGGTCGCGGAACAGAATTTCTCTCGTTGCCGAAGAAGAAATACCACTGGTATCTCCAGCAGACTGGAAAGAAACATTCGGGTTAATATGTTTCGGAAGGACAATTTCTTCGGAATCGTCTCGGTTGAAAACGATAAATTCATACTGATTTAAAAGCAAATCCCAGTTTACCCATTTACCTTCGCAGAGGGACTTCCATTCGTCATCACCAACGCAAATAGTGAAATCAGTTTTGCCACACTGCTGCTGGTAGTCCTGCAAGAACTTGTATGTTCGTGTGTCCTGACGGATAACTCGGACATTGGTATTCTTGAGCTTGGTATCAACCAGCTTGTTTACCATAACCATTCGGTCGCCAATCGGTGCCTTATAATTCTTTTCGTCATTGTTCGCAACACCAATCAGGAGTGTATCATTTTCGCCCAGCTGCTTAGCAATAGCCTTGAACAGTTCAATGTGAGCGAGAGTTACAGGGTCAAAAGAGCCGCCATAGTAGTAAATCATAAATTAGCACCATCCTTTCATTTTGAGAATTTGATTCTTTTCTTCAGTTTTATTTTCTGTGTGGAGCAAAACAACAGTTTCGCCAAAACGATAAGCCCAAATGCGTTCATCATCCCACAAGGAATTATTTTTGGCAATATACTCAAAGGCCTCGTCCACGTCATTGAAATCCTTACAAATGTGGTGAGTAACATTTGAAACATTCCAATCTTCATTTTGAACCATTTTGTTCAAAAAGCCACGTGGATGCCATTCTAGCAGATATTCAAATTGTGCCATAGTTGTACCTCTCTTTTTCTATACCAATAATATAGAAAAATTTATGCAGTTTGTCAATAGAAAAATGTAAAAATATGTAAAATAATGTTTACAAATGACTAAAAATCTTCAGCCATAGCAAACATTTTTTCCATTTTTGCGACACCACGCTTGTAAAGTTTCTGTTTTTCTTCATTCAATGCTTGAATTTTATCGTTCATTTCCTTAATTTCTGCTAAATCGTTTTCAAGTTCTTTGTTGAACACAATAGAGAAACCTTTACGGAAATTCATTAAAGATTTTTCCATATATTCATCAAACTTCAAAAACCATTCTTGAAGGGACTTTTTCTCGCAGTTCATAACTCTGTTATTGAACAAATCATAATTATTTTTCACACCAGTTCTAAACCAATCATAACACTGGCAAGACAGTTCCCAATAATGAAACCAACTGCCTGATAAGTCAAAATACCAACCCTTTTCATTTCGTACAAATTGTATCTGGACTAATTCCACATCCAAATCTCCATCATTTTGTAACTGCGGAATAGCCTTAAATTTAGATAGCCAAGGTTCTTTCAAAAACTTCATTCTACCTTCCCAGGTAATGTAATTGGATTTGAATTTCATTAGATACAGTTCTGTAACTAAATCAAAACCAGTGGCTTCTAACCAATCGTTCAGTACTTTTTGAGCGATTTCAAACTGTAGTTGATTTATTTCTTCAGGATTTACATTTGTTAGTTTCATAGTCATAAAATATAAAAATCTATTGAGCTTGTCAATAGATTTTCGGGTTAAATTTTATTTGGGTGCTTTGGGTGGCTGCTTTCGGTTCAATTCATCAATGTTACGCCTGAGATTTTTCAATCTGCGCTTTTCTTGTCTGACGAAAAAACCAACGGCAGTAATACCTAATACACCGAGAGTAATCTTAATTAACTTCTTCATAATAACCTTCGTCATAGTGTTCTAAACATTCCTGAATAATAGGTTGGAGAGACTTATAGAACAAACGAAAATCATCAGTCCATTTGTAACCAACAATTTCGTTTACCATTTTGCCGTGTAACTCAAACTTACTATCACAGTACAGTTCGTGTATATCACAATCCACAAACATTAGGTACACATACAAATCTTTATTTTTAAGATACTGGAATAAACCACAATCAAAAATCTTTTCGTCTGTAATCGTGAAACCAGTTTCTTCTTTTAACTCTCTGATAGCGGCCTCCAAAGTTGTTTCACCATTTTCACGATGACCCTTTGGAATGTCATAGTTACCAGGAGTATTTGGTCTGCGACCATTTGGCTGGCAAGCCAAAATTTGTTTTGGATTTTTCCTGTTAATAATAATAAAACCACAACTTAATTCTTTCATAATCAAATTTTCCTTTAGTCTATTTATAGACCAATTCGTTACGAAAGAGTCAGCAGGACAAAATTTTATCCCTGAAAACTACTTCGCAACATATTATCCAATTCTTCAAATGATTTAATGTCCCAGGCTACTTTCTGTCCGAACTTATCAAACAGATAAATAGATTTCTGTCCAGGACTATTAGACATCATTAAGTCATAGGCGGCAATTCTGTATTCCTTTTCGCCCATTTTTACACCAACAAGTTTATTGTCCTTGGTGATGTACTGTGGTTCTACTGGTTGCTTCTTTTTGAAAAACATTGTTGTCTCCTTTAGAAATCGGATTTGGCAGTTCTTACTCTTACAAAGTTATCACGATACTTTCTATCGTATTCACTAAAACGAGTTTCTTCCTTGTCTTTCTTTGTTTCCAATTCACCGATTTGTGAATCGTATTCGGATCTGATTTTTTGACTTTCCAAATAATTCTTTACATCTTCTTGAACTGGTTCGGAAACCCACCAAGCTCGGCCTTCAATAACTGAGTTGTAACCGAGGTCAAGGAATTTATCAAACCATTTCAAAACTGATTGTGCAGTCTGTAAAGTTTTGGTAATTCGTTTGTAATCACTATAACCACACCCGAAAGACTGGAGTGGTTCATTCCACCTATCGTGTCTGTAGTGAGCATTACGAACTTCGTCAATTACAGATAATAGAAGTGATGATGGGTATTCACATTTAATTGTGTAACTGTCACAGTAAATTTCAATTTCTATTTTGCCATTCAATTCCCTTTTGTAACTCGGGTCCAAATCTCGGAAAGCAGGTTGGCGCTTAAATAGAACTTCAATTTCGTGTGCACATCTGTAACTGTGACCAGTATCCTTAGTAGCAGCAAAATCTATTGGTGAACCTTTGAAACTTTTCTTTCGTAGTTCAGCAACCAAATTGTCAAATGCGTCGTCTTTTCGTTTATCCATAATTTGTTCCTTTATACAAAAAGTGGCGGTCATTTCGGACCGCCGTAATAGTTTACACTAGGCGCCCACAGGCGTGTAGATGTCGCTGAGTTTGACGTCCTGGAAGAGTGGGAGCATAGCCTTGATTTCTTCCACAGTCATATCGTCAATGCTCTTGTAGTTGTGGACAGTCTTCACATATTCAATGTAACCTTCATCGTGGCACATTGTCTTGCCAGTGCTATCCGAGAGCTTCACAACCGGCTTACCATTCACTTCCACAACCTTCATAACCATAGAGAGTGGCTTCTTCTTTGTTCCACAGACAGTGGCGCCGAGATACGTACCAATGCCGAACGCAATCTTGATGCGACCATTGAAGTGCTTTGCGATGGCGAGAGCCTTGTCAATGTCAAGCGAGTCAGACCAGCAAGCAACCTTCGTGGTCGGGTCAATGCCCAACTTCTTATAGTGAGCAATCAGCATTTCACCCCAACGAATCGGGTCGCCGCTATCGTGGCGGCAGCCATCAAAGAGCTTCGCAAATTTCAGACCAAAGTCATTCAAGAAGCTCTTGAAACCATAGTTGTCAGAGAGAGCGATGCCCAGCTTGCCGTCATATTCATTTGCCCAATCGGTGAGCTTCTGTTTCTGAGCATTCGCAATCGTCACATCCGCAAGGCCCTGATAGGTGGCATCCAATTCGTGAGCGAAGGTGCCAATCGCCGTGCAGTTGTGCTTGATGGCGAGATACACGTTGCTAGTTCCCACAAATGCAGGGCACATAGCAAGCATACGGCCGACCATATAATCTTCCCAGTCGCTAGAAATCGTGCGACGGACAGAAAAATCGGAAATCGTGAACTTGATACCTGCTCTGGTTGCTGCGTTCACCTTGGCAATTTCGTTGTCAAGATTTGTCTTCGCCTTATCCCAATCAAGTTCTTCATCTGCCATCCAAAGAGCCTGGACGATGTGGAGAACATAAATTTCAAACGGAGAAACATTCTTCTGGGAACCTTCGGCTTCTACGAACAAAGTAGTATTCTTCTTGTCAGTATAGCACTTGATGTGGCGACGCTTCAGTTGGAAATCTTCAAGAAATTCCACATAATCGTGAGCAAAATAATTCTGTTTCTTAAACCAATCCAATTCAAACTGTTGGAACTTCAAAGTACACAACCAATCCAATTCCTCGTTAATTCGCTTACAGAGCGGAGCGAGATTTACACCCTTAGTGCGGCACTTAAATTCCCATTTGGCTCGGTCATTCGGACGAACGTGGAGATAGAACTGCTGCTGGGTGAATTTGTAGAGGTCAGTTTCCGTTAAGAAATTGATGATGTGCTTGTGAGCGAAAAAGTCAGCGCCATCGTGAACCTTAAGATGGGGAACCTTCTTTGTGGTTTCTGCCTTCTTTGCGGTGGTCTTAACAGTCTTCTTCGTGGTCTTCTTTGTGTTCTTTGCCATAGTTTTTATACCTCTTTTTTAGTTTGATACCAATATAGAAAATTATACAGTGCTTGTCAATGGATTTTTACCAATTTTATGTAAAAAATTGTTTACACTAATAATAGTATTTTACATTCTGTTTATCATACTCACTTTCAAGAAATTTTTTGTATTCTTCAAGAAAGAGCTTTGCGCTTTCTAGTGTTTTAAACTCTGGCAGTAGGTAATGTGTCGCACCCCAAACGTCTTTAGCCTTTAGATATGTTGCCATATCATTATAATTACTTAGCGAGGTTACAAACCAATCACGGGAAGCCTTATCTACAAGTTTGATGTTATCCCAGAAAAAGAAAAAAATTCTTTCCTGTGGATAGTATTTGTCATCAATTTGTTTAATTCTGTACTTTCTCATATTAGTACTTATACCTCTTTCCGTAATCTTTTACACACGAATTGGCAGTTGCTACAATTTGATTTAGATTATCAAAATCTTCAGCAGAAAGATAATCTACTGCCACCCACGGGTTTACATCAATATGATAGGCTTCACCAATCGGCATATCATTTTCTTTTGATTCCTCTTCAGTTTCTACGAACAGAAAAGTAAAGCCTTCTTTTGCCTTATACCCATTGGGCATTAGTTCAAGCATACCATCGTTTTCTTTAATGATACGCCAACCACCAGCATTTAAAAATGCTTGCTTTACTTTATTCTTTGAAAATTTCGGAAATTGGTACATAAGTTTGTCCTTAAAGATTATTCAAACGATTCTTATAGAACTTCCATTCCGGGTCATCTGCCCTGTCTTCGTTAATCGTTTCAATTAACTTGTTGCGCTTGTCCGGGTCCATATTTTCCATATTCAAATCATTCCAAGTTTTCCAAGGAACACCTGCGAGATTCCACGGGTCCCATTTATTGCCCACGATTTCATACTTGGTCTGAGATTTCCAAATCTTCTGTTGGTCCTTGGCCTTTTCCATAGCCTTGTGGAAATAATTACAATCACCAGATGCAAACCATTCGGCAACCTGCTTTTCGTATTCAGTCCAATAGTCAGTCTTCTTGCTCATTTGTTTGTCTCCTTATTAGTCCTGTTGAATTAGTGCTATTGCGATTTCTGTGTAAAAATCTTCAAATGAAATTTCGTGTCTGACGATTTCCCATTTACTATTTCTATGAGAATCCGAAAGCGAATAAATCTTGTCAGTAGATTTAATAGTGTAGTCCGCATTGGATTTCATATAAATTGTAAACGACTGTTCCGTTTTATCGTGTAAATCACCGGCATATTCAAAATTTTCGTGTTTCGTTACATCAGAAACACCTTCAATGTTCTTAACTGTAACCAATGCCTTGTATCCCGGATGCTGGATTTCAAAAACTTTCATTTGAACCTCTTGTTATTGTTTAGTAATAATATAGAAAATAAAATGAAGTTTGTCAATAATTTTTTGCTGGTTTTATGTAAAAAGAAAGTTACACGAAGTCTTCTTTAATTTTGTTAACTTTCGCAAACATTTTTCTTTCTTTTATTGCTTTTTCTAATGCCAGATCGTAAGTTTCAAATTCTGTTATCATTTTCTTTAATTGCGGAATACTCATATTTTTCCAGTTGCCCTTAAATTTTGTTGGGCAAAGTTTTTTGTGCAGTTTTCGCATTTTACTGATGCCCTGATATGTGTTCATATTATTAGTTAAACAACGCAACGGAGTAGCATACGCATCAGTTTGATTTGCTTGTGCCCCGTAATCTAATTCAATGTTTCTCATTTTGAAATATACGCAGTCTGTATAAATGTAAGAATCAATCTGCTCTTGTTTAGTCAGATATTTACTGAAAACATAACCGCGTTTTTTGTGTGGTGGAAAACGCTTGTCATAATGCGGCGCCACAAACAACATAACTTGGAAATACTTATATTGTCTGTAAAATATATTATGGTATTCCGAAATCCAGCCACCTAGTTTGTTGTAGGAATTCCCTGGAACATATTCAGTGAAATCTCTGTTTTCGTAAACGAAATTATTTTGTTCTAAAAAGGCTTTAATGTCCTTTCTCATTTGAAATCCTTCTGTAAATTGTCCAGTTTAATTTCTTCTTTAGCTTGGTTGTACTGTCTTATTATGTTACTAATTCGTTCTTGCAGTTCTTCAGGACTCATACATTCGCAACCACCCAATGAAATAAACGGGTCATGTTTCATCCACTCTTTTTTAACACCCCTCATAACTGCCCACATACAGAACTCTTTATCACCATAGTAAGATACTAGCCAGTAACCATTCCAGCTATAACATCCATTACCAGTATGTTTCAAACCAAATGTATCTAATACTTTCTTGTATTCAGGTAACATTGATGGTTCGTCTAATTCATTCTTCATTCAAAATCCTTAGTCACAGATAGTTGTGATTTAACATTCTTATAAAATTTTTCTTTGTAATCTTCAAGCGCAGCCATTTTTTCTTTTATTTCATTCCCCAAGGTTACAACTGTGTTCCTAAAATCTTCCAGGTTCAATGTACTTAAGAACTGTTTGATTTTAATTTCTTGTTCGTCAAACTTATCCAGGAAATGTTTTACATTCGCAACAACGCGGTCAAAATTCTTTTCAGTAATTTGCTTCTCGTCAATTATTTTAATTGTCCTAACATTTTGCCCGTAGCGAAGCACATTTGTATTCGTGTATGTTATTAGCATTGTCTTTATGCCATTGAAGTTAATGGTCGGCAGATACCCCATAATGGAATATGTACCTTTACTGTAGATAACTCTCATACAGCCCCAGTCTACATTTTCCGCATATTTCAGGGCATCAAAATCACCCAGATTTAATTCGTATGTTTTAAAATCACCAAAGTCGCCTGAACAATGCTGATTTAGGTCAATCCCAAATTTCTCAAACACCTTAAAAATCATAATTTATCCTTTTTAATCTTTTTTCGTTTTCTAGTTTTTTAAAATACTTTATGGCTTGAACAAGGCAGTTCATTATTTCGTTTTCATTGTTAAGTCCTTCAATGGGGTGCGGTGAACCAATAGAAATAACATCACATACAAGTTCATCGTCATCACGGAGCGGGTCTATGTGATAGTATCTCCCAACAATTTCCTTGTGATAGAATAAAAGGTTACCATTAAAGGTAACATTTACACTATCACAAATCTCTTTTAGAGATTCAATAGTCATTAAAAATCCTCTGCCATACTGATTATTTTCTTATAACAATCCTTTTTCTTTCTGTAAAGAAGATTTCTCTTTTCTTTGAGAGCTTTGAGCTGTTCTTCAAGTTTGCGTTCTTCTTCATAGGTACTGTCAATTTCATTTTTAAAATGAACCAAATCAGGAGAATTGATGATCTGGTCAACTGCTATGAGTTCCTGCATAACTGCGTTGAAACCCTTCTTCAGAGTAGCCACATCAGTTTCTTCATCTTCAATTTCAGCTAGACTCAACATTCGGTCAGTAATGAAATAACTGCCACACGGTTCTTCCTTCGGTAACTTAGCAAAATCAATCTTGTTGTAAGAACATTCAATGCTGAAGTCCTTCAAGAATTTTACATAAAGAAATGTCCGGTCTTTATGAATTTCCTTCTTCACTCGTTCAGCGACTTCACAATCCAAATCCTTCATTTTGATTAGACAAACCAAACGCTTCTTTTCAAAGGTCGGATGAACTGTCTTAACGAAGGGTAAATTTGACTTGATAAATTCGTTTGCTTTCTGTACTTGTGCTACTTGTTCCGGCGTAAACATATTAAAAATCTCCTTGTAAGTTAATTTGTTTAAAAATGGTTTCTGCTGTCTTATCAGTAAATTCATTTCTCATTTTGTTCAAATCAGCGATTTGCTTTTTATAATTCTCCATAATTTCAGTATATTTGATTTTTTCCAATTCATCAAACATAGCCATATTTTTGAAAAGTTCTTCTTTCTGTTTTTCAGCATACGGACGAATTACTTTAATTACTTTATCCAAATAACTGAAATCTTCAATCCAAATTTGTTTGGTTCGTACTTCTTTTGAGCAGTAATTACTAACATCAAAACCATAAGGTACTGGATTTTTGTGCTTCTTATAGTAATCAAGATAATTGTAAATTCTTTCTTTTGTTGGTTTCTGTATGTTGAACACATTGTAATAACACACAGTAATTAAACCAGTTTCAGTTGGTCGCATTCCCCAACTCAATACAGGAAAATTAGCAGTATATCCTTTTGCTTTAATCTCTTGACTAAATGTAACATAAATGACATCCTTATCGTCATCCATATAAAAGAAACTAGGCATTTCTGCTTTAAATTCTCTGTTAATGTTAAAATAACCATACAAAAAATTTCTAAATGTCAAACCCAAACGATAATTCCCTCTAAACATCGTCCAGTATTTGGAATGGAGAAATGATGTTTCAGGAACTGCGTCTTCCAGTTGAACATTTACAATTTCTGCCTTCTTAAACATTAAAAATCCTCTTTCATTTTAGACAAACGATGTTTCATTTTGACGTTCTTTAAATTCATCTGAATTATGGCACATAGTTCTTCAAGTCTTTCATTCGTACTAACTACAATGTTTTCATTTTCAGTTCTAATTTCTTTGGCTAAGTCACTGTAATACACTCTCGGCCATACTGTTACAGATTTGTCATAAAAATTATATCGCAGCGTTTCTGTTTCAGGTCTCACTTTACCAATGTAATAGCAATCACCAGTAAGCAAACAAGTTAAATTTAACATTTTTGCCTGGTTAGTGAAAAAATCAAAATCTACCATTATGCCTCACCGTGAAATACTTTGTAAAGGTGGTCCTTAAGTAAATCATACATTTGGACAGTATCTTTCCTAACAGAATTTCGCATAGCCTTCACCACTCTCGGGTTACCATATTCAACCTTTTCACAAACATTCAACAGAAACCATACAGTGTACTGCGGATCTTCTTTTCCCAAATTGTCAAGCCAGTACAACATTTCTCTTTTGGCAATTTCAGGATTGTTGAGAATGTCCTGGGTCAACTGATCTTTATTGTCTAAAAGCTTCTCACGATACTTATACAATTTTCCATACGGGTTATCTGATTCTTTTTCAGTCTGTTCAGTTTCGTCATTTTCGCTCTGGCGAGTTTCAAAAAATGCGAGAACACCCAAAGCGATTACAACAAATACAATAACGCCAGCTAAAATTCCGAACATTTACACCCCGCACATTTTGACGAAATCTGCTTCACTCAGGAGAGTGATGCCCTGCTTACGAGCCGCTTTGGCCTTACCCGATGTGCTATTCACATCTGCGAGAACCAAGTAGTCCGTGTCCTTCTTGATTCCTTCGTGAACCACACCACCATTCTTTTCAACCAGTTCCCAAAGTTTCTTACGCGGCATACTAGCAGCACCGGTGAAACAGAACGATTTGCCACCCAACGAACCACCAGCAACCACCTTCTTCGGAGCTGCGTTCTTAATCGTTACGAACTGGAGTGTCTTTTCCATATCACTCTTCAGGGCCTTCAAACCTTCCGCCAACTTGGTGCTAATCACATCACCCACACCGTCGCAAGTAAAGCGGGTCGGAGATTTAGAATAAGCGAAGAAATCATCAAAATTCTTGAACTTCTTGGAACTGATA
>JAGCLR010000225.1 GCA_017646885.1 Methanobrevibacter sp. | reverse complement strand
GATGAAGAAATAGTGAGAGTTCTTGCTACAAACGGTCTTGGTAGCCTATATGCTGAAGAGATAATGCTAAATACCGAAATAAGCAAGAAAACAGCATGTTCAGCACTAAGCGGTGAGGAAATAAATATCATTTTCAATGCTTTGAAATCAGTTTTTGAACCTTTGGAGAAAAGGCAGTTCAAACCAATGATTGTCAACAATGAAAAAGAAGTGGAAAAATTGAAGCAGGAAAATCCTGACAAGAAATATAAAGCTAAAGAAGATGTCATTTCAATCAATTTAAGCCAATATGAAGGATTTGAAGTGGAAAACTTTGAAAGCTTCAATGAAGCCTGTGATGAATTTTACTCCTCCAAAGTGAAAAGTGAAATAACAGGCATTCAGGAAGCTGCATGGAACAAAAAGGTTTCCAAATTTTCCAAAAGGCTTGAAAAGCAGGAAGAGACATTGCATAACTTTGAAAAAACAATTGAAGATTCCCAAAGAAAAGGTGAACTCCTCTTTACAAATTACGTTCAAGTTGACAACATATTAAATGTAATCAAAGGTGCAAGGGAAAAGGACTATGGATGGAAAGATATTGGAAAGACATTGAAGGATGCTAAAAAGTCTGGAATGGCTGATGCACAGATTTTCGAATCCATGGATCCTTTAGGAAACATCACATTAAGGATAGATGATGTAAGCATAGCCCTTGACTCCAAGAAATCCATACCTGATAACGCTGAAGTGTATTATGAAAAGGCTAAAAAGGCTAAGCGAAAAATAAAAGGTGCCTTGATAGCTATTGAAAACACTAAAAGACAGCTTGCAGATATGGAAGCCAAAAAGGAAAAGGCCATGTCAAATATCATGGTTCCACAGAAGAGAGTCAAAAAGAATCTCAAGTGGTATGAGAAATTGAGATGGTTTGTATCAAGTGATGGAATTTTAGTTGTCTGCGGTAGAGATGCAGGTACCAATGAAGCGGTTGTAAAGAAATATTTAGAACAAAATGATATTTATTTGCATGCGGATATACATGGTGCTCCATCAGTTGTAGCAAAAGTTCAATCCGATTCATTAAATGACAATTTGCTTAAAGAATTAGGTGAGTTCTCAGCTTCCTTTTCAAGTGCTTGGTCGAAAAACTTCACATCTCAAGACGTCTATTGGGTGGAACCAGACCAAGTTTCCAAAACCCCAGTTTCAGGAGAGTTTGTGCCTAAAGGTGCATTTATCATTCGTGGTCATAGAAACTATATTAGGGGAGCAAAACTTGAAATATCAATAGGCATTGTTGAGTATGATGGAGAAAAACGCATAATGGCTGGACCAACTGATGCTATGAAACATCATACAAATAAATTTGTTACCATAAAGCCTGGCTTTACCAAAAAGGAAAAAATAGCTAAGGAAATATTGTCTAGAATCAATGAAGACAATTTATTGAGTTTAGATGATGTTGTAAGGGTATTGCCAAGCGGAAAATGTGATTTTATTTAAATCCATTTTTCTATTCTTTTTTTAAAAAATATTAAAAAATAGTTAAAAACTAGTTAAAGATAATTTAAAAAATAGTTAAAGATAATTAAAAAAATAAAAAAATATTCAAACTTCTTAAAGTTTGAATTATTCTTCTTTTTCAAAATCCGGTTTGTAATATTCCAATGGATTCATGATTACAACTTCAACATTAGGATGAAGCTGATTTACGAAATTGGAAAAAATAGCTGGATCCTGTTCTATTACAGGGAAAGTGTTGTAATGCATTGGAATGACAACCTTTGGAGCTAACCACATAGCTGCAAGTGCCCCTTCAAATGGACCCATAGTGAATTTATCTCCAATTGGAACCATTGCAATGTCAGGCTTATAGATCTTTCCTATGACATTTTCCATATCAGAGAACAAGCCGGTGTCTCCTGCATGGAATACTTTTGTTCCATCCTCAAAAGTGAATAGGAAACTTCCAGGGTCCCCAGCAGGACGGATTTCTTCTGTGAAATCAATAGAAGAAGAGTGTTTTGCATCCAACATAGTGATTTTAATTCCTTGAATAAAAACAGAACCTCCAGTATTCATGCTGACACAGTCAAAACCTTGCTCACCTAAGAATAAAGAGATTTCATGGTTTGCAACAAGAGTTGCATTTGTATTGTTAGCTATTTCCATTGCATCTCCGAAATGGTCAGAGTGACCATGAGTTATGCATATGATATTTGCTTCCAATTCCTCAACAGGAAGAGGGCAAGCAGGATTATTGCTAATAAATGGGTCAACCAATATCTTTACTCCTTCATCACTGATCAATTCAAATGCGGAATGACCTAACCATCTAATTTCCATAATTTCACCTTTTTAAATATCATTAGTCATAAAAGTAAAAAATTAATTCTGATTATTGTTTTCAACAAGTGCACCAATATCCAAATCATTAGCTAATTTCCAGGAGGATTCGAAGAGCACCTTGATGTTTTCAACTGATTCCACATCGTCATAAACTGCACCATATTCGAAATCATCCTCATCTATACTATTGGATATCAATAATGCATGGGATGTGTCTCCAATTAAGTTAAATGATTCTACAGAAGCTAAAGTCTTGATTTCAACTCCTTTTTTAATAAGGGAGCTTAATAAAAGAACATAGGAAATATCCTCCAAATCAAATTCCTCAATGATAACTCTTGATTTGATTTTTGAAAGGCTTGAAAGGAATCTGTCACCCATATCCTTAATGGTTGGAGCTTCCAATAGAATCTCTTCTTTAGAATGACTTGCAACCTCTTCAAAAGCTTCCTGTGAAGTTAAGATTCCCTTTTCACAAATGACATAACTGTTTAATAGTTTTGGAATTGGAATGGATTCCGGATTGTTAGGGTCAATTGTGATTGTCTCATCAGTTGCTCCTGCAATTTCAGAAACAGGTGCAACAGCAATTTCCTCTGCCACAGCTGGTGTCTGTACTTTTGGAGCAGGTCTAGGAATATCTTCAGCTTTAACGCTTGGTTTAGGAATCTCTTGAACCTTAGCTTTAGGTTTTGGAGCACCAAGCATGGAAGATTTCTTATGAGGTCTGGATAAGTTAGCATTAGCATCTTTCTTGGAAGCTATTGGATTTGTAGAGGCAATGGATGTTGGTCTTGGCAAGTTTTCAACATCAATAGCTGAATCAGGAGTAATATATCCTAAATCTTCAGCTTCTTTAACTTCAGCTGTGGAATCCTCTTCAATTGGTTCTTCTACGTAATCCTCATAAACAATGCCATGCTCTTCTCTGTATCCCTCATCTGCATATATTGGGGTTATGAAATCCTCTTCACTGGATTCATCATAAATCACATTATTATACAAAGTATTTCCAGATTGGGACAAATTATAAACAGGCTCTTCTTGTGGATCCAAATCAATCTCATCAATAGGCATGATGATTTCTTCATCCATGGTTTTAGGCATGAGGCTGTAGCTTTCATCAGAAACATCATTGTCATAAACTGTTTCAGCATCTCCAACACTTGCCAAAGCTTTTGAAATCTCAAGAGACCTTTTAGGAGCGTCAGCAAGATTGATTGTTTCCTTGGATTTCCTTTTTGGCCTGCGAGTAACTCTCATAGGCTTTTCATAATTAGGTGTGAAGTAGACAGTATCAGGATTGGATTCCTCTTCGTCTTCTAAATAACCATAACTTCTTTTTTTAGGATTGCTAGACTTTCTTATAGATGGGAGTTTGAATTTAGGCTTTTCTTCATTTACTGGTTTAGTCTTGAGAACCTGTTTGGATTGATCCACTGGTTCGCTGAATCTTGTCTTGGTTTCTGTTTGTTGACTGTTATTTAAGTATTCATCAAGGGTCATTGAAGATGAATCATTATGAGGCTTTAGAATAGATTTGGATTTTGAATTGGAATTAGAACTGCCATCCAATTTGGAATTGACTAATTCCTCAACCTCTTTAGCACTTTCCACTACACGGGAAAAAGTGTCATTTCTAGATCTTTGATTCAATCTATTGCGTCTTGAATTCCTATTAAAGCTTCTTGAATCTAAAATTCTAAGGATAAATGCTGGAAGTAATTTGTATAAACCGAAAATGGTGATTAAAACACCTATGATTAGAATTAAATCGATTAGGCGATAAACGATACTTCCATAAACAAGAACTAAACCAATGACTGTTAATAAAATACCAGTAAATATATCTAACGAATCTGCCACTTAACCCACCTAAAAATATCAAATAATCAATCAATTAATGGTTAAATTAAGCATATAATAAAAAATTAACCATTATTAATATTTATATATAATATTAATCATTTATATAATTTTGTTTTTAATTAATAAAAAAAGGCCTAAAAATTAGTAAAAAAACTAAATTATAATAAAAAATCGATTAAAATAAGAAATCTGTGATAAATTCATAGTCTAAAATAAATAAAAACAAAAATTAAATAAAATTTGAGAGAATAGGCAATTTATATGAAGATTGTAAAATTCAAAAATGATTATAATATTTTAAAATGAATAAAAAAGATAATATGAATGTTAAATTTATATTAACAAGTAAATTATTCTTTATTTGTAATATTAACCTCAAATTGTTTTCTAAATTAGAAAAAAAGACAATATTTAAATAATAAGTCACTGAAATTATTTAACAAAATGAGGTGAAATCATGATTATTAAAAAATATGAAAATGAAAATGGCATAAGCCAAATTGAAAGTATAAAAGATAATGTTAAATCAAGTATTGAAGCTATTTCAAGGGATAATAGAGGTCAAGGAGCTGCAGAGTATATTCTATTATTCGGAGGAGTTATTGTAATAGCTTTAGCAGGACTGTTGATTTACAGATCTTACTTCAGCAATAATGCAAGCGGATTGAATGCAACACAGGACATAAGTTCCATCAGAAACAATGTAAGCATTTATTAGATTGGAAAAACATTCATATATGTCTAAAATGGTTAAAAATAATGAAAGAATTAAAATATCTTAAATTGGACAATAAAGGCCAAACAAGTGTTGAAGTAATTTTGTTGATAGGTTCCATTTTAGTGATTTCAATCATTTGCGGAACTTACATCTATAAAATCAATTTGGAAATCAATGACCTTTTCAATCAAACTCTTTCTAAAGGAAGAATTTTTTTACTTAATAAATTAGATTAAAATAAAATATCCTGGTAAAAATCCTAAAAATAAATTTAAGCTAAGTAAAAATAGCTGAAAAGTTAAAAAAAGTAAAAAAAATAAAAAATAATAAATCTTTCTAACTAAATAGAAAACCCCCGCAAACTAATTGTTAAATGGAGATTTATTATTTTATAAATATAAAAAAGATTGATTGAAGAAAATTTAATTGAATGAAATTAAATATTTCCAATCTAATCAAGTAATCTTTCTAAAGTTGCTTTCCAAGAAGCTGATGAAACGTTAGTTAATTTCATGTCAGTTCTTTTGACAACAATTCTTTCTTGAGGACATACTTTAGTACATGCACCACATAAAACACAGTATTCCTCGTTGAATTTAGCAACATTGTCTTCAAGAACAACTGCATTACATGCACAAAGGTCTACACAGGATCCACAGCCTATACAGTCTTCTTCTGTAGTTGTAATTTCACCATCAAATGGCTTGGTGACTTCTGCTGCATCTACAGGACAGATTTCCTTACACCATCCACAGTTGATACAATCGGATCCAATGAATATGTCACCAGTGATTTCAGGTTTTTCGATTTCATCACTGTGCATACAGGTAATACATACTGTTTTGATTGCTTCTTGAGGACATACTCTCTTACATACTCCACAGTAGACACACTTATCCTCATCCACTTCAATGGAACAGGCATCAGGAGTATTAACAACAGTGATTGCATCAGCTGGACATAATTCAGCACAAGCGCTACAGTAGATACATTCCTCATCGTTTATTGAAATTTCACCTTTCAACAAGTCATTCCTGTCAGGCAATTCTCTTTTGAACAATATTGCATCTTGAGGACATGCCACTGTACATCTTCCACAGAATTCACATGCTTCATCATCAATTGCAGATTCATGAGTCCATGTTGGATAAGCAGCTAAGTCTTTAGAGCTTGAACCATCAATTTCAAAGTCCAATGCTCCGAATGGACAAGCAGATGCACATAAACCACAAATAACACAAGTTTCGTCATCAATTGCAAGCTTGTTTCCATCTATCTGGCCTCTTGCAATACCTAAAACATCCCCTAAAGCTAAGGAGCTGGTTGGACAAGAGTCAGCACATATTCCACATGCTAAACATACATTATTATCATAAGATAATTTTCTTGTTTCGCTTCCATCTCTTTGAATAAAAATCATAACAATCCCACACTTAAATAAATATCTAATTGTTATATCATATAAAGTATACTAAATAATTTTAATATATTTAATACTATATTTATCGACATGAATATATAAACATAACGATTTAATTTTAAGGAACTATGAAATATTTTTGAAAATTACATGAATTTTTAAAAAATATTAAATTTAAACAGTTGAAACAAATAAATAAACAATAAAAATAGTTTAAATTCAAAATACAGGATAAAACTCTGAAAAAATTAGTAATAAAAAATAAGCAAAAATGAATAAGAAATAATAAGAATTCGGAACTTAATCCATAAAAGTAATAAAAAATGAAAAAATGGAATTGATTATATCAATTCGCCTTTCTGATTGATTTTTCCTTGACGTATACGAGTGGAAGAAATAGGTATTCCATCATCTGCCAAGACAAAGCTTACAACAACTATGTCAAGTGGCTTCATGCCTTTACTAACTCTGATTTCATTGATTTTTACAGCATTAGGTTCTGTTTCCTCACTTACAACAATGGCATCATAATCCTCATCATGAATTGTTGGTCCATAAGGATCATCCAAACGTGAAATATGGAAATTCTTATATTTTGTACCTAAGAATTCATTTAAATTAGCCATACGAACATTGCAAGAGTCTATATCCCCTTCCTTCTGACCTGCAAAAACATTGGAAGTGACTCCTATTTCAACATTTTCACCAATTTCAAAAGCCTTGGCAATCAAGCTCCTATGGCCATAATGAAACTTGTCAAATGTTCCTCCAACAGCTACTCTTTTATACTTTGCCATAATAATCAATAAATATTTGTTAAAAACAGTTTTAAAAAATCAATTAATCTACAATTTAAATTTAAATTTAAACTTATATAAACTTAATGAAAATAAGTTAAAAATAGCAAGGCAAATAAATATGAAAAATATTTAGAATCAATCAAAATTATTAAAAATAGAACTAAAATAAATTAAAATAAATAAAAATAGAATTAAAATAAATTAAAATAAATAAAAATTTAATTAAAAAATATTTAAAAAAATAAAAATTATAGAATAATCTTTAAAAGAATTATTCTATCTATCCAATCAAATAATCAATCAATCTAGAATGGTATAAGCGCATAATTCTTAGGTTCATTATAAGATTTGGTATTCCAATTCTTAATGTTACCTAATTCATTTCTGCGGCTTGTTGCATCAGCAGTATACCAGGTTTGTGATATTGGATCGTAAACTTGAGCCCATACGTGACCAGTATTTAATCCGCTAGCGAATTTACAGTTCTTTGCATGGGAATATCTTGCATAAATACCTACAGACCTGCACATTGCTACAATCAAGTTAGCCTTATCACAACAGTTACCACCTTTAGAACTTAAAGTTCCTTTTGCTCCTTTTAATGAATTTGTATAGAAATTGTATCTAATGTCATCCCTTACAAATTCAAAGATAGCATTTGCCTTAGCCTTAGGGCTTGACAATCCAGCGGTTAATTGTTTTGCTTTCTTTTTAATAGCATCATTGAGTGCGGATTTACCGCCTGTTTTCAAGTATTTAGCAAATACGTCTGAATCGAATATCTGCCTATAGTTTAGGATTTTACCATTTTGACTAATGGAAATGGAGTATCCTCCTCTGACCAAACTGGTTTTAACTGTTACGTAAGAAGGCAATTTTTTATGGTTGCCATAGTAATCCAATGCAGCAGTAAACGCATAAATGTAAAGGTTCGCTTCCATTTTACCTAAATTAGTTGGCTTGTAATTTGGAATACGTTTATTTTCATTAACAAAGCTTGTAACATTCTTTGCTAATTTGAGGTATTCCGCTTTATATAACTTACCACTAATCTTGCTTCCAGAGGAATTGTAATTATTTGATAAATCCTTAATTTTTACATTTGCTTTTGAACCGCTATTTATGTTGGTTAAAGCACCAGCCATAAGATATGCAAATTCATCCATAGTGTACTTTCTGCCATCAATATTTACACTGTATTCCTTATTAAGAATATTGATGTATTCGACACGGACTTTTAAATCCTTAGCTGCAGTAATGATTTTTGAAATGCTGATAGATGGTTCAACTATCTTAACATTTGTTGAAAGCTTAGATGAATCATAATACTTATTTCCATCATAACTTACTACAATAGGATAGGTTCCTAACTTGTAGTTCATTTGCAAGCTAACTTGCCCTTTTGAATTGGTAGTTTTGGTAAAAGTCTTGTCGTTAAAGGTAATTGTCACTTTTTTATTCGCTAAAGCTTTTCCAGCGGAATTTTTTAAAGTGATATAGTAATTAAATCCTTTTCCAACAGAATCATCAGAACCTTTTATTTTGGTAGATCCTTTTTCAACAGTCAAATCAGCCTTTGTAGATGATTTGACAAACATATCATTTCCTGGGAAACTAATTTTCATTTTTAAAGTACCGAGATACTTTATAGGAACAATTGCTTTTCCATTTGAATTAGTTTTCAAGTTGTATGTTACGTTCTTATTGGTTACTTTAACAATAAGCTTTTTGTTCTTTACAGGATCCCCATTGGATTTTTTAAGGTTTACAACAAAATCCTCACCATACTTCAAGGAAGTGGATGAATAGGATAATGATGTTTTACACTTAATAGGTTTTACATATGCTTTTGTTGAGGATTTGTATAAATTATCATTACCTGCATAACTAATGACAACAGAAAAATTCTTTTTAGTGGTTACGAAAAGTTTAGCTTGACCTTTGGAATTGGTAGCTATCTTATAAGTTTTATTACCAAATGTAGGAATTCTAAACTTGATCTTTTTACCTGCTATTCCAGCACCGCTTTTCTTATTCACTAAAGTGACAATCAACGGAGTTGATCTTGGAACAGTGGTATTTTTAACTTTTAAACTGGTTCCGCTTTTTAAAACCTTAATGTATTTTGTGATTTTAAAAGCCTTAAAGGAATTGTCTCCTTTGAATTGGATAATAGTTTTAAAAGTTCCGACCTTATGATAATTAAGCTTTACCTGTCCCTTAGAGTCAGTGGTCATAGTAAAAACTCTTTTTTTACTAGGTACGCTAATTTGAACTTTTTTACCACTTAATACTTTACCATTCTTATCTTTTAATGTAATAACTATAGGAGTTCCAGAGTATATTTTGGTCTTAGACACAGTTATGCTGGTTGCAGTCTTTACAGTTGATGATGAGGAATTTGAATCTTCAAATACAGCCTCATGGCTATTGTCCTCTTCCCCTTCACTTAAAGTTGAACCTGCTTGATTTCCAGCATCATCTGCACTTGCACCTAAACTGGAAGTAGCTTCATTAGATAATTGATTAGTATAAGAATTTCCAATTGACTCTTCAGATTCAGAATCGATAGAATCACTAAGAATATTAGAGTTATCTGGAT
>JAGCLR010000224.1 GCA_017646885.1 Methanobrevibacter sp. | reverse complement strand
TGGTAGATGCTTTTGGATTGGAGATTAAAGATGGCAAAGTCATTGTCAACGAATCTAAACTTCGTTATGGAAAAATCATCATCACAGCCGATGCGGACGTTGATGGGGCTCATATTCGTATCCTATTCCTTACATTTATTTGGAAATTCTGTCCAGATTTAATTGAAAAAGGATACATATATGCTGCTGTACCACCTCTTTATAAAATTACACAAGGAACTAAAATTCAGTATTTGAAAGATGATGCTGCCTTAGAAGCATTTAGAAATTCAAATCCTAAGAAATATGAACTTGGTCGTATGAAAGGTCTTGGTGAAATGGACCCAGAAGAGATGGAAGAAACAGTTATGAATCCAGAAACTAGAACTTTAAAGCAAATTACAATGGAAGACGCTGATGAAGTAGCAAAAGTATTTATTAGTCTTATGGGAGAATCTGTAACTCCGAGAAAGAAATTTATTGAAGAGAATGCATGGAGGGCTAATGTTGATGTATAGTGAAGAAACTTTATCCAGCTATATTGAAACTATCAATTGCGCAGATGGGGATTGCCTCATCCTTGCGCTTGATATGGATATGATTGATATCGAAACTGGAAACTCAATTATTGCTTCCATTGAAGCAAAAATGCCGGGTGTTAAAGTAGTAGGCGTCCCAGCAGATACAATTACTGGAGTGCTTCATTTAAAACGAAATTCATTTGTGCCAACAGAGCCTGTTGGATGCTATACTGATGAAGAAATGTCAACATGGCCCTTTGATTAAGGAGATTAAAATGATTATTTATACTGATGGAAGCTGCTTAGGAAACGGAAAAGCGGTGAATTCTGGCGGCTTCGGGGTTGTAGTACTTGACAATAAAGAAAATTTATTATATACTTATAGTAAGAGAAGTGAAAATACAACAAACAATAGAGAAGAATTAAAAGCTATATTATATACAATGTTAAATCATGGAGTTAAAACAGAAGTTTATGAATTTAGTCAAGTAGAAATTCCAATTGTATATAGTGATTCTTCTTATTGTGTTAATACTTTTAATGATTGGATGTTTAGATGGGCTAATAATAATTGGATTAAATCCGATAAAAAACTGCCTGAAAACTTAGATTTAATTCAAGCTTATTATGATTGGTATCAAAAAGGTTATAGAATTGAATTAAGAAAAGTAAAAGGTCATTCTGATAATAAATGGAATGATTTAGCAGATAAACTTGCGACTGGTCAAGTCGCCCCAAACAATAACAATTTAATTATGAAAAAGGAGGACTAGACTTGGAAAATATAATTAAAACGCCTATTATTGGTGAAGTAGAGCAGAGTTTCCTTGATTACAGTTTAAGTGTAATTACTGATAGAGCTTTACCTTCAACTGAAGATGGGTTAAAACCAGTAGCAAGACGTATCCTTTATGATATGTTTGATAAAGGATATATGAATAACAAGAAATTTGTAAAATGCGCGCAGCCGGTTGGAGATACGATGGGTCGATTCCATCCGCACGGGGATAGCTCAATCTATGGAGCATTAGTGTGGTTGAGCCAGCCTTGGAATATGAGATATCCACTTATCTCATTCCATGGAAATAATGGTTCAAGAGATGGTGATGTCCCTGCCGCATATAGATATACAGAATGTAAACTTTCTCCTCTTGGTGAAGAAATGTTATCTGACATTAAGAAAAACTCTGTTGATTGGATGCCAGCATATACAGATGAAGAAAATGAACCTGTATATCTTCCAGGCAAGATTCCAAACTTAATTGTTAATGGAACTTCTGGCATTGCGGTTGCGATGGCATGTTCTTTTGCTCCACATAACTTAAATGAAATTATGGATGCGGCAATCCATGTTTTAAATAATCCAAGTTGTGAAGTAAAAGAGTTATTAAATTATATTAAAGGGCCAGACTTCCCAACTGGTGGAACTGTAATCAATAAAGATGAACTTCCAACAGC
>JAGCLR010000223.1 GCA_017646885.1 Methanobrevibacter sp. | reverse complement strand
GGCAGAAGGTGAAGATGAAATAGTTATTGAACTTGGAGATGAGGGTTCTGCTGAAGATATTGCATTTTTAACTTATTCCCCTAAGGAATTAACCGCTACAGGAAGCCGTACATTTGCTTTTGCTTTAAAGAAACAATTGGGAAGATTAAGGCATCCTATTGATGTGTTTAATCCAAGAGGACAGGACTTGCAGAATATCGATTGTGTTGCTGTTTTCTGCGGATTGATGCTTGAGTGCATCGACCCTAATTCAAATTATCAAAATACTAACGATAAATTGCCTAATTCTGCAAGCAGAAATATGAAAGTTTGGCGTAGAAAGGCAATTTCATATATGAATGATGTTAATCCAGAGCCACATTCACCTGTTTCATTAGAGAAATTTGTAACCCATTGGCAAATCAGACATCCATTCTCATCTGATGAATCAAATGATATCAAATGGCCTAAAAAAGCTAATTTGATGGAATTGGCATATAAATTAGTCAGTTGGATACCGGAATTCCAGGAAGATGATGAAGGTGTAGTTTATCTAAAGGCAATTACTCAGACAATTACACAAACAAGTTTCTTTAATAAGTATTCCGCTAATATAGATTTCTCTTCACCAGAAGATGAAAAGGAATCTATCAACGAGGCATTATTAAACATTTTTGTGCCAATAGCAAGCGGTGGAGTGCAGATTGATGAGAATTATTTTGAAGTAATTCCTGCAAATCGCTTTAATATAATGTCCATTCATCAGGCAAAGGGACTTGAATTTCCTCTTGTAATTGTGGATGTGGGATCAAGATTTAAGAAGAATCTGCCTAAAGATGCCAATTTAAGATTCCCTAAAAATGTAGATTCCTCTTCTATTATTCAGGATAGAATTAAAAAATACAGTTCATTGTCCAATAGGAATAGGGATTCTAAAGATATGGCATTTGATGATTTGACAAGACTGTACTTTGTTGCATTCTCAAGAGCAAAAGATGTTTTGCTATTAGTTGGATTAAATCCTAACATTGATGGATATAAACAAAATGATAAACAAATGAAAATACCTAATGTTGCATTAGGTTGGAATAGAGATGAAGAATTTATAGGTTTTGACAATATATTTTTAATTTAATTAATCGTTCTTTTAAGTAAATTATATGAAACTTTATATGGAAATTTTTGATTATTATTGAATTATTCAGATTGGTGTAAAAATGAAATTATCAACTAGATCAAGAGAATATATCATACCAGAATATAGCTTAACTGGTGATTTATTATCATTTTTAACTTGCAATTTACAATACCGCTACCAAAACAAGGGAAACCTTCCTCCATCAATGCCTGTTCAGTTGTGGTTTGGTGAATTCATTCATGGAGCATTGGAAGAGGCATTTTTAAAATGGAAAAAGTATTCAAATACAGACCAATTAGGGTTTCCTTGGAATTGGGAAGAGGAAATAAAGCCAATTGAAGACCTAATAACAGGCAGATTAAAGGTTAAAGGCTTAAACCCGCCATATGAATATGTGAATAATTATGGCCCAAAGGATAACATTTATAGTGCAAGGTTAGAGCGTTCCATTAACCTCTGGGGACCTCATTTATTCCCTCTAATTGAAGATACTGAAGTGTTGATTAAAGGATTAAGGCAATTGAATGATAAGAATGCCAGGTCTGATTACTATTCCATTAATGGTGTCGTTGATGTCTTAAGCTCAAAAATGGTGGATAAGTTCTATCAAAAAACCAATAATAATCCATTTCAACAAACATTAGATGATTATTTCAATCTTTCTCAAACAAACAGCATAATAAATTATCTCTATAATAATGATGAGTTCAAGAAATTATTGGATGATGAATTGAATGAATATGAGATAATCATTGATTATAAGGGAATGAGAAGGCCAAGTGCACCAACAAAGGATGAATTAATGGAAATCCAGTCATTTATGGAAAATGGAACTCTTTTTGATTCAGAGGAATATGAAAAGTATAAGGTTTGGATTCAGCATGAATGGCAAATTTTAACATATGCTTGGCTTAGAAAAAATC
>JAGCLR010000222.1 GCA_017646885.1 Methanobrevibacter sp. | reverse complement strand
CCTGGACCGGTGACTGGGAACAAGACTGTTTAAGAACCGGTAACTTAGCTTACGTAACATTGAACTTACCAAGAATCGGATACCAATCCAGAGATGAAAACGATGTATTCGAATACTTGGACAATTACATGGATCTTGCTGTTGAAACATTGATGATTAGAAGAAACCAAGGTCTTAACTGTTTAAACAACTTTGACATATTACCATTCTTAGACCAAAAGGTTGATGGTGAAACCTATTACAGAATCCAAAACGCTACCTTGTCCTTTGGTTTCTGTGGTCTTAATGAAATGTTGCTTGCATTATTCGGTGAAGGAATTGAAAACCCTGATGCAAACAAATTCGGTATCAAATGTTTAGAATACATCAATGCAAGAGCAAAATCATTACAAGAAGAAACTGGACTCAGATGGTCTGTATTGCAAACTCCTGCTGAATCCACTGCATACAGATTTGCAACCTTGGATAAAGAGCAATTCGGAGATAAGGCAATCTTGCAAGGTGACAATGGAGCTAACTACTATACCAACTCCTCACATGTACCTGTAAACAGTGACATTTCCTTTGCAGACAAAGTCAAAATCGAAGGCAAATACCACAGCTTAACTCCTGGTGGACACATCTTCCATGCATTCATGGGTGAATCATACTCTGATCCTGATGCATTAATGAGCTTAACCAATAAGATTGCAAGAAAATCCGATATTGGTTTCTGGGCTTACAGTTCAGCATTCAGTTTCTGTTTACACTGTAAAACATTAATGAAAGGATTAAGCAACAAATGTCCTTCCTGTGGTGAAACTGCTGATGTGGAATGGTATGACAGAATTACTGGTTACGTACAACAAGTAGGTCACGCTAAATCTGCAAACGGTGGATGGAACGCAGGTAAACGTCAAGAATTAATCGACAGACGTAGATTTGAACAATAAGTTCAATCTACTTTATTTTGTTGATTGATCATTGAAGTTTAATTTGATTATTAATTAATTTTCATAGGCATTGTTTTTTGCCTATTTTATTTTAAATTTTATTTTTATATAGAGCTTGACTCTATTTTTCCACTTAATAGGGTTCTTTTCAAGAATCCTATTTACATCCTTTAATGACTATTTTTGTAATTAATTTTTTATAAGATGATAATAAAAATATATAATATAATAAATTATTAGGATATTTTTATTGGATATTATATTGGATATTTATATTGAATATTTATTATCAATAGTATCGAATTTATATTAATTTATTACTTCATTATTGCTTTCATATATAGTTTGGAATATTAAACACATTAAATTGAAAGCAGCTTTTATAATTATTATGGTGAAACAATGAAACATTGGATTGAAAGAATCGCTGATGAATTAAATGAAATGGATGTAGAAAAACATGTCATAGCAAGTGGTACATCTATCTCAGGTTCTATACATATTGGAAACTCATGCGATGTATTTATAGCTAACGCAATAGGAAAAGCATTACGTGAGTTAGGAAATGATGCAGAAACCATCTGGATTGCAGATGACCATGACCCACTTAGAAAAGTTCCTTTCCCACTTCCTGAATCTTATGACCAATACCTTGGTATGCCATACTCTATGATTCCATGTCCTGAAGGATGCTGTAAAAACTTTGTAGAACACTTTGAAAAACCTTTATTCAAAGTTCTTGATGCTTATGGTATTGAAATAATTCCTAAATCTGGTTTTGAAATGTATAAGGATGGATCTTATCTTGAATCAATCAGAGTCTCCCTTGAAAAGCACAATGAAATCAAAGCCATTTTTGACCAATACAGAAGAGAGCCATTGGCAGACCACTGGTTGCCATACAACCCAATCTGTGAAAAATGTGGAAGAGTAAACACCACTGAAGCATATGACTTCGACGGTGACATTGTAAAATACAGATGTGAATGTGGCCACGATGGTGAGATGGACATTAAATCAGGTAACGGTAAACTTACCTGGAGAGTTGAATGGGCAGCAAGATGGAAAATCTTTGGAACCACTTGTGAACCATTTGGAAAAGACCATGCAGCAGCTGGTGGATCTTACGATGTAAGTAGCGTAATATCTGAAGAGATCTTTGATTACCCAGCACCATATCCAGTTCCATACGAATGGATTACATTGGATGGTGAAGCAATGAGTAAATCTCATGGTGTTTTCTTCACTCCAGAACAATGGTTGGAAATCGGACCTGCAGAAAGTCTTAACTATTACTTATTCAGAAGCAAACCAATGAAATCCAAAGACTTCTCTCCAAAAATGCCATGGTTAGACTTTATGGACACCTTTGATAAGGTTGAAAGAGTATTCTACGGTGAGGAAGAAGCCCCATCTGAAAAAGAAGGAAGAAAATTCAAAAGCATTTATAAAAATGCTCAAATCAAGGCAGATGCTCCATTACCATTCAGACCTCCTTTCAGATTCTTGGTAAATGCTTATCAAATTGTTGGAGAAAAAGACCTTGAAAAGATCTTTGGCATTTTGAAAAAGAATTCCCAATTAACTAAAAGCTTTAAGGATAAGGACTTCTGTGACTTAACCGAACTTGAATTGGCTCAATATGAAGAAAGAGTTGACAATGTAATCGCTTGGTTAGACAAATATGCTCCTAAATTCGTCAAGTTCCAAGTTCAATACGACTCAATTCCAAAATTGCCTCTTCCAGATGATCAAATTGCATTCTTGAAAGACCTTGCAGATTTAATGGAAGAAAAAGAGTTCTCATCTGCTGAAGAATTGCATGATGCTATGTATGAAGTTTTAGAAAGCCATGGATTAAAACCACAAAAGGCTTTCCAAGCTATTTATAAAATGATTCTTGGTCAAAAACAAGGACCAAGAGCAGCTTCATTCTTACTCTCTTTAGATAAGGACTTTGTAGTTAAAAGGTTAAGACAAGAAGCTTAACCCAGCTTTTCCAAGCCTTCGGCTTGCAAAACCTGGACCAAAATTTTTTCTAATAGTTGGGAGTAATTTTCTACTCTAACTATTCACTATTTTTCTTATTTTTCTATTTTTTTATTAATTTTTCAATATTTTTATAGTGTTAATTAATTATCTGTTCGTTAATACCGAAACTTTATTTTTTAAAATTAGATTGTTCTGAAAGTAACTTATGTGAATAAATTTGTAAAAAAAAGAAAAAGTGATTAATTAATAAAAATTAATTAATCTAAAACAATTATCTGCCTCTGATTTTGCTAAAGAATCCTTTGTTATCTTGGCCTTTAAGCTGTTCAGATAATTGCTGGTTTTTGTTTTTGAGAGAGTTAATAGTTTTGTCTTTTGCATTCATTGCAGTGCTTAACTTGTTGTAATCTCTCTGTTTATTATCTAATTTTTCGTTTAGGTCTTTAATTTCCGCTTCTAATTTAGCAATTGTTCCTCCAATTCCTGCATTTTCAGCTTCATGTTCTGCTTCTTTAGCTTTCAATTTAGCATTGATTTCAGCAGTTTCAGCTTTGAGTTTAGGAATTAGATTCTCTTTCAAGTCAGCGATTTCAGAGTTTTTGTCTTTTAACTGGTTTTGTTTTCTTACGATTTCCTTTTCCTTATTGTCAATAACTCTGTCTTTTGCTTCCAACTCTTTGTTCAATTTATTGATCTTATTGTTTAGCTTGTCAACTATTGATTTTTCCTCTTCAGACAAGTCTTCTGTAGATGCAATTTCTGCCTCTTTTTCATTAGCTTTTGCTTCAAGTTCAACCACTAGCTTTTCAATTTCTTCCAATCTGACTTTAGCTAATTGAAGACCTGCACCTTTTTTAGCAACGCTTTCACTTAAATCTGCATTGATTTCCAATTGGTCAAAATATTTTTTTGTACTGGTTTCCAATGCTTCACTAAGTTCCTTTTTAACTATCTTTAGTTCCTTGTTCTGCTTTTTCAATTCAGGAATGACTTCATTTGTTAAATGATTCAATTCGCTTGCCTGATTTTTAAGTTTATCATCTTTCTTAGCTAATCTTTCTTTTAAAGTTTCAATTTCTTCTTCGGAAATAAAAACCACCATCTCGTTACCTTTTAATTATCCAGAATTTATTTTTGAAGCATCATTGATATTTCATTTTTAAATACCAGACAACTATTAATTTTTTCTCATAATATGTTTACACTCAAATTTAACCATTAATTAATCAACAGCTAAATATGTTATTAGAAAATTTTAAAAAAAAGTTCCTATAATAGTAATTAGTATAATTATATTTAAAAATTTTTTTATTTTTTTAATAGTCTTTCCTTAATGATTTTAGGATTTTGAAAAATTTTTATAGTATTTATTAAACATTTTCTAATTTTTTAAAAAAAGGATAAATGAATAGTTTCCTATTCATTTATCTAATTCATTTATCTAATTCATTATCTAATTCATTTATCTAAGCACTTTAATTTTATTTGTAAAAACAGTTGCTCCATAAATCTTGGTTGACTTGAAGCTGGTTTTTATTTTATAGGTTCCTATTTTTACAGTTATCTTAAGCTTAGCAATTCCTTTATTGTTTGTAGTTCTGGTGTATGTTTTTCCATTTAATTTAAATTTAACTTTTGTTTTCTTGATCGCTTTTCCATTTTTGTCTTTAAGTGTAGCTACAAAATAGGATTTTCTATGGATCTTTTTAGTTTTAGTTGTTAATTTTGCAGATTTTACATAGACTTTAATGGTTTTAGAAGAACTTTGATAAGTTTTATCTCCATTAAATGAAATTTTTACACTGTAAGTCCCTACTTTTTGATTAATGGCAAATGTTGCAATGCCTTTGCTATTAGTTGTTTTTGAATAGGTTTTGCCAGCTATTCTTATTTTCACTGTTTTGGATTTTAATGGCTTTTTATTGTTGTCCAATAATTTTACACTTAATTTAGTGGAATTTTTGTAGTATTTCACTAGGTTAGATGCTTTGATGGATGTTTTATTTTTCAAAACAGTTATTTTAACGTTTTTGTTCTGATTTCTGTATTCCTCATCATCAAAACTTATTTTTGCGGTGTAAGTTCCTATATTCAAATCCAAAGGCACCTTTACAATTCCATTATTGTTTGTTGCTAAATTGTATTCCTTTCCATTTAACAGGATTTTAACGGTTTTATTATAAAGAGGATTATTGTTATTGTCAGTTAATTTAATTTCCAAATCCTTATTTTCTTTATAGTATTTGCTTAAATCGCTTGCAATAAGTTTAGATTCATTTTTTTGCTTAACACTTATTTCAATTGTTTGATTGCTTAATTTTGCATAAACGGTTTTCACATTGTTTGCTGGAATGTAATTTATGCTTGCACTACCATTTACCAATTCAACTTCAGCTATTGTTTGTCCAGTGTTTGTATAAAATTTAACGGTTAAAGGCAAGTTAATGTCTTCATCGTAATCATATATCTCTTTGGTTTCGTTGTCAAAGTAATGTTTTATGTTAACGTTCAATACATTGTTTACATCTTGTTTAATTATTTCATTGCTTGATGTAAATTCCATCACTAACCATTTGCTTGCATTTATTTTCCAGGATTCATAGGTTTCACTATGTGGGGAATAGTAGTATGGGCTTATTTCATTTTGACCCCACCAGCAGTAAAGAGTACTTGCATTATCATCTAAAGCAATATCCCCGTAGATTTTTCCACCTTGCTCTAATAGAATATAATTTCCAACAATAGCGCAGTTTTCCATTTTAAGTTCAGTATCCTTGAAATTGTTTGATACTGCACCGTGAGCTCCTACGTAGTTCTTTTCGAAGATGGTGTTATACACTTCTGTTACAACATGCTGCCCACTTGGAGGTGCAAGGATGGCAGCTGCATAAAATCTTGAGTACCCTCCACTGAATATGCTGTTGTTGATGACCATATAATTATGATTGCTGATTGCCCCTCCAGTATATTCTGTGGTCTGATTTATGAAACTGCAGTTGTTTAAAGTTGCATTTGCTAAATTGAGTATTGCTCCTGCGGAATATATTGCATAGTTCTTTAAGAATAGAGTGTTGCTTATAGAAGCGATTCCTCCACATGCAATAGCTCCCCCTACTCCTTTTTCAGCAGTAATGTGGTTTTCAGTAAAATAGGAATTTTCAATGTTTGTTATGCCTGCAGAATATATTGCCCCTCCATATTGGACTGCAGTGTTATTGATGATATCGGATTCAATTAAGCTTAATTTTCCCATGTTGCTGTAGATTGCTCCACCATTTAAACCAGAATAAGAGTCTTTTATTGTACAATTGATTAATGTTAATTCTCCTCCATCGTTGTAAATGGATCCTCCAAGTCCAGTTTCATTGTTGCTCATGTTCCCATTTATTAAAGTGAGTCTGATTAATGTTAATTTTGCATCAGAGGTCATGAAAAATATTCTGGAAATATGATTTGCATCGATAACTGTTTTGTCTTTTACGCCTTCGATAGTTAAGGTCTTATCTATTGAAATGTTTTGGGCATCAAAGTTTCCTTCTGATAAGTAGATTATAGATTGATTATTGGAATTTTCTATTCCTTGCTTTACTGTTTTATAAGGGTTATCCTTACTTCCATCCCCAGTTAGATCATCACCTGATGCTGATATGTAAATTGTATTTGTATTCGCATCTTTTAGCTGATTTTCAGAGCTTTCTTCTAAAGCATTTTCTGAATTCATGCTAATTATTTCCATATTTTCATTTTCTTCATCTAATTCGATAGTATTTATAATATTATCATCATTATTTTGGATAATATCATTATCAGACAGTTCTACTGCACTAATAGAGCTTAATAAACTAAATACTATACACATAACTGTAAATAGGATTAAAATAGATTTTATATTACTTTTTCTACTAATAATTTAGCCCCCATTTTATAAATTTCAACATCAAACTAAAATTATATTCATTTCGTATATAATTTTTATTTTAAAATTTGATTTTTATATATTTTTCTTTTTAAGTTGTCATGATAGGGAAGAGGATGTTAATTTTTTAGGGCCATATTTTCATGTTTTTAAAATATTAGTTTTCAAATGCTATCGCAAGTTAAAATTATTATTAAAATAAAATATTTATTACTTAATTGTTGGTGATTTTTAGTTTCAATTTTATGGAAAATTTTATTGAAATATTTTCATAACACATGTTAATAAAAATCATTAAATATTGGGAAGTCTAAAATAATATTGTACTAATTTTAGAAAAAAATTTTTCAATTCAATAATATTTTAAGATAGAATTTTTTCTAAATTTAAATCAGTAAATATTATTTAATTCATTAATAAGATGAAGTTTGGCTTTATTTTTTTCAAAATAGTCATATTCAGTCTTATTTTATCTAAAAAGTCATTGATTAGGGGGTTAATACTTTTTCAATGATTTTTTTATTAACAGTTAAAACGGTTTAAACAGTTAAAAACAAGAGCGAAAAGGGTTGTATTTATTTGAGTGTAAAAAAAGATTTATTAGCAGTGGGACATACTGCATTGGATTACATCATCACAGTTGATGAGTTTCCTAAGGCCAATAATTCTGCACCTATGAAAACCATGAAAAACTTGAATGGTGGTGCAGCAGCAAATGTTGCAATGATTGGTGCGACTTTAGGTATGAAAACTGGTTTGATATCCGCTGTAGGATGTGAATTTATTGATTCTCATTACCACAAGAATATGCAAAAATTAGGTGTGGACACTGAAGCTTTGATTATTTCCCAAGATGAAAACACACCAACTGCATTTGTAATGACAAACAACAATCAGGATCAAATCAGCTATTTCTACTGGGGTGCTGGAAAAGAGTTCCATGACAGTGAAGTTCCAAGAGATAAGATTAAGGAATTTAAGGCAGTTCATTTGGCAACAGGTGATCCTCATTTCAATTGCAAAACAGGGATTGTTGCTAAAGAAGAGGAAAGATTGGTCTCATTTGATCCAGGTCAAGACCTTGGAATGTACAGTCCTAAGAAATTGAAGGAAGTCATAGCCAACGTCAATATACTTTTTGGAAATCATCACGAAATCAAGCGTATTCAAGAGTCTATGAATGTTGATATCAATGGCTTGATGGACTTAGGTCCAGAGGTTGTTCTAATGACCTGTGGTTCAAAAGGTAGTATCATCTATAGTCCTGATGAAGGCAAGATAGAAGTTGAATCTATTTATAGGCCTGCTGTTGATCCTACTGGTGCAGGAGACTCCTATAAGGCAGGATTCGTATCTAGACTTATTTATGGGGCTTCATTAGAAGAAGCTGCTAAATTTGCTTCATCCGTTTCATCATTTGTTGTAGAAAAGCAAGGTTGCCAAACAAATATGCCAACTTTCGATGAAGCTTACAATAGAATGATTGATTTCTATAAATAAATAGTATTTTTACTATTTTCACTTTTTTCTTTTTTTACTTTTTTATTTTTATATTCTTTTTCTAATTTTTTTATTATATTATTTTCCATTATTTTTTTACAAATCATTTTAAATTTTTTATTTAAATATTAATTGCTAAATTCATTTCTTCATTTTTTCAAAAGACTTAATATTTTATAAAATGTATTTGATATATATCAAAAGTATTTGATAAAAAAGACCTCAGAGGGCTTTATTTTGCAAATAAAGGCCTTAAAAATAGATATCTTTATATTAGATAAAATAATTAAATAAAATTATAAAATCAAGTCAAATAGAATTAAATTAAACTTTATTTTAGTAAAATATATTTGAATTTAAATTTAGCGATTCCTCAACATGATTTAAAGAAAATAAAGAATTCTCAAGAATATTGATTTTATAATAATCTAGCATAACAAAAATCTGGGGAGAAAAATTAATGACACAAATTAGTGATGCAAAAAAGGGAATATTGACAGAAGAAATGAAACATGTCGCTAAAATCGAAGGAGTTAGCGAAGATTTTATCTTAAGATCCGTTGCAAACGGCACCATTGTAATTCCATCCAATGTAAATAGGGACATTGAAGCAGCAGGTATTGGTGCAGGTCTTAGAACAAAAGTAAATGCAACTGTAGGAACCTCTACAGACATTGTAAACTTTGATGAAGAGGTATATAAAGCACAAGTTGCAATTGACCATGGTGCTGACTGTTTAATGGAATTGAGTATTGGCGGAGACTTGGATGTAATCAGAAGAAGAGTATTGGACATGTCCCCTCTTCCTGTAGGATCCGTACCAGTATACCAAGCAGCTATTGAAAGCATTAGAGAACATGGTTCCGTAATTTACATGGATGAAGATGATTTGTTCAATACCATTGAAAAGCAAGCAAAAGACGGTATTGACTTTATGGCTGTTCACAGCAGTATCAATATTGAAACCTTAACAAGACTCAAAAGGCAAGGTAGAGTAACTGGACTTGTATCCCGTGGAGGATCATTCATGTCCGGTTGGATTGTTGAAAATGAAAAGGAAAATCCATTGTATGAAAACTTTGATTATGTCTTGGAAATTGCAAAAGAGCATGATGTTGTATTATCTCTTGCAAATGGTATGAGAGCTGGTTCAATTGCTGATTCTACTGACAGGGCTCAAATCCAAGAATTGATTATTTTAGGTGAATTGATTGACAGATCCAGAGATGCTGGTGTACAGTGCATGATTGAAGGACCAGGTCACATCCCTATCAATGAAATCCCAACCAATGTAATGATTCAAAAGAAAATGTGTTCAAATGCTCCTTTCTATATGTTAGGTCCTATTGTATGTGATGTAGCGCCAGGTTACGATCACATCGTATCTGCAATCGGTGCAGCATCATCTGCAAAAGCTGGAGCAGACTTCATTTGTTATGTAACTCCTGCAGAGCACTTGGCTTTACCATCTCCTGAAGATGTAAAAGAAGGAGTAATTGCAACTAGAATAGGTGCATATGCAGGTGACTTGGCAAGTGGTCAAATCGATGGTTCACAAGACTTGGCTATGGCAGAAGCAAGAAAAAGATTGGATTGGGAAGCTCAATATGAATGTGCAATGTTCCCAGAAGCTGCACGTGCAAAAAGAGACGAAAGACCTCCTGAAGAAGAGGATACCTGTACCATGTGCGGTAACTTCTGTGCAGTAAAAATAGTAAATCAATGGTTAGACCAATCTGATTCTGATTTGATTAAATAGATAAATTATCTATTTTTTCTTTCTTTTTTCTTTTTTTAAATTTAATTTATTTTTTTTATTTTTCAATTAATTCTCTTTTTAATTTTTTATTTTTTTTACTATCTTGTTTTCCAAGGTTTCATTGGAACAAATCCTTGTTCTCCTATTTTAGTTTGTCCATCAAAGAGTAAATATTCAATTAAATTATAAATGTCTTCTTTTGTATCATTGATTTGAACTAAACTTATTACGTGACGTGTTTCATTTTTCAATATTTCATTTCCATTGAAATAGCTTGCATTTAAAAAGGTATAGTATTCATCAGAGTTTCTAACGATTTTGAAGGCATCAAATTGGGATTTGACTTCCCTTTCAATGGAGAAATTAATGTTTTCCTGTCTTAATGTGTTCCATGCCAACCTTTGCGCACTTCCCTTCACACCAATGAATTTCAATCCTTCAAGGTCTTCTATCCTTTCAATTCTTTTTCCACGGCTTGGAGAGATAAGCACCAAATGGTCATATGCAATAGCTGTAAAATTCAAATCGTTTTCAAAAGCAAGTAATGGGTCATCCAATGCCAATATATCCACTAAATCCTGTTTTGCAAGTTCATATGCACTTTCGTCATCACTACTGTAAATCAATGTCTTAAAAGGCAAATCATAGCTGATAGCTTGCAGAAGTCCTGTAATGATATGGCCTCCAGCTATTATGATCTCTTCTCTATCTTCTAATCGGTTTTTATATTTGTAATAGATATCTAGAAGTTCATACCCTTTTGGACTTAATTCAGAACCGGAACCTACACTAATCACTAATTTTTCCCCAAGCTTGTCTTCAGCGTTCTTGACTCTTCTATTAAGCACTGAATGGGAAACTTTCAATTCCTTTGCAGTTTTTCTTTGGGAATATGTTTTTGACAATGATTCCAATGTTTCAAAGAATTTATAATTAAAGGATATTCCATCTATTTCAATTCCGATTTCAGGCTTGATGATATTCTTTTCATCCATGAATGCATCATCATTTTCATCTTCACGATTTGGCATTAAATCCCTCTAAAACCCATTTTTGTTTTGAAAATATATATTTTCTTTTATTCAAAATATTAAAAAAACTTTTTGCTTTATACCAGTTCAAGATATTAAAACTTTTTGATTCATGGCACTGATTAATTTTAAATATTTTAATGAATATAATAGTATTATCTAATTTCAAAATAATTTATAGTTAAAATTTTGTATTATGTTTTCATTGAATGATTAGAAATTATTGAAATTATATTAAGGTTTAGGTAGAGATTTAAATGGAGTTTATGATATCCGCAATTGAAGCAATTTTAGAAAATATTCATGATGCAGAAGAATATTTGATTGAAGAAGATATAGCAAAGTTTATTGAAATTATTACAACTGCAGATAATATTTTTGTAACCGGTGCAGGTAGATCAGGTCTTGCAGCTAAGGCGTTTGCAATGAGATTGATGCACTTAGGTTTAAGTTCCTATGTAGTGGGTGAAACCATTTCTCCAGCTATCAATGCAGGAGACTGCATTTTAGCTATTTCAGGTTCTGGTGAAACCAATACCATTGTAACTGCTGCAAAAATTTCTAAAAAAAGAGGTGCAAAGGTTTTGGCATTGACTTCTTATCCTGAAAGCAGTTTAGGCCAAATAGCTGATGGAATCATTCACGTAAAAGGTAGAACAAAAGTGGAAGTGGATGATGAAAACTACCTCAAAAGACAAATTAAAGGAAATTACACTTCATTGACTCCTCTTGGTACTGCATTTGAATTAACTTCTCTTGTATTCCTTGATGGATTGGTTTCTGAACTTATGGAAACCATGGGCAAAACTGAAGAGGATTTAAAGAATAGACATACTGTTTTAGAATAGTCTATTTTTCATCATCTTCCTAACTTATTTTTCTTCATGTGTTTTTCTTTTTTTATTCTTCATTTTTTTTAATTATTTTCACTTATTTTAATTATTTCACTTTTTTAATTTATTTTCCTTCTCCATATTTTTCATATTTTTCTTTGGTCTTTTAAGTTCCATTGAGTTTCTTTTTTGTTTTATTTTCATATCTATATGAATCATTTTTCTTAATCGAAAAAGCTTTAATTTGGGTTTTTTATTAGATTTAATCATTTTTAAATAATTTAGAAAATTATTTATATAATTGAAATGAAAAATATTTCATGTTATATACTATATAGTTATAATTAGGTAATAATATGGAAAAGAAAACTAAAATAATATTGGTTATTTTAATTGCTTTAGTTGCTTGTGGGGCTGCTATTAGTTTATTTGCCTCTCCCTCTTCTGTAACTTCATCAGGCAATAATACAATAACTGATATGGCAAATAGGACTGTAACTATCCCAAATAGTGTCGATAGGATTGTTGCTACAAGTCCACCTATGACTACCATTATGTATATGTTAGCTCCTGAGAAATTAGCGGGAGTAAACTTCCAATGGACTGATGAAGAGCTCACTTATGTTCCAGATCAATATAAGGATAAATTTCCAGTAATTGGAGGATGGTTTGGAAGTCAAGATGGTAATTATGAGGAATTCATTGCTGCTGAGCCTAATTTTGTTGTTGAATCCATTGATGAAGGAATGGGCGTGGATCTGTCTACTGTTGAAGAAAGACAAGAGAAATTCGGTTCAATTCCAGTTGTAGCAGTGACTGACAACACCAATGTTACAAAGATTGATTCCACCATTGAGTTTATGGGCAAAATCTTGACTGCTGAAGATAAGGCTCAAGAGCTTATTGGCTTTAATGATAAGTATTTATCAGAAGTAAATAGTGTAGCAAGTTCCATTCCAGATTCTGAGAAAAAATCTGTTTATTACGCTTCTGGTGAGGACGGATTGTCCACTTATGCAAGCGGAGCTTCACATGGCCAACTGATTTCACTTGTTGGTGGTAAAAATGTTGCGGATACTGAAGTTAAGGATTCTGGCAGTGAATTAACTGTTTCAATTGAGCAGGTAATGAAATGGAATCCTGATGTTATCATAGCTACAGATGAGGACTTTTACAATAATGTCTATAATGATTCAAAATGGGCTAGTGTAAAGGCAGTAAAAGACCACAGGGTTTATATTTCTCCACAGTCCCCATTTAAATGGTTTGATAGGCCTCCTGGAGCAAATATAATAATCGGTGTTCCTTGGACTGCTAAAGTAATTTATCCGGAAAAGTATTCCAATATCAATATGGTAGATGCCACTAAGGAGTTTTACAGCAAGTTCTATCATTATGATTTAAGTGATGATGAAGCTCGTGAGATCTTGACTTCATCCGGAATTAAAGAATCAGATTTATGATTGGAATAATGTATAGAATTCATAATTCTGTTATATTTAAATAGTTTAAACAATAATTCTAAGAAAGCAGATTAATTTCTAAAAATTTTAAGGATTTGTATTGATGAGTGAGAATTCTTCTTTGAATATAGATAATTTGATCATTTACCTATTGCTGATTGCTCTGCCAATATTTTTATTCTTTGTATCCTTTATGTTAGGCAGGTATCCAGTAGCTCCTATTGATGTGGTAAAGACCATTTTAAGCCCAATATTTCCACAATTGGCTGTATCTCCAGAGCTAAATTCAATTGTATTTACAATTAGATTGCCCCGTATTATTGCAGCTTTGCTTGTTGGGGCGGCTTTATCCATTGCTGGTGCTTCTTTTCAGGGGATATTTAAAAACCCTCTTGTATCTCCGGATTTGTTAGGGGTATCTATGGGAGCCGGTTTTGGTGCTGCAGTTGCAATTTTAGCAAATGCAGGAAATGCATTGATTCAATTGGCTGCCTTTATATTCGGCATTATCTCTGTATCTATCACCTATGGGATTTCAAAAGCTTATAAGGCAGGGGGAATTCTTCTTCTTGTACTGTCTGGTACTGCAGTTTCAGCATTCTTCAATGCTTTGATTTCAGGTACTAAATTCATGGCAGATCCTTATGACAAGTTGCCTCAGATCACCTATTGGCTTATGGGTAGCTTATCTGCTGTTAATTTTGATAAGTTATCAATGATTATCATTCCATTGCTTATTGGAATTCTTGTCATTTTAGTTTTGAGATGGCATTTGAATGTTTTGGCAATGGGTGATGAAGAAGCTCAATCGTTAGGTTTGGATGCTGGAAAACTTAGATTGCTTATTATTGTTGCATGTACTTTAGTTACTTCTGCAGCAGTATCTATAAGTGGGATTATTGGTTGGGTTGGTCTTGTAGTTCCTCATATGACTCGTATAATTGTAGGTCCAGACCATAAGATTCTTCTTCCCGCTTCATTAAGCATTGGGGCAAGTTTCCTATTATTGATTGATAATATTTCAAGAACATTTATTTCAATAGAAATTCCTATTGGTATTTTAACTGCAATTGTTGGTGTTCCTTTGTTCCTTTACTTGCTTAGAAGAGGTTATTCAGAGTGGAGTTAGTTTATTTGGATTGTTTTTCAAGCAAGCTTAGTTTATTTAGTGTGGTGGTTTTATGGTTAAGCTGTTAGAAGTGAAAGATGTTTCCTTTTCATATGATAAAGAGTCTCCAACTGTATTTGAGAACATCAGTTTTTCAATTGAAAAGGGAGATGTTCTATGCATATTGGGACCAAATGGAACTGGAAAGACCACATTGATAAAAACAATAAATGGCCTTCATGATGTAAACTCAGGAACTGTTTCATTAAATGGAACAAACATCAAGGAACTGTCATATAGTGACATTGCAAAGCTAGTAGGGTATATTCCACAAGGGCATGTCCCTTCATTTCCTTTCAAGGTCTTTGATGTAGTCCTTATGGGAAGGTCCCCTTATATAAATTTATCTTCCTCTCCGAAGGAAGAAGATAAGGAAATAGCTTTAAATGCTTTAAAGACTCTTGGAATTGAATATCTGAAGGAAAAAAGCTATACTAATTTAAGTGGTGGTGAACGTCAATTGGTTTTCCTTGCAAGGGTTCTTGCCCAAGAGCCTGATTTGCTTATTTTGGATGAGCCGACAAACCATTTGGATTTCGGCAATCAAATCAAGCTATTGGAAATGATTGAGCAATTGTCTGATTTGGGTCTTGCAGTCATTATGTCTTCACATTATCCTGACCATGCTTTTTTGGCGGCTTCTAAGGTAGCTATTATGAAAGACAAGACTTTCATTGATTTTGGAACTCCTGAAGAAGTCTTAACTGAAGAGAACTTGCACAAGGCATATGGCATTGATGTAAAGCTTGTAGAGCTTGAAGACAATAGAAAAATATGTGTTCCTTTAAAGACTAATTTAGAGTTGGTTATGAGCAATTATTCTAAAAAGTATTCTAAGATTGATTAAATTTATAAGTATTTATATTTACTTTATTATTCAAATATTATTTAAAAAGGTGTAAAAATGGTAAGCGTAGAAGATTATGAAGAGCAATTGGCTAAAGCTAAAGAATTCCACGGAGAAATCTGTGGAGGAATAGCTATTGGTACCAAGCTTGCAATGTACGGTATGGAATTGATGGGATTTGAATTGAACAAGCGTCATAAAAACCTTATTGTATTTTTGGAAATTGACAGATGCATGGCAGATGCAGTTCAATCCGTTACCAAATGTACCATGGGAAAGAGATCCCTTAAGCAAATGTACTACGGCAAGTTTGCAGTGACTTTCTATAATATGGATACAGGTGAAGCAATCAGAGTATCTGATGCTGATGCAAACAAGCAGGAAAAAATAAGGGAAACCAGAGATGAGATGATTGAAAGATTTAAAAGAACTCCTGCTGAAGAGTTATTCACTGTAGAGAAAGTCCATGTTGAATTAAAACCTTCTCAAATGCCAGGTAAGCCACACACAAGCACTTACTGTTCAGTCTGTGGTGAAAAAATTACTGATGGACGTCACTTGAACCGTGGTGGAAAGCCAGTTTGCATCCCATGTGCAGAAGGGGCATATTATGAAATAATTGATGAATAATAAAAACAGGTTTTGAATTCAATGCATATGAATTTTATTTAAAAAAATGCATTGAACCTAAGATTTTTTATCAGTTATAAATTGGTATGAATTTAAAATTTATTTAATTAAATAAACGATTCATTATTCGATAAGTTTTATGCTAATCTATTAATTTAAATGGTGATTATTTATGGCAAATACAACAGGTCTCTTACCTGCCAATGGACATCGCATTCAAGGTAGGTCAAGCGAGTCATTTTTGAATGCTCATGACATTATTATGGAATTGAACCTAAATGGAAATGAAGTTTTTATGGATGCGGGATGTGGAGATGGACATGCTGCACTTGAAGCGGTTGAAATATTAGATGATGATGCAACAATCTATGCAGTTGACATTTACGAACCTTCCATTGAAGACCTTCAAAAGACTGCAGATGAAAAGGGATATGAAAATCTAATTCCAATCTGTGCAGACATTCCAGATCATATTGATTTAGAGGATGATGTGGTTGATGTAATTCTCTTAATAAATGTATGGCATGGATTTAAAGCAACCAGAAGAATGGATGAAGCTATTGAAGAACTTAAAAGAGTTCTTAAGCCAGGTGGTAAAATAGCTATCATGGACTATAAAAAACAGGAAGCAAAGCATGGCCCTCCTATAACTGTAAGAAGCAGTCCAGAAGATTTGGAGGAAGTCTTTAAAGAGCATGGAATGAGCTTATTCTCATTGAATCCAGATTGCGGTGAGGATATTCCTCAGGGCAAGTCTCATTATCTTATTGTTTTTCAAAAATAGTTAATTATTTTATTTTACTATTTTACTATT